>DIZC01000010.1:654-25718 GCA_002429315.1 Alphaproteobacteria bacterium UBA6038
GCACCGGCTGGCCGAGCTTCTATCAGCCGATTTCGCGCGGCAACGTGGTAGAGGCTGCCGACGACACCATCGGCATGAGCCGCACCGCGATTTCGTGCGCCCGCTGCGACGGCCATCTCGGTCACGTGTTCGACGACGGACCGAAGCCGACCGGACTCCGATACTGTATGAATTCGGCGTCGTTGCGATTCGTCGCCCGCAGCAAGCAGCAAGCCTGAATTGGAGAATCAAGTGGACAGGCAACGCAGTTCCATTTCGGAGATCGCCTCCTTACTGGCGCGGCTGGCGGCGGCGCTTCTCGCCTTGCCCCTGCTCGGCGCCATCGTTCTTGGACTGGCACGGGCAGACGATTCGCGCGCCTTGCCCCCGCCGACAATGGACGAGCACGCCGCTGCGACGACCGAAACGGCCGTGCTTGCAGGCGGCTGTTTCTGGGGCCTGCAGGGCGTGTTCGAGCACGTGAAGGGCGTGACGAAGGTGCTGTCCGGCTATTCGGGCGGGGAGAAGCGCACGGCTGATTACGACACGGTGAGCACCGGGAGGACGGGGCATGCGGAATCGGTCCAGATCACGTTCGATCCGCGCGCGATCTCCTACGGCGAGCTCCTGCGCGTGTATTTCTCGACTGCGCACGACCCGACGGAGCTGAACCGCCAGGGACCGGACGAGGGCACCCAGTACCGGTCGGAAATCTTCTTCACCACGCCCATGCAGGAGAAGATCGCGCGCGTCTATATTGCACAGCTCGAGAAGGCGCATGCCTTCGCCGTGCCGATCGTTACTCGCGTCGAACCCGCGAAGGGCTTCTACCCGGCGGAAGGCTATCACCAGGACTATCTCATCCATCATCCGGATAGCCTGTACATTCAAGTCAACGATCTGCCGAAGATCGCGCGGTTGAAGCAGCTCTATCCGCAGCTCTATCGGCCATCGCCGGTGATGGTGACCGCATCGCGCTAGCGGCTACTCGCCGTCGATGAAATCGAAAACCGCCGCCTTGAACAGGGCGTGCGGGATGGCGGAAAAATGATCGCATCCCGGCAGCGCGGTCGCGCGCGCGCCGGGAATGGAGGCGGCAAGCGCTTGCGGATCGCCGGCGAGTTCATCGCGTGCGCCGGCAACCACCAGGCAGCGCGCCCGAACGCCCGCCAGCAACTCGTGAGTGACCCCGTAATCGCCGCCGCGCGCGCAGGCGGCCAGCGCAAGCCGATCTTCGCCCTGTTCGTCGGCGAAGGCACGGAAGCTGCGCAGCAGCGGCTCTGAAATAACATCCGGGTTCTCGGCCTCCATCGCTGCGGCCAAAGCGCCGGTTGCATCGGCTGGCCGAAACAACCGCTCGCCGATGCCGCCCAGAATGAGATCGGGAACCCGGTCGGGCTGCGCCAGCGCGGCACGAATCGCGAGCCGCGCGCCCATCGAGTAGCCGAACAGGTCGGCGCGGCCGATGCCGAGGCGATCCAGCAGCGCGAAGACATCGCCGATCATCTGCTCGCGCGTATAGGCCTGCGGGTCGTGGGGCTTGGCGCTGTCGCCGTGACCGCGCCAGTCGAGCGCGAGCACGCGAATCCGCTTGCGCTCGAAAGCGCCGTGCCAGCCCATCCGCCGCCAGCCTTCCGTGCGGTTCGACGCGTATCCATGCAGCAGGACGACCGGCCGGCCCCATTCCTTCTCGCCGATGTCGTCATAGGCGAGCTCAAGACCGCTGGAGGTAAATGTCGAAGTCATTTCGATCTGGTTCCACGTCACCGATTCATTGCGGGGCTGGTCGCCGGCCGTGGCAAACGAAGCTTAACGGCCTTTCGTCCTTGGGGCAGCGCTGCAAAACGGGGCGTTCCGCTCGAGAAAGACCTATTGGCCTCAGGGGCAACCGATCCCATATAACGGCAGTTCGAACCCGCCCGGCCAATTTTCCCGAAGGTGATTTCCATGGTTGCGTTCCTCAACTGGTCCAAGTCGATTGCGCTCGGGACCCTGAACGCGATCGCCAAGGTCGCCCTGTTCGTCGTGCTGCTTCTTCTCGTGCTGATGATTATCGGCATGGCGCACGGCGACGGCCTGCCGGACAATATGGTGCTCACCGCCGACTTGCGCACGCAAATAGCGGATTCCAGCCGGCCCGGCCCGTTCGATGTCGGCCGCTCGCTCACCGTCATGGACTTCGTCCTGGCGCTGGATCGCGCCTCCCGCGACTCGCGCGTGAAAGGGCTGTTCCTGAGAGTGGGCGACGGCCAGCTTTCGGTCGCACAGGCCGAAGAGATCGGTGCCGCGGTCAGGCGCTTCCGCCAGAGCGGCCGGTTTGTGATCGCCCATTCGCAGGGCTTCGACTCCGCCGCGCTGGGCGACTATCTGGCCGCAGCCAGTGCCAACGAAATCTGGATGCAGCCGAAGTCTCCGTTCGGAGCGTCCGGCGCGGGCGCGGGCGCGCTGTTCCTCCGCGGTTTGTTCGACAAGATTCAGGCCCAGCCCCAATTGGTGAAGCGCTCCGACTATAAGAGTGCCGCCGACATGTTCATGGAGAAGGACTACACCGGCCCCGATCGCGAGCAGACCACGGCGTTTCTCCAGTCCTGGTACAACAGCGCCACGAGCGGCGCCGCGGCGGACCGCAAGCTCACGCCCAAAGCCGTCGCCGCCGCCTTCGATCGCAGCCCCCAATTTGCCGAGGATGCGCAGCACGCCCATCTGATCGACCGCATCGGCTATGACGACGATGCCAAGAACGCCGCCATCGCCCGCGGCCGCGCGGCCAAGACCGTCACGGTGCGGCAGTACGCCCGCGCAATCAGCGACGTGACAGGCGCTGGCCATCCACAAATCGCTTTGATCGAGGCTGCCGGCGAAATCGTGGAGGGTGGATCGCATGACGGCGTGCTGGACAACACCACCGCCATCGCTTCGGACGTGTACGCCGGCGCAATCCGCGACGCGACGCACGACCCGCAGGTCAAGGCGATCGTGCTGCGGGTGGATTCGCCGGGCGGATCGGTCTCGGCGTCCGACCAGATCCTGAATGCGCTTCAGAAGGCGCGGCGGGCCGGCAAGCCCGTGGTGGTGAGCATGGGGACCCTGGCGGCGTCCGGGGGCTATTACATTTCCTGCTTCGCCGACCGCATCGTGGCCGAGCCCGGCACGCTGACCGGATCGATTGGCGTGCTCACCGGCAAGGTATCGTTCGGCAAGTCCGCCGGGCTGCTCGGGATCGGCGTCGACCAGATCGGGGTGGGAAAGAACGCGCTGATGGATTCGGCCATCAGCCCCTACACGCCGGACCAATGGGCAAACCTCAACCACCAGGCTGACGTCATCTATGCCGACTTCCTGCAGAAAGTGGCGACCGGCCGCAAGCTGCCGCTCACCCAGGTGCAAGCACTCGCCAAAGGCCGCGTCTGGACCGGGGCCGATGCGAAGAGCCGTGGGCTGGTGGATGAGCTGGGCGGCTTCTGGGCCGCCGTGGCGGACGCCAAGAAGCTGACCGGAATCGCGCCCCGCCAGGAGGTGAGCTTCAGAGTCTATCCCAAGCGGGCGAGCTTCTTTGCCGCGCTCGCCTCGGCGTTCAGCGGCACATCCGCCGGACTCCGGGCCATGCAGGGTCTTGCGGCGATCGAGCAGCTCCCGGTTGCCCGCGCCGTCCTTCGCGCGATGGCGGATTCGTCGTCCGGCGGCGTGCAGATGAAGGCCGACAATCTGCCGGTCAACTGAGGCCTGAGCCTTGACGTGCTACGCGTGTCGCGGCCGGCAGCCGCGACAGAGGCACACCCACCGCGATAGAATGCGGCCGCAGTGATCGGGTCATTGGGCGTGCAGGGTCAGCAACTGGTTTATTCGGCGCAGCAGGCCATGCAAAGCGGCAGGCTGGACGAGGCGGCTCGGCTGTGGGCGCAGGTGTTGGCGACTGCCCCTGAGCATTCTCAGGCGCTGTTCCATCTGGGACAGCACAAGCTGATGCAGAAGGATATTGCCTCGGCGCTAAGCCTTCTGGAGCGGGCGGCCCGGGCGGATCCCAACGCCCCGGCCATTGCACTGAACATCGCCTTTGCCCACCGGGCGGCGGGAAATACCGCGGCGGAATTGGCGGCGCTGGACCGCGCGCTGGCCATCGATCCCTATTTTCTGCCGGCGCTGCTGTCGAAAGGCGCAGCGCTAGAGCGCGGAGGGCTGAGCAAGCAGGCGGCCCAAATCTACAGAAATGCGCTCAGCGTCGCGCCTGCGGATCACCTGCTTTCCCCGGAACTGCGCACCTCGCTCGCGCACGCGGGGGCGGCCGTTGCGCAGAACGCCGAACATCTCGACCGGCACCTGGGCGCGAAGCTGGCGGCTCTTCGTGCGCGATACGCGGATCTCTCGCTCGACCGCTTTGAAGAGTGCAAGGAGGTGATCCTCGGGCGCAAGAAAGTGTACGTCCAGCAGCCGAGCATGCTCCACTTTCCGCGCTTGCCGGCGATCCAGTTCTATGACCGCGCGGAGTTTGCCTGGCTGCCGCTCCTCGAAGCGGCAACGAACGATATCCGCCAGGAATTCCTCGCCATTTATGGCGAGGACAATCGTGACTTCGTCCCGTACGTGAATCATCCGGAAGGCGCGCCGACGCAACAATGGACGGAACTTAACCGGTCGCCGCGGTGGAGCGTCTATTTCCTCTGGAAAGACGGCCAGAAGCTCAACACGGCCTGTCACCGTTGCCCCAAGACGGCGGCGGCGGCGGAAACCGTGCCCATGATCGACATCCCGAATTTCGCGCCTACGGTGATGTTCTCGACGCTCGCGCCCCACACCCGGATTCCCCCGCATTCCAGCGTCACCAACGTTCGCCTGGTGGTGCATTTGCCGCTCATCGTTCCGAACGGTTGTGGCTTTCGCGTCGGCAACGACGTTCGCGAATGGCGGGAAGGGAAGGCTTGGGTCTTCGACGACACGATGGAGCATGAAGCTTGGAACGACAGTGACCGGCTGCGCGTCATCCTGATGATCGATATCTGGAATCCGTACCTGAACAAGGCGGAACGCGAACTCGTCTCGGCATTACTGAACGGCCTTCGCGAATACAATCAAGACGATCGCGGCTGGCACTAGCCTGCAGTGTAACCGAAACGATCGACCCAGGGCTGGAGCAGTGGGAGAATTGGCGCCATCTGCTCTTCATAATTGCGCCACCGGCCGATGCTTTCCTGCGACAGTCCGCGCCGCAGTTGCGGGGCGCTGGGCGAGTGGATGCTCAGCGCGCCCGCCGTGGCGCTGAAATCCGACATCGTTTCGGACCATTCGATTCCGATGAAGGGGCACAGGGCCCGAACGGTCGCTTCAAACTGATCGGCGACGTCTTCATATCGGACCTCGCGCACGGTCAGTGGGAGCGTTCGGCGGAACAGGGCCGCGACGTGCATGACCTGATCGTAGAACTCGGCGGCTTCGGTCAGCTGGAGGAACGCGAAGGTTGCGGGGTTCAGTGCGAAATGTCTGCGGAAGCAGCTGAGCACCACATCGCGTGGATCCCGCATGGCGAAGAGGATTTTTGCCCCGGGAAAGAGCTTGGCAATCAGCGGCAGCTTGAGGGTGTTCAGCGGATGCTTGTCGACAACGACTTTCCCGTTCACCTCCAGCCCGAATTCCCGCATCCGCTCCCAGTAATCTTCGCGCAAAACGTCAAGTTCGGTATCGGCAAGCCCGGCGAGTGAATTGAAGCCTGCTTCGCTGCCGAGGAACTGCTCCGCCGCCGCCTGAAGCGGATCGCGCTCCTCCAGGACAACCACATCGGGGTGCCCGGCCAGCACCTGCCCGACCAGCGTGGTCCCCGAGCGCATGAATCCAAGGACAAAGACATGCTCCGCAGCCGGCGTGGCAAACCCGCCGGGTTCCGTCAGCCAGTCCTCCCTGGAGGCATCTGCGAACCAGGAGATCAGACGCCGCACGCCGTCTGCGGGGCGCTCTCGCTGCGAGAACTGGCCGGCGTACAGGGCGCGCAGGGCCTCGTTCTCCGCGGCATAGGCCGCAAATGCTTCGGCAAACCGGCCTTGTCCATCCAAAGCGTCGCCCAGCAGGCCTTGAGCCCGCGCCCAAGTCCTCGAATTTGCGGCGGAGTTCAGCCTGGCGACGGCGTCGCGAAGGCGGGATTCGGCGGCGGAATATGCGCCGTCGGAAAGATCGGCGATGGCAAGCGCTAGGTTTGCGCTGGGCAGGCCGGGGGCAACCGAGAGCGCCCGTTCGGCGGTGGACCGCGCTCGCGATGTCTCGCCTTTGGTCGCCAGAATCCCGGCGAGGCTCGCCAGCGCCTCCGGAAGATTAGGCTGCAGCGCGGCGGCCCTCTCATAGGCTCGCTCCGCGGCGTCGTAAGCGCCCGCCATCTCATTGGCCCAGGCGAGGCGAAAACAGGTCAGCGCGTGCACGGGACGGACGGCGAGCGCCGCTTCAAACGATTCGACGGCGTCCTGGAATTGCTGGAGCCTCAGCTGGCAGAGTCCGATCGCATTGAGCAGATCGGGATCGAGGGGCGCCAGCGCCCGCGCCTGGCCGAACTCCAGCAGCGCCTCTTGGAACCTTTGCTGCTCTTCCAGCCAAAGAGCTCTGGCGTTGAAGAAACTCGGGTGGCTCAAGCCGCGATCAAGGGCTTCCGTTGCGATCGCATGGGCCCGCAAGAGGTCCGAACTGCCGACCGCGGATGCAATGTCCCTCAAATACTGTTCTGGTTGAATACCGGTTGCCATGCCGCTCCGCCCGCCGCGCCAAAGGACTGCTGCCGTCAGTCGTGGGAATACCCAAATTTCCGGACCCATCGGTCGAGAACGGGCAGTACGGGTGCGAGCTGCTCCGCATAATTTCGCCAGTGACCCGCCCCCTCCGCATAAAGCGGGCGGGTGACCTGCGTTGCACTGGGCGAGCGGAGATCGACGGCAGGGGCAAGCTTGTTGAACTGACGCATTTCGTCCGCCCATTCGAGTCCGATGAAGGCGCAAATCTTTCGCACCTGCCCCTCGAAATCCTGCACGAGGTCTTCATACCGGTGATCCATGACATGCAGTGGAAGTTTCGCGCGATAGAGCTCGGCCAGCTGCATGACCGCGGCGTAAAACTCCGCGGTGTCGGAAAGCGATAGAAACTCGAACATCGCGAGATTGATCTTGAACTGACGGCGGAAACAGCTGAGCACCACATCGCGCGGATCGCGCAGCGCGAAGAGGATCTTGGCCGTGGGAAACAGCTTGGAGATCAACGGTAGCTTGACGCTGTTCAGCGGCTGCTTGTCGACCAACACCTTTCCCGCGACGTTTTCGGCCATCGTGCGGACCCGCTGCCAATACGTTTCCCGGCAATCGGCCAGTTCCCTGGCCGAGAGAGACGCAAGAGATTCCAGCGCGATATTGCTGGTCAAGAATCGATCGTCCAGACCGCTGAGCAGACCTTTTTCCTCGAGGGCGATGACGTTCGGGTGACTGCCAAGAACCTGTTCCAGCAAGGTCGTGCCGGAACGCACAAACCCAAGCAGAAAAACGTGCTCGGCGGGTCCATCGGGCGATGCGGCTGGAGGGTCGGCGGCGGACCATCGGGCAGCTGAGGTTTGCTCGAAATAGGCGATCAGGTGATTCGCCGATTCCACCCCGCGGCGGGGAAAGCGCTCTGCGTTCTTGTCGCGGAGCTTCCGATTGACGTCGCTGTAAATGGCGAAGGCCTCGGCATAACGGCCCTGCCCATCGAGTGTGTCGGCGAGAAGGCTCTGCGCCGAAGCGCGCGCGGAGGAAGCGAGTGTGCCTTCGGCCAGCAGGCTGCGCAATGCCTGCTCGGCTTTCGCGAAGTTCTGGTTCTTCATATCCAGCATTGCCAACGCAATCTTCGCCATCGGCGCCTGTGGATTAAGTCTCAGCGCGCGGCGCGCCAGTCCTTCGGTCCGGGGGTCGCCTTTCCGCGCAGCAATGGATGCAAGGTTCGAAAGCGGATCCGCATAGTTCGGCGCCAGCGCGATGGCACGTTCGTATGCGCGGGCGGCATCGTCGTGATGGCCGTCCATCGCCAGCGCCAACCCTCTGTGATAGTGCAACTCCGGAGATTTCGGATTGATGGCAAGACCTGCATCGAATGCTTCGAGGGCCTGCCGCAGACGTTCCAGCTTGAGCAGACACGCGCCGATGCCGCCAAGGATTGCCGGGTCCTGGCGCGGGGACGGCATGGCGCGACGGTAATCTGCGATCGCTTCTTCGTAGCGACCGGCATCGTGAAGGCAGCGGCCGCGAATTTGGTACAATTGCGGATCACGGACGCCCCGGCGGATCGTGAAATCGGCAATTTCGGTCGCGCGACTCAAATCCCCGGACGCAAGCGCCGCGCGAATGTCGGCGATCGCCCGGGAGCGCATGTCATCGGCGCCGATGCTTGTCGTGGACATAAACTCCGTAACTCCGTTCCTCGTCATTCCGGCGGATAGCCGAACCGTTCTACCCACCGCTGCAGAATCGGCAAGACCGGGTCAAGCTCGGTTTTGTAGCGGCGCCAGCGGCCTATGCCAGATCGGTTAAGGCCCTGCGGAAGCTGGGCGGCGCTCGGCGTGGCGATTGCGCGTGTCTTGGCATGTTCGGCAAATTCCAGAATGCCTGGACTCCACGCAATCCCGAGGAAAGCGCAGATTGTACGCATTCCGCCTTCAAAATCGGTGACCAAGTCCTCGTGGCTGGTCGCAAGCAGGTCAAGAGGCAATTTCGCGCGATACAATTCCGCCAGCTGCATGGTTAGATCGTAGCAGCGGGCTGTGCTTTCGAGCTGCAGGAACTCGAAATTCACCGGGCTCATTTGAAAAAGTTGCCGGAAGCAACTTAGCACGACATCGCGTGGATCCCTCAGCGCGAACAGGATCTTGGCGGTGGGAAACAGCCGGGCGATTAGCGGAAGCTTGATCGTGTTGTAGGGCAGCTTGTCGACAAAGACCTTGTCTGCGACATCGATCCCGAACTGCGCGACCGCCTCCCAATAGGCGCCGCGCGCTGTCTCGACCTCCGCCGCCGGCAATCGCAGAAGCCGGTCCAGATCCTCGGAGGTGGCAATGCTGGGCGGGACGCGGCTGAGGGCGTCTCGTTCGCCGCTGGCGACCACGGCAGGATGGGACGCTAAGGCCTGCTCCAGAAGCGTGGTGCCCGAGCGAGGAAAACCCACCAGAAAGACGTGCCGCTCGCACGGCGGGCTGGGCTCGGCGGAATCCCGGCGCCAGTCGTCCCGGCGAACCGCCTCGAAATAGCGAATGAGCCGGTCGAGAGACTGCATCACCGTTTCCGCACCGGGGACGGCGTAGCGGGGCGCATAATGCCGGCGCATTACCTCATTGGCATCGGTGAACAGACGGAAGGCCTCTGCGGGGCGGTCCTGCGCATCTCGAATGCCGCCAAGTGCCGATTTCGCCTTTGCCTCGTACAGCCCATCAAGATCGTTACGAGCAAGCAAGGCCAAAAGCTGCTCCTCCGCCCGGTCGAAGCTGCCGTCTCCGGCATCTGCCGCCGCAAGCGCCAGGATTGCAGCAGGATTCCGTGGGTCCGCCGACAATGACTGCTCGGCCAGCCGGCGGGCCTCGCTCCAAGCGGTCCGCCGCGCCGCTAAGCCCGCCATCCGCCCCAGTGCTTCCGCCGGATACGGCGTTCGCGCTGCCGCCCGTTCATAGCTCCGGGACGCTTCTTCGATCTCCGCGAGCTCTTCGCAGATCCAGCCCTTGTTGAAGTGCGCGGGAGCGAAATCCGGTGCGAGCTCGATCGCCTGGTTCAGGGCGGACACCGCCTCCCGCATCCGGCCAAGGCGCGCAAGACATAAGCCGAGCGAGTTGAGGATCATCGGATCGGCGGGGGCAAGCGCATGCGCCCGCCGCAAATCGTCAAGCGACTCCACCTGTCGCCCCTCGCGTTCCCGGGCATAGGCCCTGAGATTGAGAAAGAGGGGACTTTCAAGGCCAGTTTCGAGTGCTTGGCAGGCAAGCGCGGTTGCGTGGTCGATCCGCGAATCCGCAAGCGCGGCTTGGACGGCCGCGACCGCCGCATCCAGAGTATCGATGGCCGGCGCCAGACGCATGCGCTCCACGGGTTCAAGGCCAATCTAGGACATGGACCGCCGGCACACGGCAAGTCCAAAAGAAAAGCGGCGGCCCAAGGGCCGCCGCTGCAGTGTCGTTTTCCGAGATTTAGTACTTGATCGTCGCACCCACGAAGATGGTGCGGCCAAAGGCATCGTAAACACCGGGGAAGGTGTTGCCGTTGCCGAACGGCGCCGCTGCGAGGCCGCTGTTCACGACCGGCGGCTCCTTGTCGAAGATGTTGTTCACGCCGGCATGGATCTGGACGCCTTCGCGGATGTTCCAGTTGGTCGCCAAGTCGAAATAGTCGACCGCCGGGATGTCGTTCAGCGGGAACCTCACACCGCTGAAGTGCCTCCAGTCGACGGAGAGGTCGAAGTCCCAAGGAGACGACCATGTCACGCGCAGCTTGTGGCGCCATCTCGGATTGGGCGTGCCGCAACGGCCGCCGAAGAGCCCCGCGCAATCGTACGGCGGGACGATCCCCGGGACCGGCAGAGGAGTCGTCGACAGCTTGCTGAGCAGGGTGCCGATCATATTGGCCGAAATCGAACCCAGTCCGGTCATGCCCAGATCGTCGAGGTCCTTCTGGTAGTTGGCCTCCATATCCCAGCCCTTGGTCTGCAAGGCGCCGGTGTTCTGGTTGAGGGCCGAAACGAAGCCCGGGCCGAAGATTTGACCCTGCGGACTGCGATGAACCAACGGGCAGAAGAACGTTTCCGTTGCGGCCGTCGCAAACTTCGGATCGTAGCAGTATGTCAACGTCTCGTTGGGGTCGACAGTGCCGATGAAGCCCGACACCCGGATGTTGAAATAGTCCACCGTGGCCGTGAACCCGTCGAGGAACGTGGGCGTGAACACAAGCCCGATCGAGCGCGTGTCGGATGTTTCCGGCTTCAGGTTCAAGTTGCCGCCGGTCAGTTGGTTACATTGCTGCGACGGACAATCGAGGACCTTGGTGCCGGCATTTGGAACGCCGGCGCACTGACCCGTCTTGATGAATTCGCAGGGATCGTTCGCGAAGTTGTCGAGCGTGATGCCGAACAGCACCTTGTTCGCCGGCACGAACAGCTCGAGCACGTTGGGAGCGCGGACCGCGCGCTGATAGCTCGCGCGGAGCTTGAAATCGTCGATCGGCTGCCATTCGCCCGTGAACTTGTAGGAGTCCACGGCTCCGGCCGTGTTGTATGACGAGTACCGGTAGCCGGCCGTAAACAGCACTTCCTCCATGTACGGCATGCCTTCGACCACCGGCACGCGCACCTCGCCGAAGCCTTCCGTCACATTGAAGCCGGACGTGGGAACCGGAAGCGTGGCGCCGCCTTGCCCGTACAGATCGTTGATCTGGAAGTCGCGGCTGGTCTTCAGGTTCAATTCTTCGGCCCGGTATTCCGCGCCGGCGGCAATACCGACGCCCGTCTTTGCCCACGGGGATTGCAGTCCCCATTGGCCAAGATCACCGGTTACGGAGCCACTCAGCACCTGCTCCTGGGTGAAGCCTTCCTTGAAGCCCTGCGCCTTGATGTAGTTCAGCATGTCCGGCGTGATCGAGCCGATGCCGTTGAAGATGTCGAGCGGAACGCAGGTGGTGTCTTGGCCCTCAAGCGCGGAAACGCACTGAGGCCCCTGCGGGGTCTGCACCACGTCCAACGCGTTTTGCACGCGCCGCACCGAGAATTCGTTGTCGTATGTCTCGGTGAAAAGGCTCAGGCCGTATTGCCCATACACATCGTAGGACCAGCCGCTGCCGAGATCGCCCTTGGCGCCGATGACCATGCGATAGGCGGTGTGCCGGAGATCGTCGATTCGGTTGCCGCCTTCGATGTCGCGGCGCCCGATCTCCAAGAGGGACTGCCCGGGAATGATGTTGCAATTTCCCGTGGCGTCGTTGGGTGTGCAGGCGTCCCCGGAAGCGCTGTGTCCGCATAGCGACTGCCGCTCCTGAGCGGTCATCAGCGGATTGTCGCAGTTCACCTGCACAAATGCGCCCGAAGTGATGCCTGTGCCAAGGAAGAGACCGGACGGCGCGATCTGCGCCAGGGTGTGATCGTCCGTGAACATGAAGTTCGAATACACGTCGAGCATCGGGGTGACTTCGTAATGGGCGAAGAACCCACCCGTGTAGCGCGTGTCCGGTCGCTGTAGGTAGTTGAGGGCGCCGTAATTGAACCTCTGCCCGCTTTCCGGAGTGCCTGTGAACGGAACAAAGTGCCCGCTGCCGGGCTTTCCACTTCCCTCTTGGAAGAAGTCGTAGCCAATCCCGCAATAACCGCAGTAATAGTTGGCGTACGCATTGTCCAGCGAGAACCAGCGATTGTAGTTGCTGGACCCAGCACATGCCAGCGAGTCGGGGTGGCGATTGCCGACGATCGTGCAGGCCGAGTAGTCGAGCTTGGATTCCAACACGGCCTGCGTGTTCCGGTAGCCCAGATACGCCGTGACATTGCCCTTGCCATTGGCCGTGTTGGTGCCGATCAGCAGCGTGGCGTCGTTGGTCTGGCCGCCCCACCAATTGTTGGGCGCCGGCTTAAATCCAGCGTTTGTGTTGAGCTGATCCCAGTGGCCGTTGCCGTTGTCGTTCTGATAGACGCTGTATTGCCCATCGACTTCGACGCCCTCGAAATCCTTGCGCATGATGAAGTTCACCACGCCGGCAATGGCGTCGGAGCCATACACGGCGGATGCGCCGCCGGTCAGAACTTCCACGTGGTCCACGAGCGAAGCGGGAATTGTGTTCAGGTCCGCTACGGGAAGCGCGGGATCGCCGGGCATCAGACGCTTGCCGTCGACCAGCACCAGGGTGCGCTGGCTGCCCAGTCCGCGAAGATCGACTGTCGCCGTGCCGGTCGCGCCATTGGAGGCGGTCTGGTTAAAGTCGGCGAATGCTTCCGGCAGATTGTTGATGAGGTTCTCGACGTTCGTCGTACCCTCGAATTTCATTTCCTGCTGGCCGACGGCCGTGACCGGGCTCGAGCTGTACAGGCCGGTCTGCGGAATGCGCGAACCGGTGACCACCACGGTTTCGGTGGCTTCTTGCGCAGTCGCCGGGGCGGAGAGGCCGACCATTGCTGCGGAGGCTGCTCCAAGGAGCAGGGCGGAGCGCAGGCTGCGATTGTCTTGATTCGTCTGGTACACTGGGAACCCCCTTGCTTGTGTAGCGACTGCCATGCAACGGACGCCGATGCCTGCCGGATGGCAGTTAACCCCCGCGCCCCATCCCGGTCCGCGGAAATGCCCGTTTCGGGCCGAACCTATGGGAGAGTTGTGCGACGGGTCAAAACAGAATCGTGGTGAGCGATGCGTTCCCTTGAAGGCTGTGGCTTTTGTGCATCAATTCTGTGGAGGTATCTCGCCGAAATGCTGATTCGGAGTCGTTTGAGGGCTGTGTTCAACTTCATCCGACCGAGTGCAGCGTGCGTGCGACTCGAATCAGAAATCCACTCCTCGCATAGAGGAGTGGATTTCTAAGTGAGGTTCGAGGCTAGGGCGTGTATTTGTAGATGACGCCCGCGTCGTTGGCTCCGCCGAAATCGGCTGTGCCATAGAGATTTCCCGATGTATCGACAATTACCCCAGCGAGGGGATGCTGCCCGTCCGGGCAGCCGGTGCTTGGGCAAAAGCTATAGAGCGTCGAATGGCTCGATCCCGTTTGCTTCCAAACCGTGCCGGCCGTTGAGACGTGGACGGTGTCGCCCTCTGCAGCCGTCGTTCCGAAGATGTTCCCAGACGCGTCCATCACGAGATCGCCGTT
This sequence comes from Alphaproteobacteria bacterium UBA6038, assembly GCA_002429315.1. Taxonomy (GTDB): domain Bacteria; phylum Pseudomonadota; class Alphaproteobacteria; order Micropepsales; family Micropepsaceae; genus Rhizomicrobium. The sequence goes on from DIZC01000010.1 coordinate 14,439, forward strand.
CGGACCGCTTCCATCGGAACCGCCGGCAAAAGTGTGCTTGACTGTGTTGCACCAGAAGGTCTGCGTGCCACCTTCCGTGCAACTTGTGTTCGTCAGCTCGAAGAGGACTCCGTCGCCACTGGAATTACCGCCCTCTTGTGTCGTTCCAAAAAGGTTCCCAGCGCTGTCCATGATAACTCCCACGGGCAGTGAGCCGTCGGAACAACTGCCTCCCGCCCAGCAGAAATTGTAAAGGACTGTCGTGGTCCAGGGGTCTGTTCCGAGGTTGCCGGTCGGGCTTACCTCGAAGGCGATGCCGTGGCCGGCGGTACCTCCCCCGGCGGTCGTTCCCCACAAATTGTTGGAAGAATCGACATAGAGGCCTCCGTACGGCTCACTACCTGGTGACGAGAGGACTTTTTCCGAGATCCCGCCCTTTACAGCGTACACGGTACCCCCGTCTAATGTTCCTCCTGCGTCTGTTTCGCCGAACAGCATAGAGGTGCCGTCATACTTCGTGCCAGTGGCTTGACCATTATAGCTGACCCCATTGTGCGGTCCCGAGCCATCGGTGGTGCACCGGTCACAGAAACCGTGAATGAGGCTGAAGGTCCAGGAGCCGCCGCTGCTTGGCTTCACAAGCTCGTAGACCTGTCCGCCATTGAAGAGGCCGCCCAAAAAGGTCGTACCATAAAGGTTTCCGCTCGTGTCGATGACGAGCTTGCCATCCGGATCGTCGCCATCGCTACAGAAGCCGTGAAAATTGGTCGACCCGCAAAAGTTGTAAAGGACTTTGTAGTTGCCGGTGCTCACGTTGTACCGGAACACGATTCCATGGCCATTAGCACCGCCACCCGCAACGCCATAGAGAAAGTTGCCGTCTTGAAGCAGGGGTGAGCCCGGGTTCTGTCCATCAGTGCAGCCAGTTTGCTGGCAAAAATTGTAGAGCACCGACTCGCCGGTCGCTGCGGCCGGCGAGATTAACCCAACTGTGAGAAGCGCGATTGAGCCAAGCGTAAGCATTGTCCCGAGCGTTCTGCTCATGACATTCTCCCTCTGTTTGTAATAAAGTTACAAGACGACCCACGAAGACTGTTGTATCATCGAATTTCGGTCGTTTCTACAAGAAAGACTCCAGATCCCGCGACGAAGACAAATAGCAATCCTCTTGCGACCGATTCGCGAAGCACTGCAGCTATAATCGTGATTGATGGTGGATTTTGGATAAGGCTATACGGCAAATTCGATGCGCGCGGGACTTGTAACGCATTCCTCCTGCCTCGGGCACAAACCACCGGAAGGTCACCCCGAATCTTCTGCCCGGTTAGGGGCCGTGCTCGACGGCTTGCGTGGCCTGACTCTGGCGGAGTCTGAAGCGCCACAAGCCACGCGCGAGCAGCTCGCAAGGGCGCATACACCTGATTTGATCGATACCATTCTGGGAGGGTTGAACGAGCTAGCTCAACGGGCGGGCCATGCGCGGATCGATTCCGATACCTTCATGTCGGCAGGATCGGCCCAAGCCGCCCAACGGGCGGCCGGCGCCGTCGTGGCCGCGGTCGACGGCGTCATGGCCGGCGATTTCAGGAACGCCTTCTGCGCCGTCCGTCCGCCGGGCCATCACGCCGAGCGCGCCTGTGCGATGGGCTTCTGCCTGTTCAACAACATTGCCGTCGGCGCAATGCACGCCCGTATTGAACATGACCTGAAGCGGATCGCCGTCGTCGATTTCGATGTGCATCACGGCAACGGGACGCAGGACATTTTTTTCGACCATCCGGAGTTGCTTTACGTCTCGACTCACCAGATGCCGCTGTATCCCGGCACCGGCTACGAAGCCGAACGCGGCGTTGCGGGCAACGTGCTGAACTGTCCGCTGCGTTCAGGGAGCGGGAGTGCCGAATTCCGAGCTGTTTACACGCAAACCGTGCTGCCGGCGCTGGAAGCGTTCGCACCGGATTTCATCTTCATTTCGGCTGGGTTCGATGCCCATCGCGCCGATCCGCTGGCGAATCTGAATCTCTCGGAGCAGGACTTCGCGTGGGTAACACGCGAGATCTGCGCTGTCGCGGCTCGGGTCTGCGACGGGCGCGTTGTTTCCGCGTTGGAAGGGGGTTATGACCTTGAGGCGCTCGCCGCATCTGCGGCCGCCCACGTGACCGCCCTTCTTGAGGCCTAAGGTGTCCTCTGCGAATCAACCTGCCAAGACGCCCATCGAGCAGATGAGCTTCGAGGCCGCCTTGCGCGAGTTGGAGGCAATCGTCACCCGGCTGGAGCAGGGAGACGTCGATCTGGAGGACTCCATCGCGCTGTACGAGCGCGGTCAGGCGCTGAAGCTCCATTGCGAACAGAAGCTGAAATCGGCCGAGAGCCGGCTGGAGAAAATCGTCCAGGGGCCGAAGGGCGCCGAGGCCGTCGAGCCGCTGAATCTCACCTAACCCAGCCGAGCCCCGACCGCGCGGGAAGGCATCATTTGGTCGAACTTCCTCCCAAAGCTGGGCCGTCGTTTCCCTGTCTTGATTTGTAGGGAGAAAAGGCTGACCAATGCCGGCCCTGGGGGATTCCGGTGGCACGGGAGGGCCGTGACCGCAGCTGAGTTGGAAAACATGACTGGATCCGCCGACACACCGTTGCTGGACCGCGTCCCAGAGCCTGCCGCGCTGCGCCAACTTCCGCGATCGGAACTGCGGCAGCTGGCCGACGAACTGCGCAGCGAGATGATCAGCGCGGTCTCTGTGACCGGAGGGCATTTGGGCGCCGGGCTGGGCGTCGTAGAGCTGACGGTCGCGCTGCACTATGTCTTCGACACGCCCACCGATCGCCTGATCTGGGATGTCGGCCACCAGGCGTATCCGCACAAGATTCTGACCGGGCGGCGCAGCCGCATCCGGACCCTGCGGCAGGGCGGCGGCCTCTCCGGGTTCACCAAGCGCGCCGAGAGCGAATACGACCCGTTTGGCGCCGCCCATTCGTCCACCTCGATTTCCGCCGGGCTCGGCTTTGCCGTGGCGCGCGATCTGAAGGGCGGCAGCAACAATGTTGTCTGCGTGATCGGCGACGGCGCGATGAGCGCCGGCATGGCCTACGAAGCCATGAACAACGCCGGCGCCCGCCACGAACGTCTGATCGTCATCCTCAATGACAACGACATGTCCATCGCGCCGCCCGTGGGCGCGATGAGCGCGTATCTGGCGCGGCTGATCTCCAGCAAGGAATATCGCGGCATCCGCAAGCTCGGGAAGCGGATCGCCAGCATCTTTCCCCGTTTCATGGAGGAACGTGCGCGGCGCGCCGAGCATTATGCGCGCGGCATGGCCGTGGGCGGCACGCTGTTCGACGAGCTCGGGTTTTATTATGTGGGGCCCATCGACGGCCACAATCTCGAGCACCTGATCCCGGTGCTGGAGAATGTCCGCGACATGAAGAACGGCCCCGTCCTCATCCACGTCGTCACCAAGAAGGGCAAGGGCTACGCCCCGGCCGAGGCCAGCGCGGACAAGTATCATGGCGTGGTCAAGTTCAACGTGCTGACCGGCGAGCAGAGCAAGTCCGCCGCGAAGGGGCCGAGCTACACGAAAGTCTTCGCCGAGGCGCTGATCGCCGAAGCCGAGAAGGACGAGCGTATCGTCGCCATCACCGCGGCGATGCCGTCGGGAACCGGGCTCGACCTGTTCGGCAAGCGCTTTCCGAACCGCTGCTTCGACGTCGGCATCGCCGAGCAGCATGGTGTCACGTTCGCCGCGGGGCTTGCGGCGGAAGGCATGAAGCCGTTCGCGGTCATCTATTCGACCTTCCTGCAGCGCGCCTATGACCAGGTCGTGCACGACGTGGCCATTCAGCGTCTGCCGGTACGCTTCTCCATGGACCGGGCAGGTCTGGTGGGCGCGGACGGCCCCACCCATGCCGGCTCTTACGACATCACCTATCTCGCCACCTTGCCCGGCTTCGTCGTGATGGCGGCGTCCGACGAAGTCGAGCTGACCCACATGGTGGCGACGCAGGCGCAGATCAGCGATCGTCCATCGGCGCTGCGCTATCCGCGCGGCGAAGGGCTCGGCCTCGAGCGCCCGAAGGCCGGAACGCCGCTCGAGATCGGCAAAGGCCGGATCGTCCGCGAAGGCAGCAGCATTGCGCTGCTCAATCTCGGCGCCCGAATGCAGCAGTGCCTGTTGGCGGCGGACAAACTCTCCGCCTACGGGCTTTCGACCACGGTGGCCGATGCGCGGTTCGCCAAGCCGCTGGACCACGATCTGATCCGCCGTCTGGTTCGCGAACACGAAGTGCTGATAACGATCGAGGAAGGCGCCATCGGCGGCTTCGCCGCCCATGTTATGCAGTACCTGGCGCTGGAAGGGCTGCTCGACCGCGGACTGAAAATGCGCCCGCTGACCTTGCCGGATTATTTCGTCGACCACGATTCGCCCGAGAAGATGTACGAACTGGCCGGTCTCGACGCGAAGTCCATCGTCGCGACCGCGCTCAATGCGCTCGGCCGCGAACGGGAAGCTGCCCTCGGCAATATTGCTTGAATGCCGTCTGCCGGCATTTCGGGGCGTGCGGCGGCTGCACGCTCCAGCATCTCGCGCCGGAGGCTTACCGCGACAGCAAGCGCGACCTGATCCTCGACGCACTCGCCCGCCGCGGAATTTCCCATCCGCCGCTGCGGGAAATCGTCAGCGTACCGCCGCGCTCCCGTCGCCGCGCCACGGTAAATCTGAAGAGGACGAACGGCGAAACGCGCATCGGTTTTCACGCGCCGCGCTCGCACGATATCGTGGACATCCACGAATGCCACGTGCTTACGCCGGGTTTGTTGAGGTTGGCGCTAGGATTGCGCGAATTGCTGGACGCCGTCTTGCCGGAGGGCGAAGACGCCGAGCTTCACATGGTCGACGCCGACAACGGCTTCGATGTTGCGCTTTCCTGGAAGCGTCCCCTCTCGCCCGATCTCGTGACAAGGATCGCCGCCGCGGCCCCGAGACAGGGCCTCGTACGCGTCACTGCCGGAGGTGAATTGCTCTACCAAAGCGCCGCGCCGGAAGTCAGCTTCGGCAGAGCACGCGTGAAGCTCCCGCCCAATGCCTTCCTGCAACCCACCCGCGAAGGCGAGGCCATCCTGCAGGCCCGCGTGACCGAAGCGGTGGGCAAGGCCCGAAAGATCGCCGACCTGTTCTCCGGCTGCGGGACCTTCGCGCTGCCGCTCGCAGAACGGGCGCAAGTCCATACCGTCGATGCCGACGGCCCGATGCTGACGGCGCTTGCGGCGGCGGCCCGCGCCGCGCCGGGCCTGAAGCCTGTCGCCACGGAAAAGCGTGACCTGTTCAAGCGCCCGCTCACTGCCGCCGAACTCAATCGCTTCGACGCCGCGGTGCTGGACCCGCCGCGGACGGGCGCGCTTGCCCAGGTGACCAACCTTTCAGCCTCCCGTCTTGAGCGCATTGCGTATGTTTCGTGCGATGCGGCAAGCTTCGCCCGGGATGCGCGGGTTCTGATCGATGGCGGGTTCCGGATGGTTTGGCTCGTGGGTGTCGACCAGTTTCTCTGGTCGGCCCACATCGAGCTTGCCGCCGCCTTCGTCCGAGACTGAATGGCAGCGCTACGGCCGCTGGCTGTGGTCCATCCTGCTGATCCTTGTGGTCGTCCTGGTTGCGATCGCGCTGTTCACCTCACGGCTGTCCGCCGGCAGCTACTCAAACTGGGCCGTCGTCGTGGTGGCCGGCGACTGGCACGCCCATGACGGCTCGCCCAGTGAGATTTTCGACAATGCCCGTCGCGACGTTTCGGCGGCGCTGGCAAATGTCGGCTTCGATCCCTCCAACATCGCGCAGTTTTCGGTGCGGCCCGATCGCTATCCGCAAACTCACCCGCTGAACGCCGATGCCGGCACCATCGCCGACACGTTGTGGGATTTGTCCAATCGCAGCGCCGGCGGATGCCTGCTTTATTTCAGCTCGCACGGCGCGCCATCGGGGCTCGTGTTGGGCGAAAGCATTCTCACGCCGGCCAAGCTCGAGGGCATGGTTTCCAATGCCTGCGGCGAGCGCCCCACCATCGTGGTGATCTCCGCCTGCTATTCGGGCGTGTTCGTCCGTCCGCTGGCCGCGGCCAATCGCATGATCGTGACCGCGGCGCGCCCCGACCGCACGTCGTTCGGTTGTGGTGGGACCAGCAAATATCCGTACTTCGACGATTGTTTCCTCGCCAGCATCGGCGAGGCCAACGATTTTCGCGGCCTGGCGTTTCGCACCAGGCAGTGCGTCGCCACGATGGAGCGGCAGACCCGCATGACGCCGCCCTCCGACCCGCAAATCTTCATCGGCAGCGCCATTGCTTCGCGGCTGCCGGCGTGGCGGTGAGGCGGCATGGCGAGCACCGCAACACGCGCTCTCGCTTATGCCGCGGCACAGGTAGCGCGGGTGGCGTTTTATGGAGCGCACTATCTGGCGGCGCGGGCGATCGCGCGCGACACGTTTTCCGGCGTCGAAAAACCTGCGCACCCGCTGCCGTCGATGGCGACCATATTGTCCGCCATGCGCGATCTGTTCGTGGAGGATTGGAAGAACGTGGAGGCGGGACTCTATCCCCTGCCGGTCAACCTTGCTGCGGAGCTGCGCCGCGCCCGCGCCAGCGCACGCTTCATCGCCGACGTGCCGAAGGTGATCTCCCGCCAAAGGCGGCGCGGACACGACGAAGTGCGCGCGCGTGCCAACGGTCTGCCGCTCTATTACCGGCAGAATTTCCATTTCCAGACCGACGGATATCTGACCGAGGAGTCCGCCCGGCTCTACGATTTTCAGGTCGAGGCGCTGTTTGCCGGCACGGCGGACGCCATGCGACGCCGCGCCTATGTCCCCATTGCGCGCCTTCTCGATCGCACGAAAACAAAGAAGCCGGTGCTGCTCGACATTGGCGCCGGCACCGGACAATTCCTCGCCTTTGTCAAGTCGGCGCGGCCGAAGCTGAAGACCATCGCGCTCGATTTGTCGGAACCGTATCTGGCGCGCGTCCGCCGCGCTCTGTCAGCGTACAAGGATGTCGAATTCATCGCCGCGCCGGCCGAGGCCATGCCGCTGCCGGACGCGAGCATCGACGCCGCGGCCAGCATTTTTGTCTTTCACGAGCTGCCGCCGAAGGTGCGCGCCGCCGTCGCGAAGCAGATCGCCCGCGTGCTCAAGCCCGGCGGCATTTTCGTGCTCGCCGAAACGATTCAGTACGGCGACGCGCCGGCGTTCGAAGGGCTGATCGACGTTTTCCCGTCGCTGATGCACGAGCCGTACTATTCGTCCTACGCCAAAACCGATCTGGACAAACTGTTCGCCGGCGCCGGACTCAGGCGTACCGCCACCGACATTGCCTATCTGACGAAAATCGCTTTGTTCGAGAAGCCAATGGGCTGCAAGCCACGCGTTCGGAAACGCAGGTAACGAATGGCTGCTCGTAAGCGAGACATCAGACTGCCTGCACCATATCTGAAACGTGTGTGGCTCGACAGCGCGCGTGTTCCGGACGCGAGCGCTTATCCGTTCTGTTTGCCGTTACTAAAGGGCGGATTCGAGCTGGAATTCGAAAAGTCGATCACGATCATTGTGGGTGAGAACGGCACCGGGAAGTCGACGCTATTGGAAGGGATTGCCAGACTGGCGGGCTATGACGATGCGGGCGGAGGCAAGGGTTACCGGCCGGTGGATCATTCACAGGCAGTCGAGATAACCGGTGGAGAGCTCGCCAAGGCTCTTCGCGCAAGTTGGTTTCCCAAACTGTCGATGGGCTGGTTCTTCAAAGCGGAGAGCTTCTTTTCTGTGGCGCGATATCTGGACCAGGCGGCACTCGATGTGAACAAGCCGCCGCCAGACTTTCTCTCCCACTCACATGGAGAAGGTTTTCTTCGCTTCTTTGAGGAGAGGTGCCGCAGGCAGGGGATCTTTATCTTCGACGAACCGGAATCCGCGCTATCTCCATCTCGTCAGATGCAGTTCCTCAAGGTTCTGGCGATGATGGACAAGTCAGGAATTGTTCAGGTGATCATGGCGACGCACTCGCCGATCCTGATGGCTTACCCGAACGCGCAACTGCTGCGGCTTGACAAATACGGCCTCGAACCGGTTCGCCTCGAAGACACGGACCACTTCAGGCTTTGGCGCGAGTTTTGCCTCTCGCCCTCTGCTTTCGTCCAATCCGCGATCGAAGAATAGGCGTACGCCAGACCGGTTCCAGGGTGAGCCGGTCGCCTTCTTTGCGAAGCAGAACGGTGTCGCATTCGAATTCGAATTCGGCCGGTATTTCCACCACCTGATCGCCTTCGAGCCATAGCAGCTTTACCTGACGCTCTTGGGACATTTGGCTTTTCCCCTCTCTGCGGGGCGACGGACGGCGTAGTCGACAAGCACGCCCCCGGCAAGAATCCGGTTGTGGCCGCCTTACTTCTGAGCGGTCGTTTCGTTGCCCTGGATGATGGCTGAGCGGATCTGCTCGATCACGTCGTTCATGCCGGACGGCGAGTGCGGCACCAGGATGACCTTGCTGCCGGAGGAAATGCCGATGTCCTTCATGGTGTCGAAATACTGAGTGAGCAGCACGAGATTCAGCACTTCGCGCTCGTTCACCGTCCCGATCTTGTCCGTGAAGGCGGCGATGGATTCGCGCAAACCGTCGATGATGGCGCGGCGCTGCTTGGCGATGCCTTCGCCCTGCAAATGCTTGGATTCCGCTTCGGCCTCGGCGTTCTTCACCACGAGAATCTTGTTCGCTTCGCCCTTGGCGGCGGCGGCGACCTGAAGCCGCTGCTGGGTCTGGATCTCGTTCATCGCGGCCTTGACGTTGTCGGCGGGATTCACGTCGGTGACCAGCGCGTTGGGGATTTCGAAGCCGTATTGCTTCATCGAGACGTCCAGTTCGCTCTTCACCGCGGCGCCCACGTCGTCCTTCTTCTCGAACACTTCGTCGAGGTTCATCTTGGGAACCTTGGCGCGCACGACATCCAGCACGTAGGATTTGATCTGCTCCACGTGGTCCTGAAGCTTGTAGTAGGAGTCCGCCTCGCTGCCTTCCACCACCCGGTACTGAACCGCCACGAACAGTTTCACGAAGACGTTGTCGAGCGTCTTGGTCTCGACCTCCACGAGCAGCTGCTGAACCCGCAACGACACGCGCTGCACGATGCGTTCGATGTACGGCAGCTTGAAATTCAATCCCGGCCGCGCGGTGCGGACGTATTTGCCGAAGCGCTCGATGATCGCCCGGCTCTGCTGCTGCACGGTGAAGAAGCTTCCGAAGATCAGCCCGAGGATGAAAAGCGCCGCAACGACAAGCACGACGAGAACGAAGACTTCCATGGAATGTCCCTCCTAAGATATGCGGCCGGTCTGCCCCCGGTGGCGCAGCGCGTGGTCGGCCAGCACGCAGGCCATCATCGCCTCGCCGACAGGCACGGCGCGAATGCCGACGCAGGGGTCGTGGCGGCCTTTGGTGACGATCTCGGTTTCGCTGCCGTGCACGTCGATGGTCTTGCGCGGGGAGAGAATGGAGGAGGTCGGCTTTACCGCGAAGCGCACGACGATGGGCTGGCCGCTGGAGATGCCGCCGAGGATTCCGCCGGCGCGGTTGGATAGAAATCGTGGCTGGCCGTCGTTTCCGCTGCGCATCTCATCGGCGTTCTCTTCGCCGGAGAGCATCGCTGCGGCAAAGCCATCACCGATTTCCACGCCTTTCACCGCATTGATACTCATCATCGCTGAGGTGAGGTCGGCATCCAGCTTGCCGTAGACGGGCGCGCCGAGCCCGGCGGGAATCCCCTCTGCCACCACTTCGATCACCGCGCCGCACGACGAACCGCGCTTGCGCACCGCTTCCAGATATTCCGTCCACGGAGCGACGGCCGTAGCATCGGGACAGAAGAAGGCATTGCGGCCGACTTGCTCCCAATCCCATCTGGCGCGCTCGACGGTCTCGGTGCCCATCTGAATCAGCGCGCCGCGGATCGTCACGCCGCCGTACATCTGCGCCAGCACCTTGCGCGCGATTGCGCCGGCCGCCACACGCGTTGCGGTTTCGCGCGCGCTCTGACGCCCGCCGCCGCGATAGTCGCGCACGCCGTATTTCGCCCAGTACGTGTAATCGGCGTGGCCAGGCCGAAACTTATCGCGAATCTCAGAATAGTCGCGTGGCTTCGCATCCACATTCTCGATCAGTAGCGCGATGGGTGTGCCGGTGGTCACCTGGGCCGGCATGCGCTCGTCGTGGAACACGCCGGAGAGAATCCGCACCGTGTCCGGCTCCTTGCGCTGGCTGACATATTTGCTTTGTCCCGGTCGCCTGCGGTCCAGCTCCGCCTGGATATCGGCTTCGGTCAATGGAATGCCGGGCGGGCAGCCGTCCACGACGCAGCCCAGCGCCGGCCCGTGGCTTTCCCCGAAGGTTGTCACCCGAAACAGATGGCCGAAGGTGTTAAAGGACATGCCGGTCGCCGAAGTGAACGTCCGTACGCCTCGCGACAATCGCAGGAGTCCGGTTTGGAGGTTTTAGCTTTTCGCGTGCGCCGGCGTAAGGCCAGGAGAGTGACTGCGAATCGCAGAGGAAATCCGCCTCCGCATCAACCCGGCGGATGCGGGCCAACGGGCTTCGACAATTCTTCCGGCGGATCGAACCGCTTCAGGGTGTTGCCGCGCACGCGAAAGAGCACGCCCTGCCGTTCGTCGAGGCCGGACATGGCCTTCCAGTCCGCGCCCATGAACAATCCGCGCAGGATGCGCGTGAATGCCCCGTGTGAGACAGCGAAGGTGTCGGCCGCCAGATCTCTGATCCAGCTCTCGGCCCGCGCGGCCACATCGGCATAATTCTCGCCGCCGCCGGGCACGCGAACGTTCCACTTGTCGTTGCCGCGCTCGACGAATTTGACGGGATCGAGTGCCCGGGCCTCGGCATCCGTCAATCCGTCCCAAGCGCCGAGGTCGATCTCCTGCAGCCGCGGATCGGTGTCATAGCCGCCTTGCGCCAGGCCCAGATCGCCGCGGATGATTTCCATCGTGGTGCAAGCGCGCTGCAGCGGGCTGCACACATACGCGAGCGCTGCGGGATCGGGAGCCTCCTTCTTCAGGCATTGCGCGATGGCGTGGGCCTGGTCGCGCCCACGAGGTGTCAGCGGCGTGTCGAGCGTGCGGCCCTGAAAACGCAATTCCACATTGGCTTCAGTTTCGCCATGGCGGCAGAAATACAGCGTCAGACCTTCGCGAAGCTGCAGCGCCATTACTTCACGGCGATGTCCGGCGCGTCCTCCGCCTTCATGCCGACGATGTTGTAGCCGGC
>DIZC01000009.1:0-8406 GCA_002429315.1 Alphaproteobacteria bacterium UBA6038
GAAAACCCGAGTCACGCTCTAGGCGGCTGTAATGGCCTTTAGGTCAGCAGGCATGAGAAGGGGTGCCTTGCGATGCACCATACGATGGCAGTTTGAACACAGGAGCATCAGGTCTGAGAGTCTTGTAACCACGTTCGGGAGCAACGCGGCAAGTGGTTGGACGTGGTGCACTTCAATGAACCCCTTACCTCGCGCACCATATTTTTTTTCAAACGAAAAGGCGCAGTTCTCACAATAGATTGTGCCGTTTGTTTTGGTAAACAATTCAATTTTCGCGCCGCGGATTTTGCTACTTCGGTCTATTCGGAAGTGCGAGACGAGCCGCTTCTTAGTTTCATCGGCTGTCAGTTTCGACAGCGTGATGGTTTCCGGCGGCTCTTGCACATCCTGAATAACAAAATTCTCGCTGGGCGCTTCGAGCATTTCCGAAAGCTCAATTGTCGAATTGATTCTCTTGGCTATGCGAGCGGAGATATCCTTCAACTCGGCACGCGGCACGCCTTCGGACACTATTTGCACGTAGCGATCCACATCCTTCTTGACGGCTTCGGGCAATCCGGCCGTTCCAAACAGGGTGGCAACTCTCGTAAGACGTTCCGTCAAATCAATTTCGTTGTTGTCATGCAGAACTTTAAGCCTTAGGGGCGTACATATCGCGCGGTCATTTTTGCCAAATTGCACCTCAAATGTAATTGTTCGTATCACGTAGCCCTTGTCGCGAAGGGGTAAGACCAAACCACCCTTGTCTTCACGCATAGGATCAGGCAACAGCGCCAGTGCAGCGATCAAGGGGGGGACGTTCAGGATAGAATGATTGTTGGGATGGTCCCGGCGCAGCCGTGGCTTTCCATCTCTCATTCGACCCCAAACGTCTGTAGTGAGCAGCGCGCCAGGGACCGAGATTGGGGCAACCAAGAGGTTGCGACCCATCAAAACATCCTGAGGTACGTGCTCGTACTCTCCACGCCCTCCGCTCGGTCGCCAGTGAATATGTACCTGAGGCACGATGATACCCGTTGCTGGATCAGAGCGAATCGACTCTTCTGTCGCAATGGCGGCAGGCTATCATGCGTCCTTTTTTTCGGGGATAGGCGGATTTGATCTCGGCTTCGAAAAAGCGGGGCTGAAATCCGTATTCCTATGCGAGAAAAAAGCGTTCTGCCGGCGAGTATTGGCACATCACTGGCCCTCAATTCCGGTTTACAAGGATATCACCAATGTCGATCCATTCAATATCCCCGAGGCAGACGTCTGGAGCGCCGGGTTTCCTTGCCAAGATCTCTCACTTGCGCGAATGGGTCCGCGCGCAGGCCTCCGGGGAAATCAATCTGGCCTCTTCCACGATTTCGCTGCACTGGTGCGCGCGCGTGAGCCGAAAATTGTTGTTATCGAAAACGTGCACGGCCTTCTCACTAGCCACCGAGGACGAGACTTCACGATCGTACTCAAGACGTTGGACGGGCTCGGGTATGGTGTGGCGTGGCGAGTGCTTAACAGCCAATATTTCGGAGTTCCCCAGTCGCGTAAGCGAGTCTATGTTGTTGCCGTCCATCGAGACCCGGAGGGTGCCGGAGAAATACTATTTGAGCCCGAATGCAGCGACGGGGATTCTTCGCAGAGTAAACGTAATGGGAAGGAATCTCCCAGCCTCTTTCAGACGATCCTTGGAAATCCTCGCACAGGGCCGCTCGTAAAAGGCAGAGCGCATTGTATCTACGCGGAGTCTGCACGGCATACAGGGACGGATTGGAGCAGAAATTACGTTTGGTATCCCTCGGGGAGGGTGAGGCGCTTCATTCCGGTGGAAGTCGAGCGCGTACAGGGCTTCCCGGATGATTGGACGGATGTTCAGGTCGAGGGAAGGGAAGACCCTGATAGCATGAGGTATCACGCGGTCGGGAACTCCGTAACGCCGCAGGTTGCCGAGTGGTTGGGAAAGCGCATAGTGAGTTATCTCAAAGCCACAAGAGAGGACTCGCTACGCGGGGCTGCATAAACTTCGGAAATGGTAGACCACCTGGCTAAGAAGGATCGGAGCGCAAACATGCGAGCGATCCGCGATAAGCATACATCCCCCGAGCTTCTCGTCAGAAGTGCTGTACATCGAAGAGGCTACCGATACGGCCTCCACAGTAAGCGCCTTGTCGGAAAGCCTGATTTAGTCTGTCGCAAATTGAATCTGGCAGTCTTTGTCCACGGCTGCTTCTGGCATATGCATGGGTGCAAACGCGGTTCGCGAATCCCCAAAAGCAACAAGGCATATTGGGCGCAGAAAATTTCGCGAAATGTGAACCGAGATAGAAAGCAGTTGTCTGATTTGCGGCGCAGCGGCTGGAAAGTTTGTGTCATATGGGAATGCGAAGCGAAGAATCCAGCCAAACTGGAGCTATGGCTGAACAAGCACTTTCCAAGGAGAACCTGACAGGCGTCCGGCGCATTGGGAAGGAAACGCAATCACTGCGACGGGAACGGAGGGGGTGGCGGGGCCGTTTCAAGAATCCGGAGAATCCGGTGACAGGATACCCATTCACCCATCTTAAGAATCCGGGGACAGGATACCCATTCACCCCATCTTACGATGGACTTCCATGTAGCGGCGGAGGACGGCATTCATACGCGCCTGGTAGCCGCGGCCCTGCGACCTGAACCACTCCACCACGTCCACATCGAATTTCGCGTTCACCGGAGTCTTGGGCGGCGGCGCGCCGATGAACGCCCTCGCCCAATCCGCTTTCCTTGTTGCCGGATTGTCGGCATCGCGCGCCCCCATGCGCTCGATCTCCGCGTCGCTCAATTTCGCGATCCGTTGCCAGTCGGTGCGGCCCTTGGCGGGCTTAAGCGCCCGCCTGCTTCTTTCTTTCATCGTAAACCTTCCTTTCCTCGCGGCTCGCCGGCCGCACGGAAATCAGATGCGCCTTGCCGGCCCGCGGCGCGAACGTCACGTTGACGATGCGGCCGTGAAACTCCGCCAGCATGTTGTAGCGCCGTTCGCGATAATCGAACCGGTCATCGACGCGCGTTACTACGAACCGGCCGTCGAACACCTCCGCCATATCGGCGAAATCGTAGCCGTGCTTCGCAAGGTTCGACTCCCGCTTCGCGTTGTCCCACGAGCAGGTGTCGTCCTGGCCCATCGCTGAGAATATATACGATTATGTAGATTTGGCAAGAACACCTAATCGGTCAGCGAGAGTTCCCGCACAGCCGAATTGAACGCATATGTTTTCCAGCTCGGGCGATAACCGTCGTCGGCTTGCGCGCCCCAGGAGGTCCAGCCCTCGCGGCGCCCGTGGCCGCGATGGGAACGGAGGCCGTGGCGGGGCCGTTTAGGCGATGAAGCCAGGACGCGGCCTATCCCGGGGGGATTTCATGAAAGCATTTGCAGCCGGCGCGATAGCGGCCCTTTTGATCGGCCCCGCCGCCGCACAGGAGACCAGGCTCACCATCGAGCCGGGCCATTCCGCCGTCATCCGCCAATACGTCACGACGGAGCGGGTGCAGCCCGGCGTGGTGAAGATGCACTTCGAGCTCGGGACCGTGGTGCCGGATTCGATCAAGACCCAGCCGGTGCCGCTCGGCATGGTCGCGAAAGTGCCGGAGGTCCGCAATTACGAGTATTTCGTCGCCGACGGCGGCAAGGTCGTGTTCGTCGAGCCCTACACCCGCCGCATCGTCCAGATCGTGCCGTAATCAGTATTTTTCTGGCGAACACGCTCTCGCGTGCTTCGAAGGGAACGCCGTCGCCCATTTTCTTGGCGCCCTGGGTTGACGAGTTCCTTCTCTGTTCTTATGATCGCTGGAAGTGTCAAGTGGTCAAATTGGGCGGATTCGACGTGGGTGGAACGGCATCGGGAGATCAGAGGTGGAGGGAACGGGAGGGGGACCCCTCCCCCCTCTTTTTTGCAAACAAATGCCCTCTCGACAGAGGGGAGGGGGCCCCCCTCCCATTTTCTGCAACGCAATTATGCACTTCGCAAACCTGTAGCTAAATATGGACGCGGTTGGCAGGGCTGCGGCGCGCACCTAATCTTCCGGAAATGACCCCATTCCGGATAACCCTTTCCCTGCTACTGGCGAGCATAGCTGGCTGTACAACCATAAACACGCCCGAGCAGGATCAAGCCATAGCCATTGCGGCCAAGTCCTGTCCCACTTTCTTTGAGAATCTAAAGCCGTCTGAATGGCAGGCCGTTTCTGAGGGCGATCACTGGAAAGTGTCACCGCGGAGCGGTCTCACAGTATGGGTGAACGTTCATAAGACGGGACCAACGACCAGAGGCGATTGCTGGATACACGGTAGGGCCAATGACTAAAACGGGGCGCTCGGATCGTCAGCCCTCACCATCTTACGGATTGGGTCTTGATACATGAGGCGCTTACCGTCGCCCGCGCGGATCGCCGCGATAGTTCGGCTAGCATCATCATCCTTGCGGTAGTTCCAGCGGAACGAAAATTCGTTGCAGTAGCGATGCATGTGCTTCTTAGAAATGTGGTGGAAGCTGCCCATGACGCCGCGCTTAAGCAAACTGAAAAATGCCTCGGCATCGTTTGTCGACACGCCATCGCGGTAGTATTCGCCCTTGCCGTGGTTCACCGTATGATGGCCGCCCGCAAAGTGCTGGCCAACGCCTTTGTATCCAGCAAATTCATCCGTGTGGATTGTCGCGGACTGATGCACGTTGTCGCGAAGCGCTTTGTGCAGAGTGCGAGCGTTTACATAGGTAATCGGCCATGCACGGGCGCGACCGCCGCGCTCTACAAGCGCAACAACCGGGGTCTTGGGAGTGCCGCGACCGGGCTGACGCCGCTTCTCGCCACGACGCCGTTTTCCGCCGACGTAGGTTTCGTCTGCAATAACGGTTCCTTCCAACAAACCCTTCAGTGGTTCCTGCAACATGGCGTGGCGAATGCGATGGCAAAGGTGCCAAGCCGAGCGATAGGAGCCGAGGCCAAGCTGGCGCTGCAATTGGAGTGCGCTAATACCCTTCTTTGCGGAGCAGATGATCGAGAACGCCATCAGCCAATGTCGGATGCTGATATGCGAGCCTTCCATGACGGAATTGACCGTCACGGTGAATTGCTCCCCACAACCGGCGTTGCATTTCCACACGCCGGGGCGATGTTTCTTGCCGTTCAGCTTCGTGTGCCCGTCAACGCATCCGCAATGCGGACAAACCGGACCGCTTGGCCAGCGAATCCGTTCAATCGTCTCGCGAGCCTGTTCCTCATTAAGCTTGGAAAGCTCGGAAAGGTTCATCTTGGAAAGGTCCATCGGGGTCACCTTGACTATGTAACCAATATGGCATACAGTTTGGCGGTTGTCAACGGCGTGGCATACATGAATTTCAAAAAAGCGACGGATGTTCTTATGGCCGGAATGACACGCGGCGAGATCGCCGAGGCGCTAGACTGCTCAGAGGCTACGGTGCGCCAAGCGCGGTTGGGCGATTCGGCCAAGGCCCGCAGAAACCCGCCGGAAGGCTGGGAAGCCCACGTGGCGCGGCTCGCGGTCGCGCGCGCCCAACAACTGCGCCGTTTGGCGGAAACGCTAAGTCATTGAATCGAATCATTTTTCCGGGAGTCATCGAATCTTCGATACATTTCAAAGGCTTAGGCAAATTATTCTTCTTGACTTTGACGTGCCCACGGTGAGACTCGAACTCACAAACCCCTTCCCAAGGGTAACGGGTCCCAGACCCGCCGCGTTTACCGTTTCGCCACGTGGGCGCAACGTCAAAGTAGGGACCGGCCCAGCAACAGGAACTGCCTGAAACTGGGCCGGGGCGAGCATAGGTACCCATGCTCTGGCGCCGCCGGGTTGCGACCCCGGCGGCGATTCATTCGGGAGGCGCCTCCCTGTTCTTTAGCCACCATGCGCGGCCGCCGCGCCAGCGGATTGACC
The DNA here is from genome assembly GCA_002429315.1 of Alphaproteobacteria bacterium UBA6038. Lineage (GTDB taxonomy): Bacteria > Pseudomonadota > Alphaproteobacteria > Micropepsales > Micropepsaceae > Rhizomicrobium. The sequence continues at coordinate 5,903 of DIZC01000009.1, forward strand.
GCAAGTCGCTTCGAGCCGACAGAACGGATGTCAAATTTCTGGCGGCGTACAAACCCGGCTTTATGTCGCCACCGTAGAGGGGAATTCTGTCGATAAGTTCGGCCGTTGTGAGAGGCCCACCAGCGTCAGCAACTGCACGCTGGGCAGCTTCGTGCTGCGAGACCTTGCCCCTTGGCGCGGCCCCCTTTCTCTTTTTGGGTTTTTCCCGGACAACTCCCTCGCTGCCGATCCGCAACCGAGCGGTGCCGGCGCTGCCGTTCGTCAATGCTGCAAGTTTCTCTTCTGTCTCGCGTAAGATGCGCAATTCGCGCCATCGGGCGTCAACCGCCAGTTCTGCTTCCAGTTCCTGAATGCGGGTCTTGACGGCTTCCATTGACTTGGGCGTGTACATCGCCAGAATCAAATTCTCTTTTGTTCCGATTGCAGCGTAGCCCGATGGCAACTGCTGTCAACGACAATTCGGTGCCAGAATGGCGAAAAAGCAAGAACGTCAGCAGAACAAACGTGCACAAACCGAATACGCATCTGTGCACAGTTCGCCAGCGGGCGACATGAACCTGGAAGATTTCATCCGCGCCGCCTTGCAAACAGGCCGGATGCCAGCCGGTGATTCGGGGCGGCTGCTCCAAAAGAAAAAGGCCGCCAAACGGCGGCCCCGGAAGGGCGGGAAGTGAACCGCCGGATGAATTGGGATAGGGCGATCCTAGAAGACAAAATCCGCCACCCGCCCCCACAGAAAGAAGCCGCTCCGGCGGAAGAAGCCATGCTGCTGCGGGAGTGGGCTGGCAAGGGGTGGCCCAAGCCGAAGAAAAGACGAAAGGCCGCTCCGAAACGTCCCGTCAAATCCCGTTAATTCCCGGCTGTTCCCGCTATTTCGCGGACACAACCTCTGGCGCTAGGTTTGCGAAGTGCATAATTGCGTTCTGCAAAACAACCTCAACCTGATTTTCGAACAATATCAGTGGCTTGGCTACGTTCTGGAAATGAGCCACAAATTTGGCTGCGGCGTTTCAGGTTGAAGAGAAGGTCCCATGTCCCGCGCATTTCGTGAAGGAAACGGCCGAGGGGGGTCCGCCGCTGGAGCGGATGGAAGGTCGGCGATACGGTCGAAACGCCCCCCGCCCAACGCACCGTCCTGAAAGTCAGCTAGGGTCTGAACCCTCGGTTCAACATTACGAGAGCATTAAATCACGCGATCCGGGCTTGAAAGCCTATGTGGTTCTCTGTATGTTTGCCTTGAAACTCGGAAGGGCCGATTCCGTCATGGATTGAGCAGGCGCGGGGACAGACAGGGAGAGGGTGCAGCCTCGCGCGCACCCGCGTGGAACAAGGATTTCGCAAAGCCGTACCGCCGAGGCAGCTCGCGGGGGCAGGCCTCAAGTTCCGCAAAAGAGCCCGTGGGGAGGAGCGTTGGTGCCTGTCGGCGGCCCGTGGAGAAATCGGGCCCGCAAACCGCTGGCCTGCCACGCTCGAGGCCAGGCGGGTTTCGCGAATCCCCCTTCCGGCGCCGGAGCGATAGCAGAAGGGCCGGAGGAGGCGCACGAATCTCCCGCCTTTTTCATGTCTGCCGTCCGCACCTGACGAAAACGCTACGCGCTGGCGCGGTAGCGGTGGGCGGAGCGGGCTTTGGCTTTTGCCGCTTCGATGGCGCGATCGCGCGGCGGCGCGTTGCTCACCAGATCGGCCAGCAGATGATGGGCGACATGCGCCACCTCGTCCACCGCGTGGTTGAACGCCGCCTCGTTCGCCTTCGACGGCCGGGTGAAGCCGGAAATCTTGCGCACGAATTGCAGCGCGCTGGCACGGATCTCGTCGTCGCTCGCCGGCGGGGCGAAATTGTGCAGTGTCTTGATGGCCCGGCACATCGGCGTCTCCGTCATAATGCCGGGCCAGTTTAGCCGATGCGGCGCGCGCCGGTGAAGCGGCCTTGCGCTACTTCCGTCCCCACGCCCAGCCGGCGATCTTCCATTCGCCGCCCGACTTCTCCATCGCGAAGGTCCACAGCGCGCGCTCGCTCATCTTCTTGCCGTGCTCCTTGTAGGTGTACACGGCCGGCACCACGGCGTAGCCCCGGTCGCCCTCCACGGACACGTGCAGCGGCTTGGCCGTCGTCACCACCGCATCGGTGTCGCCGTGTTTCTTGGAATCGGCGCCGAAGTCGTTGCCCCAGCTGCCGAACGCGTTGGCGCCCGTCCAGTGGTGCGGCGGGAATTCGTCGATGATGGAGGCGTTCGCGGCATAGGTTGCGGCCGCGGTCTTCATGTCGTTCTTGGTGAGCGCGTCATTCATCTTGTTGATGACGGCCATGATGTCGGTTTCGTCGGACGCGAACGCCGGCGTCGCCAGCAGAAACGCCGCCGCGGCCGCAAGCAGGATGGCTTTCATGGAAATCCCCCTCGTGTGTTTGGCGGCCGCAAGGCTAGCACGGCCGGCGGCGCGCGTCGCCCGCGCCGAAGGGAGAATTCGGCCGCTCGGGATCAGTAGTGGCGGGCGCCGCCCCGGCC
>DIZC01000009.1:8551-8814 GCA_002429315.1 Alphaproteobacteria bacterium UBA6038
TCGCCAGCGCGCGATCAGTAGTGGTGGACGCCGCCCAGGCCGCCGAACAGCCACAGGAGTATGAGGACGACCAGGATGAGGCCGAGCACGCCGCCGAGGCCGGGGCCGCCCCAGGTGCGGTGGGCGTGATAGCCGCCGAAACCTCCGAACAGCACCAGAATGACAATGATGACGATGATGAGGGTCATGCGCGCTTCCTTGTTGGCCCGCTCATGAACGCGCGGGCACGGGAAATCGCCTCAAATGAGGGGCTGGCTTACAAC
>DIZC01000117.1 GCA_002429315.1 Alphaproteobacteria bacterium UBA6038
CTGACTGGATCGTGCTCTAGCGGCTCCTGCTGCCGAAGGTTTTCGGGACATTGGGGCGGCCGGTCCGGCTTCCCCCGGATCAAGTCCGGGGTACGCCGCGACAAGCGCGCTTGGGGCGCGAGCGGGCGCGCCTGCCAGAACGGCAACCGGTGCCGGAAGGCGCAAAATCAGCGATCCGTATCATTGGGCGACGGACCGATCACCGGCATGGCCGGTCCCATGCCGCGGCGCGACATCTGCAGATTGCGCTTGGCCGTCTGGATATTCGTTTCGATGTCGCGCTGGCTTGCGTCGATGGTTTTCTTCACCAGCGCGGGGAAGGCGTGGCTGGCATCGGCCGACCCTTCCTTGACGATGCACTGCATGTAATCCTGCGCCTCGCGCACATACTCGTTAAACCGATCGACCGCCGCGTTGTACGACATCGTGTCCGATCCCATGTCGAACGGCGGAGCAGGCGGCCGCGAACAGCTCTTCGGCTTCCATTCGCAGGTGGACTCCGCTGCCCCCAGATCGCATTTTTGCGCGGCCGTCCCCACTTCTCCGGATCGCGCGGGCTGAGAGAGAACAAGGACCAGCGCGCCAACGCCCGCGGCCGCGATCGCGCCAGCCGTCCACACCGCACCCAATTGCGCTCTTCACCGTTGGTTCCACCGCACTTGTCTAGCCTTCGCCGTCTTCGCGCTCAACGCGGCGGGGGATCCCGGTCGTCGCCGCACTTGGGCTCGCGTGCCTGGGCCCGAGCGCTTGTTGTTGGCCAAGCACCCTTCATTCGTCATGGCCGGGCCTGACCCGGTCAGACGCGGGCGCGGTGGAATGCGTTCCAGATGAGCGCGCCGACGAAGCCGCCGACGAGTCCCACGCCGAATGTCACGCCGACGAGAATGCCGGCGCGGGCGAGCGCGAACGGCTCGACCCGATAGGGCGGCGTGAGGAAGTGGACCCAGAACACGAAATCGAGCAGCTTCTGGGCAATGCCGGTGGCGACGAGCGCGGCCCATCCCGCGTGCCACAATGCAAGGAACAGCCCGAACACAAGCCCGACTTTCAACGGATTGGCGCGCATGACATCCTCCGAATGTTGATGGAAGCCTGGCTGCGTCCCCGCATCTTTCCTTGCGCGGGATCAACAATAGGGCGGGACGGCAGACCTCTACTCCACCTTCAGGATTTCCGGTGTCGGCGGGTGTTTACGGATTGCCGACGCCCCAGTTGTACGACCAACCGACCTCCGTGCAGGGAGCACCGACATAGACCTGCAATCCCACCATGTGGCTGCCGGACTTCACATGTATGAGCCCTTGCCAGCTGCCGGAGACACCGGAGCCTGCACCCGGCAATTGCCCCTGCACGGGCTCGCCTGGCGCCACCCTGTCATCCACGAATACGCGTATGTACCAAATGCCGGATGACTGGCAGTCACTGAGCGCATTCATCGCGCTCAGAACCAGCGTGCAGGTGCTGCTCGCGCAGGAAACCTTTGTCGTGTTCAGCGTGTTCAGGCCGAACTGAATCGGAGCATTTACGACCCTTGTCTGCACCACGTTCTGAACCGGTGTCGTAACACTCGGGGTTGCGAAGACAGGTACCGCACCTGCGCCGGCGAGCAGCGCGGCCAAAGATGCAATGACGATTGTTTTCATCGGCAACTCCGCAAATTGCGCAGGAGCAATCCCGCGCCGCCCATCCTACGCCAGGAGGCGGTTCACTCGACAGAGAGGATTTCGAGAGTGGCGGGCGGGGAGGCCATCTGGTACGCGGCGAAGGCCCAGGTGCCGCCGCGCCCGCCGAAGTAATAGTCGTTGCCGTTTCAATCGAGGCACTATTCCACCTAGAGGAGGGTGAGCGCAGACCATCGGCATCGTCGGCGAGGACGAGGCGCACTCGGAAGCGGGGCTGGTCAATTTCCGCTCGGGGCTGCCGGCATCTGGCGAATTCCGAGCGCGCTGGTATAGTGCGTCACCAGTCAAGCTTCGGGGGGATGACATGACGGTGCGACAGATCCGGTGCATGCGGTCATTGGGCGGGCTCATCGCAGGCGCAGCCCTTTGCAGTTTGGCCTTGGTTGGGCCGGCCGATGCGGAAAGCTACGTGACGTTCGATCCTTTGGGATCGGTCAACACCTTTGCCGACAGTATCAACGACCAGGGCGACGTGGCCGGATTGTACCTGGATGGCGTCCACATTTACGCGTTCATCCGGAAGGCCGGTGGAACGATTATAGAGTTCGGGGCTCCGACCGCCGCGTCGCACACCGAGGCCCATGGCATCAACAATCTGGGCACCGTGACCGGATGGTTCGCCGACAAGCGGACTCACGAACACAGCTTCGTGCGGGACAGCAGTGGCGGGTTCACGCTCTTCGACTATTCGACCTCCTTCGCCACCGAAGCCATCGCGATCAACGACGCCGGAATCATCGCCGGCAAATACCGGACCAAGAAGGGGCACTGGCACGGTTTCGTGCGGGCGGCCAATGGGACGATCGCGTCGTTCGACCCCAAGGGATCGGCCGACACCTACGTTACGGGCATCAACGCAAATGGGGTGATCACCGGATTCGTGTATCTCAAGACCGACGGCCACTGCTGTGCGCACGGCTTCGTGCGGTCCGCCAGCGGGGCGATCACGAAGGTCAATCAGCCGGGAGCGAGCGAAACCTTCGTCCATGGAATCAACGTCAACAACGCCCTGGCCGGCATCTTTGACGATACCGGCTCCCACGGTTTCGTGCGGGCGTCCGATGGAACGATGACGCCGTTCGACGTCCGGAATGCGACCAATACACTGGCCTTCGGCATCAACGACAAGGGTGCGGTCGCCGGTACCTACACCATCGGGAGCCCAAGCGTGGCGCATGGCTTTGTGCGGAACGCCAGCGGAAAGATCACCGCGTTCGATCCTCCGGGCTCAACGGCGACCAGCCCTCAGGCCATCAACAACCTGGGTGTGGTCGGCGGCTTCTACAGCAGCGGCAGCCAAAATCACGGCTTCCTGCGAACCCCCTAAGGCCGGCAGAGCACCACCGCAGCATAGCGGAACGTGGCGAGTGATCTTCGCCAGCCCGTCCGCGGTGACGAGATTGGGGCCGGACGACACCATCCGCTCCGGCGGCGCCGCGCGGACGCCTACTCCACCTTGAGGATGGTGAGTTGGGCTGGCGGGGAGGCCATCTCGACCGTGTCGCCCGGCTCGGCGCCGATCAGCGCCTGCGCCAGGGGCGAGCGGAAATTGACCAGCCCCGCTTTTGGGTCCGCCTCGTCCTCGCCGACGATGCAGATGGTCTGCGGCTTGGCGCCATTGCGTGAGAATGTGACGCGCGCGCCGAACGCGATCGCGCCATCCTCCTTCGCGCGCTTTACCACAACCGCGCTGGCGAGCGACTGCCGCCAGTAGCGCAGGTCGCGCTCCAGGGTTTCGCGCAACAGCACGTCTTGTCCCGCCGTAGCTCCGTTTTCGGAGCGAAGGCGGATGGTTTCGAGTTCGGACTCAAGGCGCTCCACCTCGGCCGCGATCTTCGCCAGCCCCTCCTCGGTGACGAGATTGGGACCGGACGACACCATCCGCTCCGGCGGCGCCGCCCCCTCTGCCGTTTCCTTCACGAATGCCCGGGACATGAGAGGGTAACGCGTGTCCTTGCAATCCAGACGAAAAGCAATTATATAACAAACCGCGACGGCGTCCGTCATGTTGAAGCGCACTGTTGTAATCCGACTCGCATGCGTGCGCGCCTGGACGTGACAGCCTAACTTCCGATTTTCGATGGTTTCCCAATCGCACCGCGCGGACGCCTGTCTCGCGCGGAACCCCGATTCATCAGGAGACAAACATGACGATCGGAACAGTGAAGTTTTTCAACGCGACCAAAGGTTTTGGCTTCATCGCGCCGGAGGACGGCGGCAAGGACGTTTTCGTTCACGCCACCGCGGTCGAGATGGCCGGAATGCGCAGCCTGAACGAAGGCCAGAAGGTTTCCTTCGACATCCAGCCGGATGCCAAGGGCAGCAAGGCCGTCAATCTGCAGACGGCGTAACCCGTTAATGGGAGGAGGCGGCGGAGGCGGAAGCTTCCGCCGCGGCCTCTTTTTTTTGCGCGAGCGACAAGATGCTGAACGAACAGATGAACGGCGAAACTTTCGAACGTCCTTACCGCGAACGCGGCGGGGCGCGGAAGTCCGGAGCGGAGCAGTCGTATCTGCCGGATCTGGTGCGCGTGCTGCTGCCGCATCCCGGCGGCTTGCGGCGCTGGTCGGTGATGCGCGCGATGCGCACGCGGCGCAAGGATGCCGGCGAGGACATTTCGCTGAAATTCGAGGACGACATCGAGCGCGCGTTCCGTCGATTCTGCGCCGACGAATCTCTGCCGAGCGGCCTCAAGACCGGCTGCGACGCGGAGACGGCCTTGTTCTATCGCCCCAAAGACAAGGCCGGCGAAGTGTGGGCCGTGCACCCAGAGCGCGCACGCGCCTGGCTGAAAGCGGAAACCGGCGAACATTTCCGCGATGCGCGCTGACCGGCCGCTGAGCGAACACGAAGGCGCGCTGTTCGACGCGGTGCGCATTCTGGCGCGGACGGTGCTGGAGCTGGGCGCCGATCCGAAGATTCTGAACGAGCGATTAGACGAGGCGCGGCGCAGCGCCGAGGCGCTGGGAAATGCGCACGGCGCGGCGACGCTCGGCTTTCTGGTCCGCGCGCTGTTTGCCTCGCCCGATCCCGAGCCCGGCGCCAAGCCCTCGCTGCGGATCGTTTGAGTCCTTTGCAGTTCGGGACGTAGTTTAGCCCGTCCTGGACAGCTTGATCTCCACCTTGCGGCCGACGGCGCGGGCGTATTTCCGCAAGCTGGTCAGCGACGGCGTGCGGCCGCTTTCGATCCGCGCCACCGCCGATTGCGAGGTGCCCATGCGCCGCGCCACCTGCGCCTGGGTGAGCTTCGCCCCGGAGCGCGCGCTGAGCAGTTCATTGATCAAGGCGAACTCTTCTTCCAGGGCGTCGTAGGCCTTTTTGACAGCAGGGTTCTTCAACTGCTTGCGCTTCCACGCATCGAAACTCCTCATTCCTGTACCTCCTTCAAACGCGCCAAAGCGATCCTGATCTCGCGCGGCGGCGTTTTCTGCGTCTTCTTCACGAACGTTCGAAGCACGACCACCCTCCGCCCGGACGCTGTGACGTAAATCGATCGGGCGATGCCATCTCTCCCGGTCAGCCTCAGCTCCCAAAGCCTGCCGGTCAGATGCTTGGCATAGGGCTCGCGCATGATGTCGATGCCCTGGGCCTGGATCATGTCACCGAACCGAATGAACCGCGTTCGCATATCGATCGGCAGGGCGTTCAGTTCTGCCTCGGCCGTTGCATTCACAAAGGTGACCGTCCAGCTCACTTCTGATATATAGCAGAAGTGATATTTCGATCAAGCTCAGGAAGGCAGATCACGGCACGATCTGGACGATGCGGCGGGTGTAGGGCTCGACGAACACGACCTTGCCGCCGTCGGCGACGAAATACTCGTAATTGCGGACCTCCGGCACTTTCGCGACCATGCCGAGCGGCACCGGCGTGGTTTTGATCGAATCCGGAACCGCGGTGCCGAGCTCGAAGTGCAGCTTCACCACGCTGGGCTGCACCCGCTCCGTCGTGACGTATTGATGGATGACGGTGGCATGGCCCGGCTCGATGGTGAGCTTGGTCTCCTGTGCGGCGGCAGGGCCGATCAGAAGGGCCGCCATCGCGCCGGCTGCAATCGCTTTCATGACATCCCCCGGGGCGTGCTCGCTTCATCGCCTAAACGGCCCCGCCACCCCCTCCGTTCCCCATGATGATCCAGCGCATGGCGACGCGCGATGCTGACAATCCGGCGACGAAGAAAGCGGATTGGGCACAGGCGTTCATCGGCGCCCCGCCGTTGAAGACTCCGGTGAACGCGAAATTCGATGTGGACGTGGTGGAATGGTTCAGGTCGCAGGGCCGCGGCTACCAGGCGCGGATGAACGCCGTTCTCCGTCGCTATATGGAAGTCCACCGCAAGGCGGGGTGAATCCCTATCGTGTCACCGGATGCCCCTGTCACCGGAGCTCACATTTTCGCGTGATTGGGATTGCAATTGCTTCAGAACTCAAAACTAGCAATAAAGTGTCGCATAGAGGGGTAGCGCAAACAAGAAATATCTCTTATGATCCGGGCTCACGGGAAGTCAGTGAAGGATTTGACATGCCCGGCCCTCTAGAATTTGTTAGACGCCGCAATCCGACGCCGGGGCGGCATGGGGGGTTTCGCTCTATGGACGATGTCAATTTCAATAAAATAAAGAGGGAACTCCTCACTCTTTGCGATGCTGTATCTCAAAGTCTTTGCTTTAGTAAGCTTCACGCAGAAGGCAAGCAGGTCGCTCTATCGGTAGACTACAGTTTAGTAGCAGGGTACGTGAGACCGAAGTCTGGCTGGAGTTACTCAGATCAAGATCTAGGATTTGACAGAGACATTGACGAGGTAGGCAGAAAAATCTTCGAATATTACCCGGCCTTCGCCTTATCCACCCCTTACCATCTTGTGCTGTCCCAGCCCACGGTTATGGAATTCGGAATAGCGAACTCGCGGTTGGCCGGCGAAGCCCACGAGATCCTCCGCAGCACCTCTGGTCTCGATGCGCTCTACGACGCATTCATGCGGTACGTCGAAAGCCAAGGCGTGCCAGGCGCGATCGACGATTCTACCCTTTTTCAGCGAGCAAAGCGGGCCTTTGAGACGCTAAATCACGCACTTGACCCTCTGGCGCTGCCCAAGTTTCTTGACCAAATAAAACAGGGCTATATCCACGGCTTAGGAACCTACTTCAAACCAACCGATTACCAACTGTCCAAACCGTGTATTCAAGAAAAAACAAAACAGATTTGGACTTTTCTGAACGACGAGAGGAGAATTCGTCCTTCCCAGGATCCCACCTATCATTATTTCAATAATTTCGTTGACGCTTGGAATTTTGCCGTCTCATATTGCTTAGACCGAGTCAACAATAACGTATCCCTATCTTATGTGGCACCTTATCCGCCCGGACTTGAGAATGATCAAATCCGTGCGGCTGTACGGCACCGCTCCACTCCTGCTTCTCTTTTACTGGACTTAGTTGCGAGAAAATCAACGTCCACCACGGCCGAACCAGCAAAGGAAGCACTTGATTGGCTTATGACGTGCTTTGATCGAGCCAAGATCTGCAAGGAGTACTTGGATCATGCCGACTCTGTTACGGAATTATCAGATGTCAGAAAACGAGAGATACAGTTTTTCTATCACGATTATATGAATCGTACGTTTGGAAAAGGGCGTTTGATTGTGAACCAAAATGATGAATTTGTCAAAGCTCGCGCATTATTTGCAGACAAAAGGACTTTTCGTGAACGATTCGAGCAAGCTGCATCGTTGGCTCAAGACACGCAGAGTGACCTGAGCCCCTGAACCTCA
>DIZC01000020.1:0-1765 GCA_002429315.1 Alphaproteobacteria bacterium UBA6038
GAGCCACCTCCCCCGTAAACGGGGGAGGATATTTCCCGAATGCCAGGAGGTCACGCGCTTGCGCCGATTCCTTTCTTTAATCTTCGCCACCAGCCGGACTGCTTGCGCTCACGCTCGTTCGCGGTGTTGGCGCGTGGAAAGCGCTTGCTCGGAATCGGCTTGCCGAGGAAGGCGCAGAGCTCGTTCCAGCGCGGCTGTTGCTCCACGTCGATTTCCAGCAGGGCGTCTGGACGGGAAGCAAAGCGTGAGCGCACCGCAGCGTTGTGCGCTTCATAGATTTCGAGGCAGCGGGATTCGTTGCCGCGCACCGAGCGCACGCCGTAGATCCATTCCAGCATATCGCTTTCGCGGTCGCCGAAATGGCGGACGAGACTCGCAATCCAGCTTTGCGGATCGCGGACGGTGAGAATGAACTTCGAGCCGGGAAACAGGCCGTCCAGTTCGCGAAACAGCAGCGGCCACGGATTGTCGGAGAATGCCTCGCGCTCGCGCGCGATCGGCAGCACGCGCTCGAGAACTTTTGCATCGGTCAGCGGCGGATCGATCCGCAGGCTGCTCTTCCTGCCGGGCGTGTTGATGAACACCCCCTTGTCGGTGCGGTAGCCGAGGATGCGGAACGCTTCATCGAGCGACGAAGTGCCGGTCTTCTGGAATCCGATTCCGAAGACTTTTGCAGCGCTCACGCGACGGCGCTCCCTCAGGCCGTGACGGGCGCTTTCTTGCGCGCGGCGGGCACTGGCGTTTCGGCTTTCGGCAGCGGCACCGGCCGCAACAGGAAGGCCGGCAGCTGGTGCGCGTCGCTGGTGCGCTCGGCCTGCGGCTTGGGCGCGCTCTGCTCGGGCGCCGGGCCCGATGGCGCAGGCGCGCGGCGCGGTTCGTGCGACACCGGCTTGTGTTCGGCCGCGCGCGGCTCCCGTGCCGGCTGCGGCTCGGGTGCCTGCATCGTCACAGGCTTGGCAGCAGGGTGCTGCGATGCGTGGTGGTGATGCGGTGCGGGCTTGCGCGAACGGCCGTGATCGCGCTGCGATCCTCCACGGCGGCCGCGATCGCGATCGCGGTGATGCGAATCCGCCGGCCGCGCCTGAACGGCTTCCGCCAACCCGTCCAGCATGTGGCGCGGTATCGGCTTGCCGACCAGCCGCTCGATCGCCTCCATGTATTTCGCGTCGCGCGGCGTCACCAGCATATAGGTGTGGCCGGAGCGGCCCGCGCGGCCGGTACGGCCGATGCGGTGCACGTAATCGTCGGCATGATACGGCACATCGAAATTGAAGATGTGCGACACGGCGGGAATATCGAGTCCGCGCGCCGCGACATCGCTCGCCACCAGGAACTGCACATCGCCGCTGCGGAAGCCGTCCAACGTCCGTGTACGGACGGACTGGTCCAGATCGCCGTGCAAGGGCGCGGCGTTGAAGCCGTGCTTGGACAGTGACTTCGCCACCACGTCCACATCGCGCTTGCGGTTGCAGAACACGATGGCGTTCTTGACGCCGGTTTGACCAATGAGGCGGCGCAGCGCTTCGCGCTTGGCCCAGTCATTGGCCGGCACGTCCACCGCTTCCTGCGTGATGTTATCCGCGGCGGTGGCGGGCCGCGCCACTTCCACGCGCACCGGTGTGTGCAGGAACTGCTCGGTGAGGCGCCGGATCTCCGGCGGCATGGTGGCCGAATAAAACAGCGTCTGCCGCGTGAACGGAATGAGCTTGCAGATGCGCTCGACGTCCGGGATGAAGCCCATGTCGAGCATGCGGTCGGCTTCGTC
>DIZC01000020.1:1960-34922 GCA_002429315.1 Alphaproteobacteria bacterium UBA6038
CAGCATCAGCTTGCCGCGCTCGAAATGATCGAGCAGGCGGCCGGGGGTGGCGATGAGCACGTCCACGCCGCGATCGAGCTTCTTGTCCTGGTCGTCGAACGAGGTGCCGCCGATCAAGAGCGCCATGTTCAGCTTGTTGTACTTGCCGTAGCGCTCGAAGCTTTCCGCCACTTGGGCGGCCAGTTCGCGGGTGGGCTCCAGGATGAGCGAGCGGGGCATGCGGGCCTTGGCGCGGCCGCGGGCCAAGAGCTCGATCATCGGGAGAGTGAAGGAGGCGGTCTTGCCGGTGCCGGTCTGGGCGATGCCGATGATGTCGCGGCGCTGAAGCACCACGGGAATGCCCTCTGCCTGGATGGGGGTGGGGACGGTGTAGCCGCTTTCCGTCACCGCCTTCAGGATGTCCGGTGAGAGGCCGAGGCCATCGAAGCTCTGGGCCGGGGCAGCAGTGGTAGCCGGGTCGATCAAAACCACAACAGCTTGATTGTTGAAGTCACGGTCGCAATCACCCCCCTCCCCCCCGGGAAGGGCAGCGCCTTCAATTTGGCTGGCGCTCTGACTATCGGAGCCAACCACATCCGGGGCGGCTATCGTTTTCCCGGATTTGCGTACCCCTGCCTGGGCATCGTGGGCCGAGGGCGGGCTCACGTTGACCAGAGGCGCACCGGACTCGCCGGGGGCGCCATTCTGGAGGGCTCGCGCCTTCCACCATGGTGCGCGCGGCGCAGGTGGAGAGCCCGACAGGGCAGGAGCCCCGTCTGATGGCAGATTTGAACTGGTCCCGTTGGACGGGAGATTCGAAGAAGTGTCCGAAAGGCTGACTTCACTCACGCCGGCGTTCGTGCCGGCCAACGTTTCACTGATCATGCGCTCCTAAACGGGCGCGGTCAGCGCCCTCTCGGCCACCCAAATTGGGGCCGATTCGATGGGGGTTATGTAAGGCGCCCCGAACAAAATGTCAACCCGGCCACTAAGGCAGTCCCAATTGGCCTATTGATATATAGCAACGATATCTGATATACATGGAGTATGAGAATCCTCGTTGATATGCCCGACAATCAGGTCAAAGAACTGGCCCGCCTGAGCGCGGCGACGAAACGCCCGCGCGCCGCAATTATTCGCGAAGCCGTCACAGCTTATCTTGCCCGCAATGAGGTTGACCCAAGACGCAAAGCCTTTGGGATTTGGCGGGATCTGAACATCGACAGTGTCGAGTATCAGCGGAAGCTCCGAGACGAGTGGTAAAGGCGCTCTTCGATACCAACATGATTCTCGATTACCTTAAGGGCATCGAGGCGGCGGAGCGAGAGTTCTCCCGATACGAGAACATCGCGATCAGTATCATCACCCGGATCGAGGTTCTGGTCGGCGCCACGCAAAATATCGAGGACGAAATCCGGACACTCTTGGATGGGCTGACGACGGTGCAGCTCGATACCGATGTTGCCGAACGGGCGATCGTATTGCGGAGGACGCGACGGCTGAAGCTCGCGGACGCGATTATCTGGGCTTCGGCTCAGATGCAGGATCGCCTGTTCGTCACGCGCGATACGAAAGACTTCCCCGCGGACGACCCTGGCATCCGCATGCCGTACCGGGTGTGACTCGCATCCCGCTCTCAACGATGGCGATGTACAGACTTTACGGCGGCGGGTTGGCGATCAGATAGGGATAGCCGCCATTGATGCTCGGACTCTCGGTCCAGATGGAAGGATCGAACCCAGCTGGCAAACCGGATTGGAATTGCGCCGTCGTCAGGCCGGTGATGCCCGGCTCATTCGCGATGTTGCCGGCGCCGTTGCTCGGGTCTGAGATGCTGCTGGTGTCCATATCCCAATACGTGTCGCTGAAGCTTCCGCTATTGATGATCTCGCCGATAAAGCCCCCGATATCGCTCCCGGTGCCTCCCGCCGGCCGACCGGTGGCGTAGGAACTCGTCGTCGGTATCGGCGTCGAGCCACTGGAGACGTACATGTATCCGACCAATCCTCCCACACCTACACTTTGGCCGCCTGTCACATTGCCTGTCGCATAGCAGTCCACAAGATCAGCACCACCGTGCGGGTCGTTGAAATACGATCCGACCAGTCCTCCGGCCGAACCAGGCGTGAACAAGCCTCCATTATTGTCTCCCACGGTGACAGATCCCGAAGCCCATGAATCGGTGAGCGAACCTTGCAGCCATCCGACAAGGCCCCCCGCGGCGCTATTTGTCGTGCCAACAACCTCGGCCGTAGAATGCGAATTGCGAATCTTCGAACCGTAATTATTGAAGCCGACCAGTCCGCCAACGAGCGCGCTCACACCACCCGTGACCTTGCCGGCTGTGTACGAAGATTCGATTGTTCCAATGTCGTCGTAAGAGCCCTGATTGACATTTATTCGGTTAAGACCGACCAATCCACCAACGTAACTCTCTTTGCCTGCTTGGATATGGCCTTTCGCAAAAGTATTGGTGATTGATCCGTCGTTCCAACCGGCGAGCGCGCCCACCGACGATCGGAAGCCGCCACGAATGAAGACTCCGGTAAGGCCGACATTTTCTACCTGGCCGCCATTCCCGATCCAAGAAAAGAGCCCGATATTCATTTTGCCTGTGCTTGCGTGAATGGAGAAATGTGAAATGACATGTCCCAGTCCCTCAAACACCCCATCCCATCCTACTTTGGGGGAGGATGTATACGTTCCATCGGCGCTGGCATCGTAATTCTTAGCCAGGGCAATGTGAGCTCCGCTTTTGGTCACGGCCGCGAGGCCGGCAATATCGCCAATGAGGGTGTAATTATTGCCGTTTATGGTGAGGCTGCTGGAGAGATCCCAGAAGTCGACGCGGGCGGGAAACTGGGTGGAGAACGTTCCGCCGGAGCCGCCATCGTTCGTCGTCAAGGTCAGGGCACCCGGGCCGGCGACGGTCACGACGTTCGCAACGACAATAGAGCGGTAGGCGTCCAGCGTCAGGCGGTGCGCGCTTGTCCAGGAGAAGGCCGAGAGGACCTTCACGTTCTTCGCCATGCTTCCCGCCACAAGGGTGACATCGGAGGAGGCAAGCATGCTGGTGAGATCGCTCACATTCATGACTGCGGTGCCGGCGGTCGCGGTGCACATACCCGCCGAGCAGGACACGTTGCTGGTCGGCGTGTTCCGGATCACGAGCGCCGCCTGCGCGGCGCCGGCGGTCAGCACGAGACCGAGACCAGCCAGTGCGGACGTCACCATTGGATGGCGAGAGAACATGAGTTCTCACTTTTGTTTGGGGACGCGACCCTAGACCTCTCCCAAGACTAGTGGAAGCACTGTTCGCAGCTTAGCTTTCTTCCAGGACGCGCGGCTCGCCGGGGCGGCCGAAATCGCATTCGAGAGATGCGCGGTCCCAGTGGCCGAGACCGGCTGCGGCGGCATAGGTGGATTGCAGGAAATCTATCAGCGTTCGATCCGGGTCCGGCGCAGTGCGCACCGCATCGTACGGCAGCAGGAATTCACCGAGCTCCTTGCTGAAGAAGGCTTCGGCCGGCTGCACGCGGGCGGAGGCAAAACCCTCCGGCGTGGGATACGCGTACGAATAGAACGCGGGATATTCGATGCCGCCGCCGCCGGGCCAGAAGCCGGCGCTGGAGACTTCGTGCGAATAGGCTTCGCGCACCACCGCATCGGACAGATGCGGAATGCCGCCGGGATGCAGCGGGGCGGGGCGTCCTGAGAACCGCGTCACCGCCAGATCGAAACTGCCCCAGAAGAAGTGCACCGGGCTCGCCTTGCCGAGAAACCCAGTGCGGAAATGCGAGAGCACCTCGTGCGCGCGCAGCAGCACGCGCCAGAAGCGATGCGCGTATTCCGCATCGTACGCCGCGTGGGCCGTATCCTGGCTGAACGGAACGGCATCGGGAATTTCGTTCGGCACCTCGTCGATTTGCACAGGGATGGCGAGCTCGGCGAGGGCGGCCATCGTTTCGGCGTAGAAATCCGCCACCGTGACCGGCCGCAGCGTCAC
Organism: Alphaproteobacteria bacterium UBA6038; assembly: GCA_002429315.1. GTDB lineage: Bacteria > Pseudomonadota > Alphaproteobacteria > Micropepsales > Micropepsaceae > Rhizomicrobium. Next base: position 5,946 of record DIZC01000020.1, read on the forward strand.
CAAGCGCGCAGACCCGTCGGCGCTGCGCAAGGCCAGCACGTGATCGATAAAATCGAACTCCATCTGGAAATCGCGATCATTCGCACTGATCAGCGGCGTGGCGAGGCCGCGCGCCGTCACCCGCAAGGTGACGTGCCACGAATGATTGAGCCACGGCGTGAGCGCAAGGCGCACCTTGCCGACGATCTGCGTCCACAGTTGCAGCGTGGCGGCGGTGTCCTTCCACGCCGCATAGGGCAGTTCCGGCCAGCGCGCAGCCTCAGGCATCGCCATGGCTCCTGGAATGCATGGGCAGCATCGCCCGTTTGGCTTCCTATCGCAAAGCGCCGGGCAGCAACCACCTCAACCGAGGGGTGCCTTCAAACCTTGACCACTTGGGTATTGTGCCACAACCTTAAGTTGTGCTATATGAAAGTCTGATTTCGTGATGGGGGAGATAATGCGGTCCACGTCCATTCTTCGCGCCGCCGCACTGGCGGCTCCAATGCTTGCGATGCTGGCGTATCCAGCAGCGGGCAAAACCGGGGTAACTGCCGTCTCACAAACACCATTCCTTGACGACGCGGTCCCGGCGGTCGCTTGCCAGTCCCGGCATCCCAAGGTTGGGTTCAGCGCCTGGGACGAAGAGAACGGCACCAGTGGGAACGACACCGAGCTCGCCTACAATCATGTTGCGGCAAACCGGGGCGGGGCCTGGCCGACGACAGCCAGCGCGACCACCTTCACGGCACCCTGCAAAGGCCTTTATGTGTTCAGTTTCTCGTTCGAAAGGGATGCCACGGGCCTTTGCGGCGCCACCACCGGCACGACGGATGACGTGACGATGTACCTTCGCAAGAATGGCACCGGGATCGGCTCGATGGAGGCTTGGGCAGGGGAAAGTGATGCTGTGCGTGCCTCTGCGGCGGCAAGCGCAGTACTATTTCTTGTGGCCGGCGATCAGATCACCTCGTGGGTGAGGAGCGATGGCGGCAAGTTCCGTTGCCTCGCGCTGTACGATTTCAGCGGCTATCTCGTGAGCCCCTGAAACGCTGCGGCGGACTCATTCCGCCGGCGCCAGCGCCTGTTTCGAATCCGTCGGCAAGAACAGCGACGCCGCCATGCCGAGCACGGACGCGAGCGCCAACGCGAACAGCAGATAGAGAAAGTGCGCGTTCGGATTGTAGAGGCGCGCCACCAACCACACGCCCGCCGGCGTGCCGATCGCCGACAGGCCGTAGCGGATGCCGAACACCATCCCCCGGCGCGCCGCCGGCGTGTAGCGGGCGAGCAGCATGGTCTCGATCGGTGCCATGGATTCGAACAGGAACACCACCAGCACCGCGGCCGCGGCAACGCCCCAGCCGCGGCTTGACGCCAGCAGCGGGAACACTGCCGCCAGCATCAGAAAGGCGAGCACGTAAGCGCGCTTGGCAACGCCGCGGTCGGCGAAGTGGCCGCCGACGAACTGCGCCGAAGCACCGGCGAGCTGAACCCCGCCGGCGATCAGCCCCACCATGAAAAAGCCGGACGGGCCGGCGATCTCGCTCAGCTGCACCAGCTTCGGCAGGGCCGTGCCGAACGCGGCGTAGAGCATCAGCGTTGCCGTCATGGTGATCGACAGCACAGCAAACGCGCGCGTGGTGTCGGCGCGGTTGGGCACATGGCCGTGCGGCACGGAATCGTCGGTGCGATCGACAATGCGCCCGGCGACATGAAATGTGGCCAGCAAGACTGCGATGGCGAGCGTCAACGCCGAGGGCAGCATGAACGCGACGCGCCAGCCCGCCAGCGAGGCGAGGCCCGCAGCCGTCACCGGCCCCAGCGCCACGCCGATGCTTCCGGCGACACCGGTGACGGCAATGGCGCGGCCACGCAGCCGCGCGTGCTTCACCACCCAGGAAAATCCCACCGGGTGATAGATCGAGCCGGAGAGTCCCAGGAGCGCCAGCGCCGCTTCCAGCTGGGCGGTGTTTTGCGCCAGCCCGCACAGCAGTCCGGCGGTGCCAAGGCCGGCGAAGCACAGCACCAGCACTTTGGTCTCGCCGATGCGGTCGGCGAGCCAGCCGGCAAACGGCGCGCCGAGGCCGACCAGCATCGCGCCCAAGGTCCACAGCGCGATGAGGTCGTTGTAAGGGAGATGCCACTGCGGCGCGATCACCAGCACCAGGGTCAGATAAAGCGTGAGCAGCACGTGGTTAAGGCCGTGCGCGGCGCCGGCGAAGAACAGGACCGGGAAGGGCGCGCTCAAGCGCATGCTGTGACTCGACTTTGCGATTGGACAACGCAAGGCTAAACGAAGCGCCGTACCGCGGCCAGCATTCTTGTGCATGGCAGCTGCGCGGGGAGGGGATCATGGCAGCGGTTCGCGCCTGGGCACTGGGGCTTCTCGTTCTGGCGGTGTGGTTCTTGTGCGTATGGGCGAGCGCGCCGCGGCCGTCGCCGCTGGCGGCCACGTCCGGACTGGCCGAATTCTCCGCCGCGCGGGCGGAACAAGATTTGGCACGCATCCTCGGACCGGAGCGGCCGCATCCGGTGGGGACGCCGGAAAACGCCGCCGTGCGCGGGCGCATCCTGAATGAACTGGCGGCGCTGCGCGTGCTGGCCCGAACCTATCGCGCGTTCACCTGCAGCAGCGGTCGCGGCTTCCGCTATGTTGCCTGCGCGACGGTGACCGACATCGTCGCCGATGCGGTGCCGGGTGGGGGCAAGGCCATCGTGATGCTGGCCCATCTGGATTCGGTGCCGGCGGGGCCCGGCGCCTCGGACGATGAATCCGGCGTTGCGACAATTCTCGAAACCATCCGCGCGCTGAAGGCGGGCGGCAGTCGCTCGCAGCATCCCGTGATGGCGGTGTTCACCGACGGCGAAGAAGCGGGGCTGCTCGGCGCCAATGCGTTTCTGGAAAATCCGCAGCTGAAGGCGCGCGTGGGCGCGGTGGTGAATGTGGAAGCGCGCGGCACCAGCGGCCCAAGTCTGCTGTTCCAGACGAGTCCCGGCGATGCGCGGCTGATCGATCTCTATGCCGCGCATGCGCCGGAAATGGCGACGAGTTCGCTCTACGCGGAAATCTACAAGGCCCTGCCGAACGACACCGATCTCACGCTGTTCATCCGCGACGGCTTTCCTTCATACAACTTCGCTTTCGCCGATAATGTCCGCTACTACCACTCCCCGCGCGACAGGCGCGCCAATCTCGATCCCGCCACCTTGCAGATGCACGGCGAGAATCTGCTGGGCGTGGTGCAGGGACTGGAGCAGACGGATTTCGCGGCGCTCAAAAGCGGCAACGATATCTATCTCGGCGTGCTGGGGTTTTGGCTGCCGCGCATCCCCGCAGCCCTTGCCTTGTCGCTTGCTATTGCCGTGTTCATCGTGATCGCGCTGGCGGCGTGGATGGCGCGCAATTCATATTCGGCGTGGCACAGAACCGCTGCGGCCTCGGCCATGCCGCTGGCGCTGCTGATCGGCAGTGTCGCGCTGGGGTTTGTGCTCGCGTTCATTGCGCAGGCGATTTCCGGCCATCCCGATCCCACCTATGCCTGGCCCGCCGCCATGCGCATGGCGCTGGCGTTCGGCGTGTGGGGCCTTGCGTTGCTGGTGTCGCGGATGACAAGCCTGCACGGCGGCGCATGCGCCGCCTGGATTTGGACGGCGGTCCTCGCCATCGCCACGGCGGCGTTCCTGCCGGGCCTCAGCCCATACTTCCTGTTTCCGGCGCTCATCGCCGCGCCGCTTCTGCTCGCAACCGCGCGCCTGCGCGGCGGATGGAGCAGCGGCGCAGGACAGGCGGCGCTGCTGATCGGCGCGCTGGCGGCGCTGGTGATCTGGATGGCGCTGGTGGCAAGCGGGGAAACCTTAATGGGCCTTCGGTTGCATCCGCTGTTCACCATCCCGGCGGCGTTCGGACTGATGACGGTCGTGCCGCTGCTCGCCGCAAAGCCGATGTCGCGCACCGCCTGGGCCGCCAGCGTGACGGTCAGCTTCGTCCTTGCGCTTGGCGGCGCCGTCGTGGCGGGCGTGTTGCCGGCCTACAGCGCCGCCTCGCCGCAGCGGCTGAACCTGATCTATTTCGAAACCGCGAACCGGTCGGCGCGCTGGATCGCGGACACGTCGTGGAAGGCGATCGGCACCGAACCGATTCCGGCGCAACTGCAACGCGTCGGCCATTTTTCACTCGATCCCGATGCGTACGGGGGTCTTGGCTTCGGCAGCGCGTACGTCGCGCCTGCCGGTGCGCCGGAGATTCCGTTACCTGCAACGACGGTCGTCACCGATCGCGATGCCGGTGCGGCGCGGATTGTGTCGCTGCGGCTGCACGGCTCGACAACCACGAATGCCATGCTGTTGCGCGTGCCGGCGGCCGCGAAGCTGATCTCGCTGCGCATTCGCGGTGAGAACGTTCAGCCGCCGAAGGGCTGGACGGGCGATGCGAACATCGCCTGCAACGGTCCGGATTGCCGCGACCTCGCGGTGACGCTTACGCTCGCGGGCCGCGGCGCGTTTTCGATTCCGTTCGCCGAGCGCGACTATGGCCTGCCGCCGTTCGGCAACGCGCTGAAAGCCGCACGCCCGGCCACCGCCATGCCGTCGCAATCCGGCGACGGGGTGATTCTGGCAGCTACGATCCCCGTTGACGCCGCCAAATAATTGCCGGAGGAACGTGGTCTTGCGTGGCGGTACCGCCCGTGATACCAGGCCCGCATGGCCGCGCGCGACAAGCTTCTGGACAGAATGCGCCGGAATCCTCGGGCGGACTGGAAGATTGGCGATTTGCAGGCGCTCGCGCGGCACTTTGGAATCGAATGGCGAAGTCCGGGCGGAAGCCATGTCGTGTTCGTGATGCTCGGTGGCGCGACGGTCACGGTTCCGGCGCGGCGCCCGATCAAGCCGGTCTATGTAAAGGCGTTCGTCGAGGCGATCGACCGAATCAGGAGTGCGAAATGAGCAGAACAGCCGAATATGCCTTCATTGTCCGCCCTCTTTCCAAGGAGGAGGGCGGCGGGTTCCTGTGCGAATATCCGGATCTACCGGGCGTCGCCGGCGATGGCGAAACCGTCGAGGGGGCAATCGCAGACGGACGAAAGGCGCTGAAGGCGGCGCTGCTCACGCTTCGGCAGCTCGGGCGAAAGGCGCCGGCACCGACCACGGCCAGCGGCCAGTGGAGAATGAGAACACCACGCTCGCTTCATCAGCGGCTGGCCGCCCGCGCCAAGGCGGAAGGCACCAGCTTGAACACGCTGGCCGTTTCTCTGCTGGCGGAGGGTCTTAGCAGGCGTGAGTAGGTTCGCACTTCACGAGCATTTTGGCAGCCAACGTTTGGTGCGGGCCATCCTGAAACACCTGCCTCTACTGCCATTTTCGCTGACGCGCTTTGTCATTGATATTTGGAAGGATTGCCGGACTAATCCGGAATCGCGCGGCGTGCTGCTCTTAGGCTGGAACGCTTGGTGGTTCGGGGTTGAAATTCTTGCAGGTTTCGTTCTGATCGTTTTTTCCGCTCTGTACTACAAGGTCCCAACACGATGTGCGTGGGTCGGTATCGTCATATTTTACTTCGCATTCTCACGCACCTTTGAAGTTTCGTACGCGTTCGTAAAAGATGTCGCTGACCGCCTCAGAGAGGTGCAGCCCAACACCAACCTAACCACGGGACAGCGCATTGTAATGGCATTCAGAAGTTACGTGGGATTGATCGTGAATTTTGCGATTATGTACTTCCTCCTTCCGGCCTTGTCGGTGGTTCGGATTTTCGGTTGGTCACTACCAGTGGACAAAGCCCCGTGTTTCCAACTGAACAATTTCTTTGATGCACTCTATTTCAGTGTGATGACGATCACTACCACGGGATATGGAGACCTGTCGCCCTCAATCTGGCCTACGCGAGTGCTAGCGATGTGGGAAGTTCTTTCCGGACTGCTTCTAATTGCAATGGCACTCGCAATCTATCTGTCGAACTCCAAGAAGACATAGGGGGATGATGGTCGCTCCAGTTTGAACAACATGTGTGATATTAAGTTTCTTAGACATCCACATCCGCGGCGGCGAATTGGGCATTTTCCTGGATGAATTTGAAGCGCAGCTCCGGCTTCTTGCCCATCAGGCGCTCCACGAGATTGTCCGTGTCCTTCCGCGCCTCTTCCGGAATCTCCACCTGAATGAGGGTGCGCGTGCCGGGCTTCATCGTCGTGTCCTTGAGCTGCGACGGCATCATTTCCCCAAGGCCCTTGAAGCGGGAGACTTCCACTTTCGCGATGCCCTTGAAAATCGACTTCAGCAACTCGTCGCGGTGCTTTTCGTCGCGTGCGTACGCCGTCTTGCCGCCATGGCTCAGCCGGTAGAGCGGCGGCATGGCGAGAAACAGATGGCCGCCGGAAATCAGCTTCGGCATCTCGCGATAGAAGAAGGTGAGCAGCAGCGAAGCGATGTGCGCCCCGTCCACATCGGCGTCGGTCATGATGATGACCCGCTCGTAGCGCAGATCGCCGTCGCTGTAGCGGGTGCCGGTGCCGCAGCCCAGCGCCTGCACCAGATTCGCAAGCTCCACATTCTGCTCGAGCTTGCCCGTCGCGGCGCTTGCCACATTGAGGATTTTTCCACGCAGCGGCAGGATCGCCTGCGTGGCGCGGTCGCGTGCTTGTTTGGCGGAGCCGCCGGCGGAGTCGCCTTCGACCAGAAAAATCTCGGTGCCGCCCGGAGCGTCGCGGGTGCAGTCGGCGAGCTTGCCCGGCAGGCGCAGCTTGCGCGTGGCAGCCTTGCGCGAGACTTCGCGCTCCTGTCGGCGCTTCAGCCGCTCGTCCGCCTGATCGATCACAAAGGCCAGCAGCCGGTCCGCTTCCTGCGGGTTCTGCGCCAGCCAGTGATCGAAATGATCGCGCACGATGTTTTCGACCAGGCGTGTCGCGTCCGGCGACGAGAGCTTTTCTTTCGTCTGGCCCTGGAATTCCGGTTCGCGAATGAAGATGGAGAGGGTGGCGCAGGCGGCCGCCATCACATCGTCCGGCGCGATCAGCGTGGTTTTCCTGTTGTTCGCACGCTCGCCATGGGCGCGCAAACCCTTGGTCAGAGCGTTGCGGAAGCCCTGTTCGTGCGTGCCGCCCTGCAAGGTGGGGATAGTGTTGCAATACGAGTGGACGAACGGGTCGGCCATCGGCACCCAGGCCACCGCCCATTCCACTTGCGGCCGCTGCTTCTTGCGCTCTTCCTCGCTGGGGCCGAAGAATTCGCGGGTGACCGTTTCCTTGCCGGAGATTTCGCTTTTCAGAAAATCCAGCAACCCGCCGGGAAATTTCAGCGTGTCTTCGGCGGGCGTGATGCTGTTCGCCTTGAGCAGCGAGGCATCGCACGACCAGCGGATTTCCACGCCGCGATAGAGATACGCTTTTGACCGCGCCATGCGGTAGAGCGTGGCGGGTGAGAAATGCGTGTCATTGCCGAATATCTGGGCGTCGGGCTTGAACGAAACGATGGTGCCGCGGCGATTGACGGCGCCGAGCTCTTTCAGTTTCCCCACCGGCTTGCCGCGCGCAAAGCGCATCTTCCAGCCGCGGCGGTCGCGCGCCACGTCCACTTCCATCCATTCGGAAAGCGCGTTCACCACGCTCGCGCCGACGCCGTGGAGACCGCCGGAGGTGTCGTACACCTTGCCGCCGAATTTCCCGCCGGCGTGCAAGGTGGTCATGATCACCTCCAGGGCCGACCTGTTCTTGAACTTCGGGTGCGGGTCGACCGGGATGCCGCGGCCGTTGTCGCGGATGGTGAGAACGTCGTCCGGCGCCAGTTCGATTTCGATCCGATTGGCGTAGCCCGCGACCGCCTCATCCATCGCGTTGTCGAGAATCTCCGCGGCCAGGTGATGCAACGCGTATGAATCCGTGCCCCCGATGTACATGCCGGGGCGGCGGCGCACCGGCTCGAGGCCTTCGAGAACCTCGATGTCCTTGGCGGTGTAACCTTTGGAAGTGGGGGCGGCGGCGTCGAACAGATCGGGTGCTTTGGCCATCGCTTCAGGCGGACAGATTCGCGGCGAGCAGATTCGTGGTGAACATCTCTTAACCAAGCCGAACGGAACCCAAATCGCAAGGGCGCGCGGCAGCGTTTTCTTAAGGCCAGATGCGTAGGGTCGAGTGCCTCGGGATTTGCTACCGGACGCGTCGATGACGGCACAGACAATCGGCTCTCCCGCGCCGTGCACGGGCGACGCAGAGCGCATGCTGCGCGCGCAGCTGGCAACGGAATCGCCGCAGACCGCGGCGGTCTAAGCAAATCTTAGGAGAGTAACGCTAACACTGTCCTGTGCCGGAGTAAGTCACCGGAAAGAGGTCACGCGGTGGGATACGGACAGCGCCTGCGGGTTCAGCGAAGCGCGGACGTTCGGGTTCTGAAGTCGCAGCTCGATCTGATCGCGGCCGTGGTGCATTCAGCGCGCTTCGTCGGCCCGGCCTGGGCGCTGGCGCTTGCCTATCTCGGCTCCGACCGGATTGGCTTCTTCGGACATCGTCCGCTGATGGTGACAGCGGCCCTGCCGGCCGCCGTTGCGATGGTGATGCTGCTCGGCGACGTCGTCATCGGCGCCTATCGCCGCGACGTCGGCGCCCATGTGCGCACCGAACGGCTGCAGCCCTGGTTTCCGCGGTTTATGGCGATCCAGGCCGCGATCAGCGCAGCCTGGGGCTTGCTGCCATGGGTCTTGTGGGACCCAGCGAGTCCGATGAACCACCTATTCGTGTGGGCAAGCGTGGTCGCCGTGCTCGCGAGCCTGGTCGTCAGCCGCGCAAGCCACATGGAAATGCTGGTGGCGAGCGTGGTGCCGATCATCGTCCTGTCGGCACTCAGGTTCCTGCTGAACGGCTCGGGCCTCGATGTCGCCCTGGCCGCGCTGCTCCTGATGGATGCGGCGCTGTTGTTCTTGGACGGGCGCCGCATGACGGAGCGCCTCGACGAGAATTCCCGGCTGCGCTTCGAGGTGGAAGACCTGGCGCGCGAATTGGAGGAAGCGCGCGACGAGGCGCTCAGGAAGCGTTTCGAGGCCGAGACCGCGAACGCATCGAAGACCGCGTTCCTCGCCAACATGAGTCATGAGCTGCGCACGCCGCTGAACGCCATCCTGGGGTTCTCGGAAATCATCGCCAAGGAATGCTTCGGCCCGGTAGGCTCGGCGCGTTACGCCGAATATGCCGGCGACATCCATTCCTCCGGCTCGCATCTGCTGAGTCTGATCAACGATCTGCTGGACATTGCCAAGATCGAAGCCGGCCGCATGGAAATCGAGCCGCATGCGCTGGACGTGCGAAAGACCTTCGACACGGCGCTGAAGATCATCGGCACCAAGGCGCGCGAGCGACGGCAGGAACTGGTGATCGACGTCGATCCTTCGGCGCCGGAACTGCATGCCGACGAGCGCGCGCTGAAGCAGATCCTGATCAACCTGGTTTCCAATGCGGTGAAGTTCACGCCGGAAGGCGGGCGGATTTCCGTGGTCGCCTCGCGGGCGCGGTGCGGCGGCTTTCAGATCGCGGTGGAGGACAACGGCCCAGGCATCCCGCGCGACAAGCTGGACAAGATCTTCAAGCCGTTCAGCCAGGTGGACAACCGTTACGATCGGCAAGGTGGTGGGACGGGGCTGGGGCTCGCCCTCGTGCGCGGCCTTTCCGAGCTGCATGGCGGCCGCGCCTGGATCGAGAGCGAGCACGGCCATGGCTGCCGCGCCTACGTTGTGCTGCCGGTTCCGGCCGGCAAGGATCCGGCGCTGCGCGATTCCCCCGAACCTGCGGTCGCGGCCTGATTGTCGCCGACACGAAAAAGGGCGCACCGTCAGCGTGCGCCCTTTTGGCCAATGAGAACTGGATCAGACCGAGTAATACATCTTGAACTCGATGGGGTGGGGGGTGTGCTCGAAGGCGTACACCTCGCCCATCTTCAGTTCGATGTAGCTGTCGATGAAATCGTCGCTGAACACGCCGCCCTTCTTCAGGAACGTGCGGTCGCGGTCGAGCGTTTCCAGCGCCTGCCGCAAGCTGCCGCACACCGTCGGCACGTCCTTCAGCTCCGCCGGCGGCAGGGCATAGAGGTCCTTGTCCATCGGATCGCCGGGATGGATCTTGTTCTCGATGCCGTCCAGCCCCGCCATCAGCATCGAGGCATAGGCGAGATACGGATTGGCGCCGGGGTCGGGGAAGCGCACTTCCACCCGCTTGCCGTTGGGTGAGGCCGAGAAGGGGATGCGGCACGATGCCGAGCGGTTGCGCGAGGAATAGGCGAGCAGCACCGGCGCCTCGAAGCCTGGGATCAGCCGTTTGTAGGAATTGGTGAGCGGGTTGGTGAAGGCGTTGAGCGCCCGGGCGTGCTTGATGATGCCGCCGATGTAATAGAGGCAGGTGTCCGACAGATCGGCATAACCTGAGCCCGCGAACAGCGGCTTGCCTCCCTTCCAGATCGACTGGTGCACATGCATGCCCGAGCCGTTGTCTCCAACGATGGGCTTGGGCATGAAGGTGGCGGTCTTGCCGTAGGACGCAGCGACCTGGTGGATCACGTATTTGTAGATCTGCATGTTGTCGCCGCACTTGGTCAGCGTGTTGAACTTGAAGCCAAGTTCGTGCTGCGAGCTGGCGACTTCGTGGTGGTGCTTCTCCGGCTGGATGCCCATTTCGCCCATGATGGCGAGCATCTCGCCGCGAATGTCCTGCGCCGAATCCACCGGCGGCACCGGGAAATAGCCGCCCTTCACGCCGGGGCGGTGGCCGAGATTGCCGCCTTCCATCTCCTTGCCGGTGTTGTAGGAGCCTTCCGCAGAATCGATGAAGTAGAAGCCCTTGTTCATCTCGCTGCCGAAGCGCACGTCGTCGAAGATGAAGAACTCCGCTTCCGGCCCGAAATAGGCGGTGTCGCCCACGCCGGAGGACGCCATGAATTTCTCCGCCGCCTTCGCCATGGACCGTGGGCACCGGCCGTACCGCTGGCCGGTGGTGGGCTCGACCACGTCGCAGATGAGCGACAGCGTGGTCTGCGCGAAGAAGGGATCGATCAGCGCCGTTTCGCAATCCGGCAGCAAGGTCATGTCGGATTCGTTGATCGCCTTCCAGCCGGCGATGGAGGAGCCGTCGAACATCGTGCCTTCGGACAGGAACTCCTCATCGACCAGCGACAGGTCATAGGTGACGTGCTGCCACTTGCCGCGCGGATCGGTGAACCGGAGATCGACGAATTTGACCTCCTTGTCCTTGATGAGCTTCAGAACGGTGCCTGGATTGGCCATGGTCTTCCCTTCGACAGATGGCAGTTGATGTTCAGATCGCGTCGGCGCCGGTCTCCCCGGTGCGGATGCGGATCGCCTCTTGCACGTCGAGCACGAAAATCTTTCCGTCGCCGATGCGGCCCGTGCGCGCCGCCTTCTGGATGGCTTCCACCGCCGCGTCCAGGCGGTCGTCCGGCACCACCACCTCCAGCTTCACCTTGGGCAGGAAATCCACCACGTATTCGGCGCCGCGGTAGAGTTCGGTGTGGCCTTTCTGCCGGCCGAAGCCCTTGGCTTCGGTAACGGTGATGCCTTGGACCCCGACCTCCTGGAGCGCCTCTTTCACCTCATCGAGCTTGAACGGCTTGATGATGGCCTCGATTTTTTTCATGCGCGCTCCTTCGCGCCCGCGACACTTTAATTACACGGAGTCGCGTGGCCCATGCTAGCGGCGGTTCCGCGCATCCACAGGCATTCAGTGCCGGCCCGTGGATGGGAAGCGAGCGCCGGCGGTTGCGAGCGTTCCCGCCGCCGGTGCGAGGCGTCCCGCGCCAGATTAGCTTAACCTTTGTGAAGTTTAACGAATTTTTTAGAATTTGCCTTGCCGTTGCGCGACGGGGCCTGTAACGGTTGCGATCAGGTTCGCGGCTTCCCGCAACCATCCATCACCACCACACGAAGGGGTTCAATCCATGAAGAAGATTCTCGGGGTGGCCGCGGCCGCCCTCCTGCTTTCCGCTGGCGCCGCATCTGCCACCACGATCGGCTTCAGCGTCACATTGTCTGGGTTCACCTTGAACTGCACGTTGAACGTGACTCAGACCGTCGACAGCAGCCGGGGTATCACGAACAATATCCTGATCAATGCAAACTCCAGCGATTGCGCTTTTGCCGGCGAAGGCATGATTGTGAAGGCGGTCGAGGTGGCAGGCAACAAGCCGAAAAATGTCGCGGTCATCGCCGGCTACGATGCCTATGCCGCCCAGTACGCCGGGTATCAGACGATGATGGTGGTGCTCTCGCTTAGCAAGAGCGGCGACTTCGTGAATAATGGCAAGTATCTCGTGTACGCGACCACCGACGGCACCACGCAGAAATATATCGGCAACGGCAAGTACACAGTTCAATAAATGGACCGACGCGCGATTTTTCGCGCGCGTGCTCACTTTCGCAACGGCGGTGCGGATCCTTCCGCACTGCCGTTTTGCTTTTCGTGCCCGGTAGTCGACGCGGGAGCCGTCCACTGCTGGCGAGGGAGCTGCTTGCCGTTACTGATCGATTGCGGGTTTCACGATTTTCACCATCTGGCTTGCGGGCGTCTTCGGGTTCTGTAACGCTGATCCGGTTGGGGCTCTTGGTAATGTTTCGCGAACAGGGGACCCGCAATGCTACGACATCTCGGACTGACCGCAGCCGCGCTTCTGCTCTCCGCCGGTGCCGCCCCCGCCGCACCGACGCAGGTTGCTATTTCCTTCGAGGGCGCCAGCTGCACGCTTTCGATTTACAAGCTGAGCAATGCCTCGAACGGCATCGGTAGCGTGCTGCTGGCCGCCAACTCGCAAGACGCGTGCGGCTTTCGCGCGGCCGGCGATATCGGAAAAGTGAAATTTTCCCCGACCAACAGCCAGCGGCGCGCGACGCTGGCCGGAACCAGCAAGCTGCTGGGCGACAGCAATAAGCTCCTCGCGATCTTCGATTATCCGTTTGTGACCGGCGGCCGCTACTGGGCCTACTACACGGGCAATGGCGAATCGCTCAACTTCATCGGTAAGGGCCAGTACACGGTGAAGTAGGCGTGTTGGCGGCGCACCCGGCCAGGCTGGCGCTGGCGAGATGTCAGTTCGGCTTCGGATAGAATCGCAGTGCGACGTTTCCCACTTCAGCCTGTGTCGGCGCGCGCGGCGGTTGCCCGTATTGTCGCGCCGTGAGCACGAGCGTAATGCGGCCATCGTGGAACATCCCCGCGCGCAGCGGGAATGTGTAGCCGCCCGCGATCTGTCCTTCGCGGATGCCGAAAGGCGAGATCGTGCCGACATATTCTCCGCGGCCGGTATAGACCGCGATCTCCACGCCTTTGGCCATGATGCCCGCATCGACGCGAAGGCGCGCCTCCTCGCGCACGCCGAGGGTATGCGGCAGCAGCGTCAGCGTCACCACGCGCTCACTTTGCGCAAGCGCGCTCTGCGCGAAAAGGACCAGCGCGGCGACGAGGAGCCGCGCCATCGCTACCACACCGTAAGGCTCGCCGCTGTCATGGGCGACGGAGCCGCCGCGCGGAGCGACGCTTGCTTGGCGCCCGGCGCCGCGGCCTGGACCTGTGCCAGTCCCGGCGCCGAAACCGCCTGGATGCGCAGCGGGCCCGCCGTGAGCTTGCTCTGTTTGTCGGCGGGGATCGGCACCGAGAAGGTGGTCTCGCCGCCCATGCCGGGCACGAAGCCGAAGAAGGCGACCGCGCCGATGTAATACGGGTTGTCGGGCGTGGCTGTCATGGTTCCCGACGGTGCGTTGGCCAGGACAAGGAATTCGCGCGGTGAGTCGATGGTTGCAGGATTGGGTATGGTCACCTCCGCCACCAGCACGCGGTCCTTCGCCAGCGCCGCGGCCGGCACGGCGATGGAAGCGACGCCGCCGTTGACCGCGCCCGTTAACGGCCGACGCAGGCTTCCCGGAACCGCCGCCACGCGCGCCGCGACCACTGTGGAATTGGTGCCCGGCGCGTAGTCGTAATCGAATTTGCCAATGTCGATGTAGTCGGCGGCCGTGGCATCCAGCAGCGGCTTGCCCTCTTCGTTGAAGAAGAACGGGAAAGGTTCCTTCTTGAATGTGGCTTCGTCCTTGGGCAGGTAGGATCGCCCGGCCGCGATCTGGCGCCGAATCCAAATCTGATAGAGCCGGTCCATGTTGGAATGGTGCAGGAAGAACAGCGGGTCGGATGGTGAGAGGTTGTCCTGCATGAAGCCCATCTGGTCGTTGGGGACGTAGCCGACTCCGCCGCAGAAGTTATGGGTAAGGTCGTGCGGCGTGCCCTCGAGGGCGGCGATGTCCTTGCTCATTTGGCCGTGATCGCTCGTCTGTCCGCTGTTGAACTCCTCGAAGCTCGGGGCCTTGAGGATTGCGTCGATGCGGAGCTTCGAAGTCGCGTCCGTTGTCTTGGCATCAAGATCGGGGCTCGTGCGGCTAGGGAACCGCGCGTGTTTGGTTGTCGCGTACATGCCGCGCTTGACGACTTGGGCCCAGAGATCGCCGGTCGTCGCCATACCACGCTCGCGCAGCAGTGTGTTCTGGGTCGCGGTGAAGGATTTGTAGTAGTTCGCCATCGCCGGCTGGATGAAGTCCTGGAAGGTCTTGAACGTGGAGATGTATCTGTCGTAGCTGCCGTCCGTGGGCGTCAACACGCCAGCGAACATCGCGTTCGGCACCTTTGGTGTCTCCGACCAGTCCCAGTAGGGAAAGGAGAAATCGCGATTGCCGCTGTAGCGGCGCACGGTACGCTCAAACCAGCCGATATAGCCGCGGTGCCACACAAGGAACCACCAATTGTGATGCGGGCAGTCCATGGTGTGAACGAAGGCGTTGCGGAACCAGTTGTGCGGATGCTCCGGCTTGAGATCCAGCATGACCATGATCGCCTTGCGGAAGGAGTCCAGCATCACCTGGCCTTCCCTGCTTGTGACGCTGTAGCGGGTGTATCGCGCGGCGCTGGCGGCGTTCGCATAGGCCCACGGTGCCGCCGCCGCGGCCACCGCCGCGCCCGAACTGTTGAGGAACTCGCGCCGCGATAAGGCTTCAAGGCGTGCTTTCAGCGAAGTCATACGAGATCCTCCCAGCAAATATTTCGAAGATTACGAAAGACCAATGACAATCGTCAACAAGATTAGCGGCTGTCACCATGATCAGATCGGCGGCACACTCGAGCGACTCTGACGTGGCGGCCAGCAGAAACGGCGATGCAGAGATTCGGTGCCGCCGTTTGCTCTTGCGCGGTTGTCAGCGAGGGGCGTGGTTTGCCAAGCTGGCGGGATGTCCGTTGAGCCCAATCCGGTTTTCGCAGAACTGCCCACCACCATCTTCTCGGTGATGAGCGCGCTTGCGGTCGAGCACGGCGCCATCAATCTTGGGCAGGGCTTTCCGGACGAGGACGGGCCGGTTGCCATTCGCGACGTGGCTGCCGGGGCGCTGATCGACGGGCCCAACCAGTATCCTCCGATGAGGGGTCGGACCGAATTGCGCGGTGCCATCTGCGCCCACGCGAAGCGCTTCTACGGCCTCGATTTCGACCCGGACGCCAATGTGGTGGTGACCTCCGGTGGCACCGAGGCGCTGACCGCTTCCATCATGGGACTGGTGGGGCAGGGGGGCGAGGTGGTGCTGATCGAGCCCGCCTACGATTCGTATGCGCCGATTGCGGGAGCGGTCGGCGCGCGCGTGAAGACGGTAAAGCTTGCGCCGCCGCATTGGCGGCTGGACGCGGAGGCATTGGCGGCGGCAGTCACGTCGGAGACCCGTGCCGTGATGCTCAACACGCCGCTCAATCCCATCGGCCGTGCCTTCACCCGCGAAGAGCTGGAAGGCGTGGCGCGGGTGGTGGCGCGCTCCCATGCGGTGGCGATCTGCGACGAAGTGTACGAGCACTTGATCTTCGACGGCCGCGAACACATCCCGCTAATAACTTTGCCCGGCATGGCGGAGCGCGTGGTGCGGGTCGGTTCCGCGGGCAAGATGTTCTCGCTGACGGGCTGGAAGATCGGCTGGGTGACAGGACCTGCGGCGCTGATCGATGTGATCGCCAAGGCGCACCAGTTCATCACCTTCACCAGTTCTCCGGCGCTCCAGCTGGGTGTCGCGTATGCGCTCGAGCACGAGATGGACTTCACCCTCAATCTGACGAAGACGCTGCAGGCGAACCGTGATCTGTTGGCGGAGCGTTTGGCGCGGCTCGGTTTCGAGGTGCTGCCGTGCGAGGGCTCGTACTTTCTGACAGCCGGCATTCGCGGGCTGACCAATGAATCCGACCGCGCCTTCTGCGAGCGCCTCACGCGCGAAGCCGGCGTGGCGCTGATTCCGCTCTCCGTCTTCTTCAGCGGCGGACAGCCCGATCACCTCGTCCGCTTCGCCTTCTGCAAGAAGCGTGAGGTGCTGGAAGCTGCGTTGCAGCGGCTCGAACGGTATTTTCACGCGGAGGCGCGGAGCCGCGGAGGTTTGGGCTCTCCCACCGTTTACTGGGGGAGTACCGCCGAAGGCGGGGAGGGGGGCACCGCGTGATGTTCGCCCCCTCCACCACCCTTCGCGTGCTCCCCCTCCCCCGCTGCGCGGGGGGAGGAACCTCTTCTGCTCCGCCTCTCCGCGCCTCCGCGTGAACCCGAATCCAGGACGAGGCTCGATGGCTGAAGTTGATCCAAGAACCCCCATCCTCGTCGGAGGCGGCCAGTTCACCCAGCGCACCGCGCGCGAGGGGAAGATCGCCGAAAGCCTTTCGCCGATCGCGATGCTGGCGAAAGCGGCGCGGCTGGCGATGGACGATACCGGCGCCGGCGAAGTGTTGACGCGCGCGGTCGATACGGTTGCGGTCGTGCGCTTCACCGCGGACTCGCCCGGCGATCAGGGCCGCTTGCCCAAGCGGATGTTCCGCAATCCGCCCGCCGCACTGGCAAAGCAGCTTGAGATCGCGCCGCGGCGGGCGCTCTACACCGCAACCGGCGGCAACACGCCGCAATGGCTGGTGAACCGCACGGCGGAAGCGGTCGCCAACGGCGACTGCGAGGTCGCGCTGCTCGCCGGTGCGGAATACATCGCCACCTTGCTTGGCGCGATGAAGCAGGGGATCGATCTCAGCTGGGCGAACAGCGCGGATGCGGACGCCGGCGGCGATCCGGAAGAAATCGGCGATCAGCGTGCCGGCACCACCGAATACGAGCGCCGCTACGGGCTGCACTTTCCGGTCAACACCTATCCGCTGTTCGAGAACGCCATCCGTGGCCAGAAGCGCCGGGCGCCGGATGCGAATTTGAACTGGCTGGGCGAATTCTTTTCGCCGCTTTCGAAAGTGGCTTCCGAAAATCCGCGTGCGTGGTTCCCCACGTACCGGTCACCGGAAGAGATCGCGACGGCAAGCGAACGCAATCGCTTCGTCGGCTTTCCCTACACGAAATACCTGTGCGCCGTGATCGAAGTGGACATGGCGGCCGCGGTGGTGATGACGAGTGTGGCGAAGGCTCGCGAACTCGGCGTCCCGGACTCCAAGTGGGTATTCCTACAGGGTTGCGCCGACGCCAACGATCTGTGGCATGTGACCGAGCGGGTGAACTACCATTCCTCGCCGGCCATTCGCGCCATCGGCAAGCACGCGTTCGCGATGGCAGACATTCGCGCGGACGATCTGTCGTACATCGATCTGTACTCCTGCTTTCCCTCCGCGGTGCAGCTGGGGTGCCGTGAGCTCGGCATTGCAGAGGACGATCCGCGTGGGCTGACCGTCACCGGGGGGCTGCCGTATTTCGGCGGGCCGGGAAACAACTACGTCATGCATTCCATCGTGACGATGCTGGAGAAGCTGCGGGCTAAGCCCGGCGCCTTCGGCCTCTGCACCGGCAATGGCTGGTATGTGACGAAGCACTCCGCCGGCATCTATTCGACGAAGCCCGTGCAGGGCCGCTGGCAGCGCGAAGACCCGAAATCGTATCAGCGTGACCTCGACGCGATGCTGCATCCCGAGTTCATCGAGCAGCCGAGCGGCCGCGGCACGGTGGAAACCTACACCGTCGTCACCGACCGCAAAGGCAAGCGCTTCGGCATCGTCCTCGGCCGCGATGAACAGAATCGCCGCTTCCTCGCCAACACACCGGACGACGACGCAACTCTCGACCGCATGATGCACGACGAGATGCTCGGGCGCGTAGGTGAGGTTGTGCCCGGCACACCCACCAACCTGTTCCGGTTTTCCTGATGGCGCGGCTGTACATGGTTCGCCACGGGCGGGCGGCGGCCGGCTTCGGCGAGTCGCACGATCCGGGGCTCGACGACCTCGGGCGGAGTCAGGCACAAGCGGTGGCACAGGAGCTGGCGCCGCGCGGACCATTGCCGATCCTTTCGAGCCCGCTCCGGCGCACGCGCGAAACCGCCGCGCCGCTGGCGAAACTCTGGAATGTTGAGCCGGTGATCGAAGAGGCGGTCGCGGAAATCCCCTCGCCGACCGATAATCTCCAGGAGCGCGTGGCGTGGCTGCGCGAATTCATGGCCGGCTCCTGGCGGAATGCCACGCCGCCGCTCGCGCAATGGCGGGAGGATGCGATCGCGGCACTGCTCGCGCTCATCGAAGACACGGTGATCTTCTCGCACTACATTGCCATCAACGTGGCGGTCGGCCTAGCGACCAGCGATGATCGCGTCGTGGTGTTCTCGCCGGACAATTGCTCCGTGACGGTGTTGGAGAATGAAGGCGATACCCTGCGCCTGACCGAAAAAGGCCGCGAGGCGCCGCTGACGAAGGTGAATTGATGGGTGTGGCGAAGTGGAGATGTGGTTCCTCCCCCGTTTACGGGGGAGGGGGACCACGCGGAACGCGTGGTGGAGGGGGCGGCCGTTCAACGGTGGCTGCGCCCCCCTCCCGGCCTTCGGCCGTACTCCCCCCGTAAACGGGGGGAGAGCCAATTGACTTTGCCTCGCCCGAAGCGAAGGAAGCCATGAAAGAACCCCACGAACTCACCGCCGCGGAACTGTCCACCGCGTTCGCCGCTCGCGAGCTGTCGCCGGTTGACGTCACCGAGGCATGTCTGGCGCGGATTGAGGCGCTGGATGCGGAGATCAATGCGTTTTGCCTTGTCGAACCGGAAAGCTCACGCAAGCAGGCCGAAGATTCCGAGCAGCGCTGGATGGAGGGTGCGCCGCTGTCGCCGCTGGACGGCGTGCCGGTCGCCATCAAGGACCTGCTGCTGGCCAAGGGTTGGCCCACCCGCCGCGGCTCCCTCACCGTCGATCCGAAAGGTCCGTGGGACGCCGATGCGCCGAGCGTCGCACGCCTGCGCGAAGCCGGTGCCGTGCTGATCGGCAAAACCACGACGCCGGAGTTCGGCTGGAAGGGGTCCACGGATTCGCCGCTCACCGGCATCACGCGCAATCCGTGGAACAAGGCGAAGACGCCCGGCGGCTCCTCCGGCGGCTCGGCGGCGGCGCTGGCCGCGCGCTTTGCGCCGCTGGCGCTCGGCACCGATGGCGGCGGCTCCATCCGCATTCCCGCCTGCTTCTCCGGCGTGTTCGGGCTGAAGCCCAGCTTCGGCCGCGTGCCGGCGTATCCGCTGTCGCCGTTCGGCACGGTGGCCCATGTTGGACCGATGAGCCGCACGGTGCTCGATTGCGCAATGCTGCTGAACGTCATCGCCAAGCCGGACGCGCGCGACTGGCACGCGCTGCCATACGCGCCGACGGATTACGCGGCGGAATTGGAATCCGGTGTCAAAGGCAAGCGCATCGCCTTCAGCCCGCGGCTTGGATATGTGACGCGCGTGGTGCCCGAGGTGGAAGCGCTCGTTGCCGCCGCCGCGAAGCGGTTCGAAGGCCTCGGCGCGCAAGTGGAGCAGGTCGATCCGCCGGGCGGCGACGTGGGCGAAATTTTTCGCACCTTGTGGTGGGCGGGCGCCGCCTTCCTGCTCGGCGATCTCCCCGAGACGAAAAAGGCGCAGCTCGATCCCG
Source organism: Alphaproteobacteria bacterium UBA6038 (assembly GCA_002429315.1). Taxonomy (GTDB): domain Bacteria; phylum Pseudomonadota; class Alphaproteobacteria; order Micropepsales; family Micropepsaceae; genus Rhizomicrobium. The sequence goes on from DIZC01000020.1 coordinate 25,846, forward strand.
GTTTGCGGAACATGGCGGAGGAGGGTGCGCATATCAGCACCAAACAATATCTCTCCGCCAATGCGGCGCGTGGCGCCTTTGCCAGCGCCATGCGGCAATTCATGGAAGGCTATGATTTCCTGCTGACGCCCGCAGTCGCCACGCCTGCGTTCGATGTCGGCCAGATTTCGCCGATGGACGAGGACGGCAAGGCCTGGATGACATGGACGCCGTTCAGCTTCCCCTTCAACCTCACGCAGCAGCCGGCCGCCAGCATTCCCTGCGGCTTCACCGGCGCTGGATTGCCGGTGGGCCTGCAGGTCGCGGGCCGCATGTTCGACGATGCCGGCGTGCTCGCGGCCTGCGCAGCCTACGAGCTGGCGGACCCGCATTTCGACAAAACACCGCCAGGATTTTAGCCTCGCTCGGCGCGAAAGGAGTTCACGATGTCCCGGCTTTTGGTCCGCTGCTTCGGTGTATCGCTGGACGGATTCGGCGCCGGGCCCGAACAGTCTCTTGAGCACCCGCTGGGCGTTGGCGGCGAAGCAGCGTTCCAGTGGTTCTTCCATACAAACACCTTTCAGGCGATGCACGGGGAGGCGGGCGTCGGCGACACCGACCTCGACGACGATTTCGCGCGCAAGGGCTTCGAAAACATCGGGGCGTGGATACTAGGCCGCAACATGTTCGGCCCGATCCGCGGCGGCTGGGGCGACGAAAGCTGGCGCGGCTGGTGGGGGGACGAACCGCCCTACCACGTGCCGGTCTTCGTGCTCACGCATCATCCGCGCCAGGATTTGCCGATGCAGGGCGGCACCACGTTCCACTTCGTGACCGGCGGGATCGGGGAGGCGCTCAGGCGTGCGAAGGAAGCGGCGAACGGCAAGGATGTGCGCGTCGGCGGCGGCGTTTCGACGGTGCGGCAATATCTGGAAGCGAAGCTGATCGACGAACTGCATCTCGCCATTTCGCCAACATTGTTGGGCAACGGCGAGAATTTGTTCGCCGGATTGAACCTGCCTGCGCTCGGCTATCAGTGCACGCGGCACATGGCATCCGACCACGCGATGCACGTGACCCTCAGGAAACAGACATGAAGGCGAAAGCATCATGGCACGCCCAATTTTCGATCAGCTCAACATCGTCAGCGACGACATGCGAAAGACGATCGATTTCTATCGATTGCTCGGCGTGGAGATTCCGGAACCCGCAGTCGGCAAATCCGGTGAGCCGTTCCACGTGAACGGCGATGCCGGCGGCGAAACGGATTTGGATTTCGATTCCGATGCCTTCGCGCGGGTCTGGAACGCCGCCTGGCGCGACAAGAGCGATCTGGCCGGTCGCGTGGTCATAGGATTTGGCGTGGACACGCGGGAAGCGGTGGATCAGACCTGCGCAAGTCTCGCGCAGGCCGGATATAAAATCCTGCAACAGCCTTGGGACGCCTTCTGGGGCTCACGCTATGCCATTGTCGAGGATCCGAATGGCATCGCCGTCGGCCTGATGAGCCCGCGCGACCCCGCCAAGCAACATTGGCCACCCGAAGGTTGGACCGATTAGCAGATGGTGAACGAAATCCTCACCGTCGCGCAGTGCTACGCCGCCGACAGATTCGCGGAAGCGCACGGCGTTGCCTCGCTCACGCTGATGGAGAACGCCGGCCGCGCCGTGGCCGACGCGGTGATTGGGCGGCATGTGCGCGGAAACGCCGTGGTCTTGTGCGGGCCTGGCAACAATGGCGGCGACGGGTTCGTTGCCGCGCGCCATCTGGCGGCGTTCGGCTGGGACGTGTGCGTTGCGTTGCTCGGCGGGCGCGAGGCGCTGAAGGGCGACGCCGCCGAGATGGCGAAGCGCTGGGACGGGACTGTCGTGCCGCTCACGCCGGATGTGCTGAATGACGCGATGGTGGTGGTCGATGCGCTGTTCGGCGCCGGGCTCGCCCGGCCATTGTCGGGCGTTGCCGCGGAGCTCGTCCGTAAGCTGAACAACTCTAATTTGCCGGTGGTTGCCGTCGATGTGCCGAGCGGATTGCATGGCGATCGGGCGCGCGGCTTCGACGATACTGTTGTTGAGGCGGAGGTTACCGTCACCTTCTTCCGCAAGAAACCGGCGCATGTGCTGATGCCGGGCCGGCTGAAATGCGGCGAAGTGATCGTGGCCGAGATCGGCATTCCGGACGCCGCACTGGAATCGATCAAGCCGAACACCTTCGAGAACGGTCCGGAGTTGTGGGGGGCGGACTATCCCTGGCCCGATCCGCTGGGTCACAAGTACGGACGCGGCCATTGCGTGGTGGTGAGCGGCAATGCGCACGCCACAGGCGCGGCGCGGCTTGCGGCCCGCGGTGCGTTGCGGATCGGCGCCGGGCTGGTCAGCGTGGCGAGCCCGCCGGACGCGGTGCCGATCAACGCCGCGCAGCTCACCGCCATCATGATCAAGCCGTTCAGCGGCGCGAAGGGGCTTTCCGATCTCCTCTCCGACAAGCGGTTCAATGCGGTGGTGATCGGTCCCGGCTGCGGGGTGGGCCAGGCCACCCGGGAACTCGTCGCGGCGGTGCTGGCGAGCGGTGCGGTCACGGTGCTCGATGCCGATGCCCTCACCTCGTTCCACGACGATCCGAACGCGCTCTTTCGCATGTTGCGGGAACCGGCGGTGCTCACCCCGCACGAAGGCGAATTCGACAGGATTTTCGCTGGCTTACTGACGAAGTCTCAGAACAAGGTTGAAGCCGCGCGAAGCGCTGCGGTCGCGGCCAAATGCACCGTGCTGCTCAAGGGACCGGACACCGTTATCGCCGCGCCCGACGGCGGCGTCATCGTCAACAGCCATGCGCCGGCGGCATTGGCGACCGCCGGCTCGGGCGACGTGCTGTCCGGCTTCATCGGTGGTCTCATGGCGCAGCGATTCGAGTCGTATAAAGCAGCCGCGGCGGCAGCGTGGCTGCATGGGAAGGCGGCATCCAGGTTCGGGCCGGGTCTCATTTCGGAGGACCTGCCGGAGCTGCTGCCGGCGGCGCTCTCCGCCTTGAAGGAAGAGCTCGATGAGCGACATCTCCATCCGCCGCGCTGAGCCGGCCGACCTCTTCCCGCTGCTCGACATCTATAACGACTACGTCCTCAACACCTCCATCACCTTCGACATCGAGCCGCGGACACTGGCGCAGCGGCAGGAATGGCTGGACCAGTTCGCCGACCGCGGACGCTATCAGTGCTTTGTCGCGGCGATGGACGCAAAGCCGATCGGCTGGGCGTGCTCGGCGAAGTTCAAGGAGAAGGAGGCGTACGCCACCTCGATCGAAACCAGCGTCTACTGCGCGCGGGGATACACCGGACGGGGCATCGGCCGGCGCCTTTACGCGGCTCTGTTCGAGGCGCTTCAAGGCGAGGATGTCCATCGCGCCTATGGCGGCATCACCCTGCCGAACGAAGCCTCGATCGCCCTGCACGTGGCGATGGGCTTTCGTCCCATCGGTACCTATCGCGAAGTCGGCCGCAAATTCGGCCGGTTCTGGGACGTGGCGCTGTACGAGCGGGCGATGTAATCTCTCAGGACGCGTTGGACGCGCGCTGCGCACGCCACAAGCGCCGGATCGAGAGCAATGTCAGGAACAGCGCCGCTGCCAGGATGGCGCACTCGATGTAGAACGCTCGATCCGGCCCGCCGAACGAGATCGGACGCTGAGAAAAGGTGCCGGCGATCTGAGTCCACCAGAAGGCGAACAGCCCGATGTCCATCAGGGTGTGACCCACCATGCAAAACACGAGACTGCCCGACGCGTAAGCGAGGGTGCCGAGGAGGAGGCCTGCGCCGAACACGATGGGCACCATGCCGATCATCGACCAGCTCTTGGTCAGGTGCACAAGCGTGAACAGGGTTGAAGAGATGAGAATCGCAAGCAGTGCGCCGTGGCGTTTTTCGATGGGCCGCTGCATGTAGCCGCGAAATCCGGTCTCCTCGCAAATGCCGGCCGATGCCGCCGAGACGATAACCGCGAGCCAGCGCATCGGCACGGTGGGGATAAAGGAGAAGTCGTAACCGGCGTGAAAAGCGGCTGCCGGAAACGGCGTCAGGCGAAACAGAACGACAATCGCCGCGTGGATGGTGACGGCGAAGGAAAATGCGGCAACCAGTCCCCAGAACCACTGGGTCGCGGTCAGTCGGCTGGCGCGAAAAGACTCTGCGCGGCCTGCCTTCCACGGGCGGGGCGGACCGCCGCCGCTGGCCCACCAGATGTACGCAGCGAGAAAGGCGATCTCGATGGCAGCGGCCACGACCGTCCCCAGGTTGAGAACCAGCAGCGGCCAGACGTTCGCCGCCACCAAACCGACGGCAACGCCCGTTATGATTGCGCGGACGATGATCGGGAGCCGTCCCCACCACTCCGGCTGAACCCGCTCTGCCATGGACGCGTCTCGTATCGGTGAAAGCGAATCGTGACCGAGACTATCACGCGCGCGGCAGTTGTTTTCCTGGCCGCCCGCAACTGCTTCGCCCCAAGCGGCTGCCAAACCGGCCGCCGGATGCGCCGGGACCCTGCCGTTCCTCTGGCGGCAGGCAGGGACGCCTGCTATACGGCCCGCCTTCCGGAGTTTGCGCGAGCGGCGGGTCCGGCACGCGGGCGTGGCGGAACTGGTAGACGCGCTGGATTTAGGTTCCAGTGACGCAAGTCTTGGGGGTTCAAATCCCTCCGCCCGCACCAGGCTCCGCTCGCGAAGCGAGAGGAGACTGCCCGGCGCAGCCCAAAGGCGAAGCCAGGGCTGGTTCGCGCGAGCTACGCCTGGCAAGCCAGCCGCGCGGCTTTGCCTTCGTACAGCAGATTTGAGGAACAGGACGAGACATGCAGATCACCGAGACGGTTTCCGAAGGCCTGCACCGCGAATTCAAGGTGCTGATCGCGCGCGGCGATCTCGATGCCAAGCTCACCGGCCGGATCGAAGAGATGAAGCCGCGGGTGCATCTCAAGGGCTTTCGGCCTGGGAAGGCGCCGGTCTCGTTCCTGAAGAAATCGTTCGGCAAATCGATGATGGGCGAGATCGTCGACGAGGCGGTGAACGAGTCCAGCAAGAAGGCGCTCGAGGATAACGGCTTGAAGCCCGCCTTCCCGCCGCGCGTCGAGCTTGGCAGCGATTTCGAGCAGGTGGCCGAAGGCAAGTCCGATCTGGAATTCACCCTCAAGATCGACCTGATGCCGGAATTCGAGGTCACGGATGTTTCGCAGCTGAAAGTGGAGAAGCTGACGGCGGAGGTGACCGACAAGGAGGTCGATGACGCAATCTACCGGCTGGCCGAGCAGTCGCGCACCTATTCGCCCCGCGCCGAAGGCGAGCCGGCGGAGAAGAACGATTCCGTGCTGATGGACTTCGTCGGCCGGGTGGACGGGGAAGAGTTCCCCGGCGGCAAGGCGGAGGATTTCAATCTGGTGCTGGGTTCGGGTCAGCTGATCCCGGGGTTCGAGGATCAGTTGATCGGCGCCAAGGCGGGTGACGAGCGCGACGTGAAGGTGACTTTCCCCGGCGATTATCCGGAGCCGAAGCTCGCCGGGAAAGACGGGGTGTTCACTGTCAAGGTGAAAGAGGTGAAGACGCCCGATCCGCTGACGGTGGACGATGAGCTGGCGAAGAAGCTCGGCCTCGATTCGCTGTCGGTTCTGCGCGACCGCATCCGCGACCAGCTGAAGCAGGATTTCGCCCGCGCCAGCCGCCTGCATCTGAAGCGGCGCGTGCTGGATGCGCTCGATTCGAGCCATTCGTTTCCCCTGCCGCCTGCCATGGTCGAGCAGGAATTCGAAGGCATCTGGCGTGCGGTGCAGGCCGAGCTCGAGCGCGAAGGCAAGAGCGCCGACGAGGAAGGCAAGAGCGAAGAGGAGCTCAAGAAGGAGTATCGCGAGATCGCCGAGCGCCGCGTCCGCCTCGGGCTCGTGCTGGCCCGCATCGGCGAGCAGAACGGCATCCAGGTCGCGCCCGACGAGGTCAATCGTGCCGCGGCCGCGCGCGCCCGGCAATACGCGATGCAGAGCCGGATGCAGTCGCCCGGCCAGGCGATGACCGAGCAGCAGGCCTATCAGATGCTGGTCAACAATCCGCAGGCGATGGCGGAAGTCCGCGCGCCGCTGTTCGAGGACAAGGTGGTGGATTTCATCGCCGAGCTCGCGCAGGTGGACGAGCGGAAAGTCGATCGCGAAACCCTGTTCCTAGACCCCGACGAAGCGGCCGAGAAGCTGAAGAGCACGTGATCGTCTATTCGTCCCCGATGAGCGGCACCCGTTCGGCGCGGCTCGCGCGCTTCAAAGCACCGTCCAGGGTTGCGAGCGGAAGCGATCGCCTCTGCGCCAGTTCCAGATACACCGCATCGTAAAGCGAAAGCCGACGCGTTCTGGCGAGCGTAAGTGCGATCTGACTGTCCGGATCGCGATCGGTTTCAATGGGCAGATCGTCAACGTATTTCAGAAAACGTGCGGTTTGGGAATGCGCCAGCCGTCCGCGGCGTTCGCCGGTTAGCAGGACATTGCGCAATTCGAACCAAAATAGCGCCGGCGCGATTGCGGAATCCGTCGCGATGCGGGCAAACGCGGTGTCGGCAACCGGTTCGGCCTCGTCGGGAAAGCACCAGCTTGCCACGACGGAAGCGTCGACCACGAACATCAGCGCCGATGGCCTTCGTGGCGGGCGGCAAGAATTTCGCTGACCCTCATTTTGTTGGTGGTCCGGCGAAGCGCCGCAATTCCATCGAGTGCGCGGCCCACGCGATGATTGTGAGCAACCGGGGCGGGCACCAGGTGGGCGACGGGCTTGCCGTGCCGGGTGACGACAAGGCTTTCGCCCCGCTCAACGGCATCCAAAAACTCCGGCAATCGAGCCTTCATTTCAGAGGATTGGACCGTCCGCATGAGTCAACCGGTCAGAACGACTGGTCAAATATGTGACGGTGCCTTTCACAAGTCAAGTCCGCGCAAGCGCATCTGCGAAAGCCGGGCCCCCGCGCTTGTGCGCGAGGAAGACGTAATAGCCGAGCACGTGGCGCTCGAAGAGCTCGCGCTGGTCCATGCCGGTTCGATTGTTTGCGGTGAGCAGCGGCGGAGTCAGCCGCAGCCATTCACCCAAGGCCGATGCGGGCCAGCTCCACAGCGAAATCCGCCACATCCGCCGCGACGAGGGGAGTATGCCGGCCGTCTTGTCCCAGCGCTGGATGTCCTCGAACCCGGCGCGGCGCAGCGCCTCCCCGAACCCTTTCGGGTCGGCCAAGCCCGGCAGCACAAAGCCGCGGCAGAAGCTCGCCAGTTTTCGCGCCTCGCGGGCGCCGGCGGGCGAGCGATCGAGAAAGCCGTCGGCCAGCACCAGCCGTCCGCCGGGTTTCAGAACGCGGTGGGCTTCCGTGAGAAAATCGGATTTTTCGTTCGCGTGGCAAACGCTTTCGATCGCCCACACCACGTCAAAATGCGACCCAGGAAAATCCGTGCGAGTGAAGTCCGCGAGACGGAAATCCACCCGATCGGCGGCCAGGGCGTGGCGCCGCGACGCTTCCGCGGCCGCGAGCTGTTTGCGACTGATGGTAATGCCGGTCACCCGCGCGCCGATATTGGCTGCGAGCCACAATGCGCTGCCGCCAACGCCGCAGCCGGCGTCCAGAATCGTTTCGCCCGCCGCAATGTTCGCAACGTTCGCCAGAAACCGATTCGTGTTGAGCAGCGCCTCGCGAAAGTTTCGCGTCTTGGCGTCCCACAATCCGTAGTGCACGCCGCCGGTCTCGCTGTGCCAGAACCGGCGATAGAACGGCTCGGTGTAGTCGTAATACGCCGCAATGTCGTCCAGTTGTGCACCGGTCATCGCGCAGGCTCGACATCAGGGTAACGAAGGGCTAAAGCGGATTCCATGAAAGACCCCCGCGACGTCTATATGAACACGCTGGTGCCGATGGTGGTGGAACAGACCGCCCGCGGCGAGCGCGCCTACGATATCTATTCGCGCCTCCTCAAGGAGCGCATCGTCTTTATCACCGGCGGGGTGGACGATTACGTGTCCAGCCTGATCACCGCGCAGCTGCTCTTTCTGGAGGCAGAGAACCCCAAGAAAGAGATCGCCATGTACATCAATTCGCCGGGCGGGTACGTCACCGCCGGCATGGCCATCTACGACACCATGCAGTACATCCGGCCCTCGATCCAAACCCTTTGCGTGGGGCAGGCGGCATCGGCCTCCTCGCTGCTGCTGTCTGCCGGGCGCAAGGGCGAGCGGTTCTGTCTCCCGAACTCGCGGATTCTGGTGCACCAGCCCTCGGCGTCTTATTACGGCCAGGCGGCGGATATCGCCCGGCACGCCCAAGAGATCATCAAGCTCAAGCGCCGCCTCAACGAGATCTACGCCAAGCACACCGGCCAACCGATTGAAGCCGTTGAAAAAGCACTGGATCGGGATACATACATGACCGCCGAGGAGGCCAAGAGTTTTGGCCTGGTGGATCAGGTGTTGAGTCGGCGCTCCGAACTGGGCGAAATGTCCTAAGTGGCTGCGACGCCCGGGAAATCGCCCGAGGGAGCCGCGATTAAACAAATCTTGATCCGCCCGCCGCTATCGTGGTCGTATGGTGTCGGGCAGCAACCGAATCCCTCTGGCGCGGTTCCTGCACTTGAGGTGCTGGCCGGGCAGGCGGCCGAAAAACGTGGACTAGAGTCCCAGGAGAGCCATGAGTAAGGCGAGCGGCGGCGAGAACAAGAACACGCTCTATTGCTCCTTCTGCGGCAAGAGCCAGCACGAGGTCCGCAAGCTCATTGCGGGGCCAACGGTCTTCATCTGCGACGAATGCGTCGAGCTGTGCATGGAGATCATCCGGGAGGAGAACAAGACCTCCTTCATGAAGAGCCGCGAGGGCGTGCCCACGCCGTCGGAGATCTACAAGGTGCTGGACGACTACGTAGTCGGCCAGCAGCACGCCAAGAAGGTGCTCTCGGTCGCGGTCCACAACCACTACAAGCGCATCAACGCCACCGCCAAGAACGCGGACGTAGAGCTGGCGAAATCCAACATCATGCTGATCGGCCCGACCGGCTGCGGCAAGACGTTGCTCGCGCAGACTCTGGCCCGCATCCTCGACGTGCCGTTCAC
>DIZC01000102.1:0-32159 GCA_002429315.1 Alphaproteobacteria bacterium UBA6038
TCTGACTGGATCGTGCTCTAGTGCTGCATCGTGGCGAAGTAGCTCACGCACTGGCCCTGGTTCTTGAACGGGCCGGGCGGGTTGGTGAAATTCTGCCAACCATTGCCTTTGCAATCGTCCTTGCTGGTGGGCTCGTAGTCATAAACCGTACCGTTCACGTCGGTATTATCGACCAGCACGGTCTGGCTGCCGGTGGGGCCATTGTCGCTCACCACGAAAACATCGGTGACGCTCGCGCCGCTGTAGCGCGCCTGTGCGGCGGCCCAGGTGTCATAGAACGTACCGCCCGGCAATTGCGACGTGTCGACGAGGCTTGCCGGCGTGAGCAGGTTGCCGCTCGGCGTCCACGCGTTCGTCGGGCATCCGGTGTAACTCGGCGGCGGCCCGATATAGACGAAGATGGTGCCGGTATAGCCGGCCAGCGAGATCCCGAAGCGCGGCGATCCAAGCCCGCAACTGCTGGAGGTGAAGTCGTAGTCGGTGCCGAGTTCGTTCAGATCATTGATGGTGCCGCCGAGTGCCCCAAAGTCGACGCCGGAATACGCGCCCGTGTTGGCGTTGCCAACCAGCTGCACGGCGCGGTTGGAAGCATCGCCCGGACTCACATATGTCGCGGCGCCGAACAATGTATATCCCGCCGCATTGGCAAGCGCCGGAACCGCGGCGCTCAAGGCCAGGACCGCGGCAAATAAACCAAATTTTCTCATGTCTTTCCCTTTCAAGATTCAACGCGTGCGAGAAGGCTGTACGCCTCCTCACACTCCACACTGAGCAAAGACCGCGGAATTCGCTTCGACCAATCCCACCGCAGACGCCGCCGGACGATTGAACACACAGAACGATGCCGCGCGGACGCGCGAATCGTTCTTTCGTCTTTTGGCCTGCGATTTTGCCCCTCTGCCCTGATATGCCCCTCCTTTCCAGGAGGTGACGGATCAGACAACCACAAATCGGTGTCCCGGTCTAGGACAGTTCGGTCGGAAAGCGATGGGGATTCCGATGATCCCTATTATGGTTAATGTGCTTCCTGGACGGTGCGCCCGGACCCGTGAGATGACTCGGGCCGGGTAGCGCGGAGCGGGGGCGATGAAGTACGCATTTGTGGCGGCCCGCGCTTCCTGAACCGAGGTCGCACATAGTGAGGGCGCAATGCTGAGCCGCAGAGAGATGGTGATCGCGTCTGTGGCGTTGCCGTTCGCCGCGCGCGTGGCGCCATCCGATTCCTTTGCCGCGCTCGAAGCCCAGCATGGCGGGCGGCTTGGCGTGGCGGCGATCGATACGGGATCGGGCCGGCGCCTTGCGCATCGCATCGACGAACGCTTCGCCATGTGCAGCACGTTCAAGCTACTGGCCGCGGCGGCGGTCCTCCGGAAAGTGGATCTCGGCACCGAGAGCTTGACCCGCCTCATCCCGTACGGCCAGGCGGACCTGCTCAGCTACGCGCCGGTGACGCGCGCCCATGTAGGCGAGGGGCACATGACGGTGGGCGCGCTGTGCGAAGCTGCCGCCGAATGGAGCGACAACACGGCCGCCAATCTGCTGCTTGCATCGTTGGGCGGTCCGGCAGCGGTGACGCGGTTCGCGCGCGAGCTTGGCGATTCCGTGACGCGGCTCGATCGCAACGAGCCTTCGCTCAACGATATTAAGCCCGGCGACATCCGCGATACGACCTCGCCGGCGGCCATGCTGGCCGACATGCAGGCGGTGCTTCTGGGCGACGCGCTCTCGAAAGCCTCGTGCGCGCGGCTCGCCGATTGGCTGCAGAAATCCCGAACCGGCCAGGCGCGGCTCAAGGCCGGGCTCCCGGCAAGCTGGGAGGTGGGCAACAAAACCGGCAGCGGCTTCCGCGGCGAGACGAATGATATTGCGGTTGCGTGGCCACCCGGCCGCGCACCGATCCTGATCGCGTCCTATTACAAAGGCTCGACGGCGCCTGACGCGGCGCGCGACGCGGTGCTGGCGGAGGTCGGGCGTATCGTGGCGAGTGCCTTCGCCGGCTAAAGGATATTTCCTCAGAAACACGCCCACTCCGTCTTCCGGGCTTGTCCCGGCCATCCATGGTCACGATCCACACGGAGGGTAGGGATGGCCGCCACGAGGGCGGCCACGACGATCCAAGTATAGGCAGTCCGTGAACTGCCTTAGCGTTCTTCGTGCTTCGCCTGCTGCCACAGGGATTCCATTTCGTCCAGCGTAGCGTCGGCCGGGGATTTGCCTTGCGCGCGAAGGCCTTGCTCGATGAAGCAGAAGCGGCGTGAGAACTTCTCGTTGGCGGCACGCAAGGCATCCTCCGGCTGCACCTTCAGGTGCCGAGCGAGATTGGCGACCACGAACAACAGATCCCCGATCTCTTCTTCGATCTCCGCCTGGCCTGCGCCGGCCGCCTTCGCTTCCACGATCTCCTGCGCTTCCTCCGCCAGCTTCTCCACCACCTTGGGCGCAGAATCCCAATCGAACCCGACGCTTGCGGCGCGCTTCTGAAGCTTCAGCGCACGGGTGAGCGCGGGCAGGGCGCGGGGCACATCGTCGAGCAGGCCAGCGTCCGGCTTTCCCGCGCGCTCGCGCGCCTTATGCTCCTCCCAGGCGTCGACCTGCGCCTCGGCCGTATCGATGCCGGCGAGATCGCCGAACACATGCGGGTGCCGCCGCACCATCTTGTCGGTGACGGCCGCCACCACGCCGGCGAAATCGAACAGCCCGCGCTCCTCGGCCATGCGGGCGTGGAACACCACCTGGAAGAGCAGGTCGCCCAGCTCGTCCTTCAGGCCGTCCCAGTTCTCCTCCGCGATGGCTCCGGCGACCTCGTAGGCTTCCTCGATGGTGTAGGGCGCGATGGAGGCGAAGGTCTGCTCCACATCCCACGGGCAGCCGCCATTGGGATTGCGCAAGGTGCGCATGATGTCGAGCAGGGCGACGATATCACGGGACATGCGACTAGCGAGTACCGAATAGCGGGCAGGGGGACAAGCAACAGGTGACGACGGGAGTTCGGACTCCCGCTTCGCTGCGTCGAAGAATTCTGGTATAACGCAACCGGCTGGTGGCCGGCGTTCATCGACACGAGTGCGGACACACCAATGAATCGGCAGATTTCCAAACTCTTCGTGCTGTTGCCGATCGGCAGCGGCATCCTGATGGCATCCGGTGCGGCCGTCGCCGCTGACGCCCACAGCACCGCTGACGGCGTTCAAGCCGAACTCAGCTATCGCGGGCAGGACGTGCACCTGGGTCCGGTCGATCGGGTGACCGGTCGGCCCAACTGGGCCTATGATTCTGCCGTTTCCGTCGCCACCTTCCAGGAGGATACGAGCGTCCCCGTCGTGTTCGGACCGCGGATTGTCGCCACGGCGAAGGACATCAACGCCCATGTGGGTTCGACCGGCCTCACCATAGATTCCATTTCCTCGCAAGGCGACGTCTCCATCGCCGGGGATCACATCGCGCTGTTCGTCAATCCGCCCCCCGTGGCAGGGCGAGGCAGCGGCAATCTCACCCCGCAGCCGTCGGTCCCGTTCCTGACGGTGACGACCCCAGGGAGTTCTCGTATAATGTATATTATGGGCAATTTGTGGGCGATTGTATACTTGACGTACCGACAGGAAAGGCTTATATTTACGGCATAGTCGCTTAGGACCGTGCCATGACACTGAACCTCAAAGCCAAGATTTTTACCGACGAAATCGCCGCCCGTAAGCACCTCGAAAAGCTGCAATGGCCGGATGGCCCGATCTGCCCGCACTGTGGCGTTGTGAACGAGGCTACGGAGCTTCGCGGCGATAGCACCCGTCCGGGCGTCTACAAGTGCCGCCCCTGCCAGAAGCCCTTTAGCGTGACCGTGGGGACCGTTTTCGAGCGCAGCAAAATCCCCCTGACAAAGTGGCTACTGGCGACGGAACTGCTCACGTCCGGCAAGAAAGGCGTTTCCAGTCACCAGCTACACCGCATGCTAGGCGTGACCTACAAAACCGCTTGGTTCATGTCTCACCGTATCCGCGAGGCCATGACGCCCAAGGCTGGCTATGACCCTCTAGGTGGCGCTGGCAAGATTGTGGAAGCCGATGAAACCTACCTCTTGAAGCAATCCGGCAAGCGCAAGGCTCCGGGTGCTGGCGGCTATGCTCACAAGATGAAGGTTCTGACGCTCGTGGAACGCGGCGGTAAAATCCGTTCGTTCAAGCTACGCGACGGCACCAAGGCCGAAATCATGCCCACGTTGCACCAGCACGTTCACCGCGACAGCACCCTCCATACGGATGGCGCACAACTCTACAAGTATTCCGATCTACCGGCTCCATCCGGCGTCGTGGCGAAACATGAAAGCGTGGATCACGTTAAAGAGTTCGTGCGCGGCGATGTTCACACAAACACCGCCGAAGGGTTCTTCAGCGTGTTCAAGCGCGGGATGGTCGGCACCTATCAGCATTGCGGAGAGCAACACCTACAGCGTTACCTTGCCGAATTTGATTTCCGCGCAAGCTATCGCGCCAAATTGGGCTTTGATGATAACGAGCGCGCCGCGATTGCCTTGCAAGGGATCACCGGCAAGCGTCTCACTTATCGACGGCCTCACGAAACTCGAAACAATCCGCCAGAAGGCGGCAGCGTTCATCCGCTGGCGTAAGGCTCGCGGCGGCGCTGTGAAGCCGCGCCCGCGTGAGTTCTGGGGCAAAAAGGCGTGGCGTAAATCCTAATTCGCGGGAGCGGGTGTCCCAATTAGTGCAGCGCGTAGATCGTATAATCGGTCTCCCACGCTGTTAATTCGTCGCCGTTACCGGTACCGGTGATCAGCTGCATGACGGTCTGAATTGTGTGCTGACCGGGCAGAACCTCTACCACCGCGCGCTTCACAATGTTCGGGCTGTTTGGGTTGTCAACAGCGCACGGAACACCGACGGCGCTACCGCTATCAATGAGGAAGCAAGTCTTTGTCGTTGGGGAGGTATTCGTGGTCGTAGCGGAAGACATGATCACCGTACAGCCGATCGTGCTCGCACAATTGAACTTATGTTGGTAATCCACGCGATTTGGTCCAACCACTAACCCGCGCTGGTCTGTGCTGTAGGACGTGATCACAATGGTATGCGGCGCAAAGAAGCGCACCGTGGTATTGGCAGCGTCAGCGGCAGTTGAAGCGACACATGCGAGTGTCAGCCCAAGCGCCAATCGGGAAAGTCTCATCTGAATTTCTCCTTTTGAAGAGCCCCTAGCCGTTGCCGGTCTCGGCTTTCCGAGTCGCCTTCTTCCGCGCTTTCGCCTTACGCTTCGCCTTGAGTGGGGCGTGAGGCGTTGGCGGGGTTTTCAGCATCCGCTTTAGGACTTCGTCTCGTTTCGGATTGGGGACTTCTACCATGGCGAATGTCGAGGTTTCCTTAGCAGGCGCTTCAGTGGCTGACGTGGCTGCTGGAGCTGGAATGCGAAGATACACTATTCCTGCATCGGATACACCTGAAGGCAAGGCGCGCATCGCGGCCTACTACGAGGCCCTTGGTCAGTTTGTGCATACATTCTCCCAAGTGGAGACAGCCGTCGCCCGGACGTTGTGGACGTATGCTGGTACCAGACCGCCCGTTGCCAAAATCATCTTCGCCGGAACCAGGGTCGATGGAGGGTGCGGCTACATCAAGCAGCTGGCGGCTGCTACTACCGCGAGCAAGGAGCTCAAAGACGATTTGGAGGACGTGTTGCAGCAACTTGGAATTATCAATGGCGCTAGAAACAACATCCTGCACTATGGCGCTCAATCCGTAGCTGAAGGCAACGCAATCGTATCAGACGAATTTCGAGCGAAGGGAGAGCCGACCGTCTTCCCGATTTCTCCAGAGTTGCTGAAGGCTATGACGGTGGACCTTCGGCAGATAATGACCCACCTGAATTATCGCCACTTGGGCCGGAGGCCACCGAAGAGCGAGTATGGTCGGAAGGTGCTGGACGATATTTTGCGGTCTCCATGGCAATATAAACATCCCGGGCAGACGAAATCACAGACCAAGAGGGAGCAATCTCGGCCTGATCACAGGCGCGGCTCAAAACAGCCTCGCCAGCGGCGATCATCGCCTGAGTGACTTTGACTTGAGAACCCACGGCACATGCCTAGCGCGGCGGGTGCCATAGATTGTCGATTGCATAGCGGCACCCGCCGCAATTCTCAGCGCCGGCCTGTCCGAATCAGTCTAACAGGTTTCCGGTACGCTAAGTATACAATCGCCAATTTGTGCCCGACGTTACACCTGCCATACCAAGGCCCAAGGGCTTGGGGTATGTTGGGAATTCGGGGGCTTTTGAATGAAAGTCTCTCGAAAATCGGGCGAACCGTTCGGACTGCCTTTTATGAAGTTCACACTCACCTACGACGGGAAGCTCCCGGCCAGTGCCAATTCCTCCAAAGGCGAAGACGTTTGGCGCATTCGGCGCGAGATGCACCCGCAGTTGGAGGTTCTTTGTTCAGTAAATCCAGTTTTGCGGGACGCGATAGCGAACACCGTGGTACCGGAATCTGGCCCGTTCGGGATGCTTGATGCCCACCACAGCCAGCCTACTCCGCCGCGAGACAAACGAATTATCAGCGCAGGCCCGAAGGGTCCGAGGCGTGATCTTTACGCGAGGATAATCAAGGGTGGTAAGAACTTCCTGCCCATCGTGCGCGAGTCGATGGCGCTCACATGCACGCTGGACATTCTATTTCTTCGGCAGGAGGAACCGGGCCGCCTGATAATGCAAGGCGGCGATATCGACGGGCGCATCAAAACGCGGTTCGACGCGCTCACGATGCCCCAATTCGACGACGGTGTGGCGCGATACGGGGACGCTGGGACGCTGCCAGACCCGCTCTATTGCCTCATGGAGAACGATACACTCGTTACGGGTTGCAATATCGAAACTGGCCGATTGCTAACAAAGCCGGACGGACACGCCGCAGAGGCCCATCTGGTCATCAACGTCGATGTGCGTGTGGTGCGGGCGAAGCCCTACAACATGTCATTTCTTGGCGACTGATGTGACGCGCTTGAACGCCCTGTCAAAATCCTTCGGGTCTTTCGACGTGCCGCGTTCTTCGGCCATTTCGAGAAATCGCGCGTACTGGGCTTCCTTTTCGCCCGCGCCCTTCTGCGTGGCCTTCGATTTGGCGCTTCGGGACGGCGGCTTTCGTGTCGCGAATTTGCGGGCCATGGCGAGAACTCCGAAGCAGGGCGAACACTATTGCCCGCCCTGCCCCAATCGTTCAACCCAATACCGTACCAACGCGCGGTACGATCTAAACCGGGGTCGCTTTTTCTCCACCAGTCGTTTGATAGGTCAGCCGTTTGCCGACTGCCCCTGCCAACGCGGTTTCGGTACGCATTACGTCATTCACGCCCAGCTTCTCGCGGTAGTTCTGCCGGAAGTCGAACTCCGCAACGTAGCGATGCAAGTGGGTGTTGCTGACCTTCTGATAGGTGCCGATCATCCCGCGCTTAAACACGCTGAAATAGCCTTCCAGAGTGTTCACATAAACACGCGCGCTAGCTGGACTGCTCGGAGAGGACCCGCCACGAGTCGGCGATCTGTAGCCAGTGCTGACGCGTTGCTTCGTCCAGAGCCTTTCGAGCCATCCGCTCAGCTTCCTCGATCTTTTCCGCATAGGCCCGCCGTCGTTCGGCGCGTGTGGTCGGCTCTGGTTCCATGTTTGGCTAACAGAGCATCCGCCGGATGGTTGCCCGGTTCCCTTCACGAATTGGAATCAAGTCAATTCCGGCAATTCCAGACTGAGCTTTAGCCACTTGCGGGTCTCGCGGAATCCCCGCTCGTCAGGCGCCGCTGGTCAAATGCTTTCCGGGCTGGCGATCCGGACGAAGACAGAACGGCCATCCGCCTCGATTGCCCTATCTTTTGACGTAATTTCCGAAATAATGGGGAGCCGAAATGCCCCCCTGGCGCGTTATCGCCTCCGGAGACTGGGCACCAACCAAAGGATTTCACGACCATGAGGACTTTACGTCAGCTCGCAATCGGTGCGCTCGCACTGAGCAGCACCGCGCTTGGCGGCACGCTCGCGACCACGGCACCCGCCGCTGCGGGGGTGTCGGTGGGCATCGGGATCGGCATCCCCGGCCCCGCCTTCTACGGCAGCTATCGCATCCGCACCGGGCGCTGCGGAAACCCGCGCTTCGCCTTCAATCATCCGGACTTCTGCGGCTACCCCCGCTTCAGCGAGCCGGTGTTCATTGACGGCGTGTGGGTGAACGAGCCGCTCTATTACCGCACCTACGGCGGCGTCCGGTACTTCTGGCGCGGCGGACGCTGGGTCGTTGGCCATGGCAGCTGGGACGGCCGCATGTTCCGGGGCGACTGGCGCCGCGATTGGCACGCGCGGGGCTGGGATCGCGACGATATGCGCGGCGGCGACCGCGACAACATGCGCGACCGCGACAACATGCGCGACCGCGACAACAATATGCGCGGTCACGACGACAATACGCGGGACCGCGATAACGATCGCGACCGCGACAACACGCGTGATCGCGACCGCGACGACCGCGGCGGCGATAAGGATCGCGACAATCGCGACCGCGATAACGACAACAACGCGCCGCATTAAGTCCCTGCCTTTCGGCAGCAACGCGGCCTCGGACAATCGTCCGGGGCCGCTTTGCTGACTCCTGGGGTCCAAAAGCTGCAAATCTGGGCTCGCGATTCAACCCGGGCGTGTGCCGGCGCCCTGAAGGCGGTTGACGCCAGCTGAGCGCGGCGGGAGAATGTGCCTTGGGCTGAAAAAGCAGGCACGACCCCCCAGGTGGGGGTTGCAAGCGGGGTGGCGTTATGACGATTTCGCGGCGGGTAGCCTTGGGCTGCGCATCGGCTTTTGTGGTCACCGGCACGAGTCTCGCCGGTGTTGCCAGACGCGCGGTGCTTGTCCGCAAGAGTCCGCAGAGCGCGCAATCCGCCGCCCAGCGCTTCCTCGAGTTGCTGGTGGATTGCGACGAGAACGGCGGCACGTCCTATTCGTCGATGATCTGGATTCCCGCTCCCGATACCGCCTGGCATGCCGTCAGCTCGCTGAACGACCTTGCCTATCGCGTCGCCAACACGGCATACAAGAAACGCGGCTACCGGCTGCGCCGCGTCAGCGCCTTCAAGACGCGCGCGGGCGTGCGCTATGCCGCGTGCTGGGAATACATCTCCGGGCCGGACTGGCACTCGCGCCATGGCATGACGCAGGCGGAGTTCGACAGCGCCCGTGCCGAGTTCGCCGCCAAGGGCTTCCGCATGACGCATGTCGATGCGCGCGTCGGTTTTGCCGCGATTTGGGAGCGCGGCGACACCTCGACCCAACAGATTCTGACGTCGCTCACGACGGCGGAATATCAAACGCAGGCGGCAGCTCTGGCGGCGCAAGGATATCGGCCGGTGCGGATCGCCGGGGCGGCCGTGAACGGCGTGTCGCGTTATACCGCCATTCTCGAATCCGGCCTGGCGGGCGGCTGGCAGGCCGATCCCGAAATGACAGTCTCGCAATTGCGCAAGACGGAAGCCGCCATGACGGCGAAGGGCTTCCACATGACCGATGCGAGCGGCCATATGCTGAACGGCAAGCCGGCCTTCTCGGGCGTTTGGCAAAAAGTCTGACCTTTGGCGCCTCGCAAAGCGGCGGTGTCCCGCAATCCCGGCGGACCAGCCGATGCCGGCAATAGTGCTGCGCAAATAATGCAAAAATAGCAACATAATTTTTGCACTTTGCGCTTGACAGCGTGACGCTGGTTTTGCATATTCACCCCATTCTCCGGCGGTGCGCCCGGAGGCGGCCCGGCCGGCGGACATCCCGCAGTCCCGGGCTTTTTTGTTGCCTCGCGCGACCGTCCGGCAAGCCCAAAAAATAAAACTCGACCTTGAGGAGGACAGCCATGTCCCGATTGCGTCCCCGCGCGGGGTAAATCTCGCGCGCGTGAATTCCCGCGCCTCGATCCCGTTTCGCCTCCGCCGGCTAATGCCGGCCGCTCGGCGGGACGGAATCGGGGAGCCGACTCCCTCCATCGCGGAAAAAGCGTGTGCCCTCGCCTCGCGGCGAGACGCAGCGCATGTGCGATGCCCGTAGGCGAACGTGGGCCGAACACGGAAAAACGGGCTGAAAATCGAAAACTCTATTTTCGATGGTCGCTCGAATTGCGTCTGAATCGACCCCCATTTCCGAATCGGATTCACGCGGAAGCGCCTCCGCGCCCGCATGAAAAAATTGAAAAACAACCGGATTCAGGCGGTCGCCGGCGGCGCCGTGAGGATCATGCCATCGAACGCCGGTTCGACATGGGCCGGCAGCTCGCGGCGGAGCGTTTCGTAATCCAGATCCATGTGCAGGTTGGTGAGGATGGCGCGAGCGGGCTTCACCCGCGCGATCCATTCGAGCGCCGTCTCCACATTGGCGTGGCTGGGATGCGGCGTGTAGCGCAGCGTGTCCACGATCCAGCACTCGACACCTTCGAGCGCCGCGAAGGCCTCTTCCGACAGCGCGTTCACGTCCGGCGAATAGGCCAGCGGTCCGAAGCGGAAGGCGAGCGAACCAATGCGTCCGTGCTGGACGCGAATGGGCAGCACGGGAACGGCGCCCCCTGCCCCGGCGATTTCGAATTCCTGTCCCGGCACGATCTCGCGCGCGGTTAGAATGGGCGGGTATTCGCTGCCCGGCGGCGTCTCGAAGGTGTAGCTGAACTTCCGCTTGAGGATGCTGAGACAAGAAGCGTCGGAATAAACATCCACCCGCTTGCGATTGCGGTAGGCGATGGTGCGCAGGTCGTCGAGGCCGTGCGTCTGGTCGGCGTGATCGTGGGTGATGAGCACGCCATCGAGATGCGCGCAGCGCGCCTCCAGCAACTGCTCGCGCAAATCCGGCGCGGTGTCGACCAGCACGGTGGTGACGCCCTCGCCCGCCCGGCGCCGTACGAGAATGGAGCAGCGGCGGCGGCGGTTCTTCGGGTTGGTGGGATCGCAGGCGCCCCAGTCGCCGGCGCCGTCCGGCCCGCCCAGCCGCGGCACGCCGGTGGAGGAGCCACAGCCCAGAATGGTGACTTCCAGCGTCGCGCTCACGGGTGCTTTGCCTTCGTGAACAGGCGGAAGAAATTTTCCGTGGTGGCGGCCGCGAGATCTTCGAAGCTGACGCCCTTCAGCTCCGCGAGCATGGCGGCGGTGTGCTTCACGAACGCCGGCTCGTTGCGCTTGCCGCGATGCGGCATCGGCGCGAGGTACGGCGCATCGGTTTCCACCAGCAGGCGATCGAGCGGCACGTCTTTCAACACGGCGCGCAGCTCCTCCGATTTCTTGAAGGTGGCGATGCCGGAGGCCGAGATGCAGAAGCCGAGATCGACTGCGGCGTCCGCCAGCGCGCGCGTTCCGGTGAAGCAGTGGATGAGGCCGGTGAAGGCGCCCTGCCCCATCTCGTCGCGGAGGATTTGGATGGTGTCGTCTTCCGCATCGCGCGTGTGCACGACGAGCGGCAGCTTGAGTTGGCGCGCGGCGGCGATGTGGGCGCGGAAATTGGCGATCTGCGCCGCGCGCGGACTGTGCTCGTAATAGTAGTCGAGGCCAGTTTCGCCGATGCCGACAACCTTTGGATGCTGCGCGCGCTCAATCAGCGGCGCAGGGTTTTCCAGCGGCTCGACCTTCGCTTCGTGCGGATGGACGCCAACCGAGCACCACACAGTCTCGAACTGCTCCGCTACCGCCTGCACGCGCGGAAATTTCTCCAGCGTGGTGCCGATGGTGACGCACGTACCCACGCCGGCATCCTTGGCACGCGCCACCACTGCGTCCAGTTCCGGCGCGAATTCGGGAAAATCGAGATGGCAATGGCTATCGACGAGCATGCAATCCGGGCGGGTTGCGCCGGGCGGCGTGCGAAATGGCGCGCATGGAGGAGACAATCGTCTGCCGCGGTTCGAGATGCAACGCGTCGGCGCGGGCAAAGTTCGCGGTCACCTGCTCCCATGCCTCCATCCAGCGCCGCAAGCCTGCCCCGCTCTGCACCTGCGCCTGCGCGCGAATGCGATCGGCGAGGTTTTGCGTGAGGAACGTGCCGAAGGTCTGCAAGGTGCCGGCACTGCGGCCGATGCGATCGGCGAGCGTAAACAGCGCCGGAATGTTGGGAACGGCCGCCTGTTCGATCAGCCGCTCGGCATCCTTGGCGAGCACCTGGGTGTCTTCGTTCGCAAGCCGCAGCGCCGCGCCGAGCGAACCGCCCGCGAGTTTCGCCAGCGCGGCACGGTCGGCGTCTTTCCAGTCGGGCAGATGCTGCGCGAGCTCGGCGAGCAGGATATCTTCCGGCAAGGGCCGTAACGCGAGGCGCTGGCAACGCGAACGGATGGTCGGCAACAGCTTGCCCGGCGCGTTCGACAGCAGCAGCAGCATCGCGCGCGACGGCGGTTCCTCCAGCGCCTTCAGCAGTGCGTTGGCGGCGGCTTCGTTCATCTCGTCGGCGGTGTCGATGATCGCCACGCGCCAGCCGCCCGCGCCGGACGTCATTCCGAAGAAGCCGGCAAGCTTGCGGATCACATCGACCGGCAGCACCGTCATCAGCCGCCCCGTCTCCGGATTGATGCCGCGCTTGAGCACCAGCAGGCCGGGATGGGCACCAGACTTGATCTGCAGCGAAACCGGATCGTTTTGCGGCACCGAAAGATCCTCCGGTCCGGCATCGCAGGCGCCGTAGCGCAACAAATAACGGGCGATGCGGTAGGCGAGCGTCGCCTTGCCGATGCCGGGCGGACCGGTGACCAGCCAGGCTTGGGGCGGCCGGCCCGTGCGGATGGCGCGGGCGGCGCGCGCGAGCGCCTCGTCCTGGCCCGCCAGCCGAAACGACTCCTTCGGATGGAAAAACCCTTCGACGCGGTCCAGCTCTTCGGCCGCTTCGGTTGTGCGCGCGCGCTTCGCCATGGCTACAGGTTAAAGCGGCTGGCGACCGCGCGCCAAATCTGTTGCGACACCCGCTCCGTCTCGCCGCGGCTGTCGATCAGCACGCAGCGTTCGGATTCGCGCTGCGCCAATTGCCGGAAATATTGACGGAGCCTCTCGTGGAACGCGCAATCGAATTTCTCGAACCGGTTCTCGGCATGCGCGCGGCTTTCGATGCGGCCGAACGCTTCCTCCACCGGCACATCCAGGATGAGCGTGAGATCGGTGCGGAAATCGCCGATCGTCGCCTCTTCGATGCGACGGATGAAATCGGCATCAGCGCCGCGCGCCGCCCCCTGATAGGCGTAAGTGGAGTCAGTGAACCGGTCGCAGATCACCCAGGCGCCGGACTCAAGTGCCGGACGAATGGTCCGCGCGACGTGATCGACGCGCGCCGCGAACATCAGCAGCGTTTCGATCTCGGGCGTCCAGCGCCCCGGCTCGCCTTCTACCAGCAACTTGCGGATGTCTTCCGCGCCCGGCGAGCCGCCCGGCTCGCGCGTGACGATGTTTTCGATACCGCGCGCATGCAGTGCTTCAGATAACCGCCTTGCTTGCGTGGATTTCCCTGCGCCCTCTCCGCCCTCGAGGGTGATGAAGCGCGCTGGGTTCGCGTCGCTCATCGGCCTCCGGAATGGCCCGTGATGGCGGCGCGCAGTCCGACGAAAATGCGGCCGATGAATCCCTCCCGGCCGACATCCTCCGCCGCGACCAGCGGCACGTTAAAGGCCGGATAGTTCGGCGCGCTCACGTTCAACGCGCCCACGCGCTGGCCTTTCGCAATCGGCGCCTGCACGGGGCCGTCGTAGCTCACCGTCACTTTCATCGCCGTGCGCGCATCCGGCGTCAGCGTCACGGCGACCGGTTTCTGCACGGTCAGCGCCACCGTGTCGCTCGAGCCCTGCCAGACTTGCGCGTCCGCCACTTTGTCGCCTGGCGAGAACAATTTGTATTGCCGGAACTCGCGGAAAGCGAGCCCGAGCAGACGCGCGGCTTCGTCGGCGCGGCGCTGCTCGGCGAACCAATCCTGCGCCTTGCCGCCACGCTTCTCGAGATCGGGATAGCGCAGCCCATTGAGCACCAGGATGAGGCGACGGCCGTTCTGGAGCGCAGAAACCGTGATGCCGTAGCCCGAAGCCTCGATGTGTCCGGTCTTCAGGCCGTCGGCGCCGGGAAACTTCTCCAGCACCAGGTTGCGGTTGTGCTGGTGGATGTTGCTCCAGACGAAGTCCCGCTCGCCGAAATAGTGGTAATATTCGGGATAATCCCTGACGAGATGCCGCGCCAGTTTCGCGAGGTCCATGGCCGACATCAGCTGTCCCGGCGGCTGGTCGAGCCCGTTCGGGTTGACAAAATGCGATTGGCGCAGTCCGAGCTGCTTGGCCCGCGCGTTCATCATGGCGACGAAATTCTCCACCGTGCCGCCGATCCCTTCTGCGATCACGATGCAGGAGTCGTTGCCCGACATGATGATGACGCAGCGGATCAGGTTCTCGACCGAGATCTTGTCGCCGATGTTGACGAAACACTCGGAGCCGGCGCGTTCGCGCCAGGCGCGCTCCGACACTGGAAACGTGTCGGTGAGCTTCACCCGATGATCCTTGAGGTGCTGGAACAGAAGTTCGAGCGTCATCAGCTTGCTCATCGAAGCCGGCGGCGCCGGCGTGTCGGCGTCCTTCGCCCACAGCACCTGGCCGGTGTCGGCATCCATGATCACCGCGTGCTCTGCGGAGGTGTCCACGGCCTCTGCGGCAGCCGAGCCGGCCGCAGCGACGAACGAAAGAAAAAACAGGACGGCTGCAAGGCCGGTACGCCGCATCGCGCTTACTCCAGGGATGTGAGTTCTATTGATCGACGACGATCTGGGCGTCGTTATTACCAAGCCCGGTGAGCCGGGCCAACGCGGCATTTGCGGCCTCGAGGTCCTCGTAGGGGCCGGACCGGACCCGGTACAGCCGCTTCCCCTCGCGCTCGACGGGGGAAATGAACAGGTCGGTGCTCGCCAGACTCGCTTTCAACCGCTCCGCATTGTCGCGGGCGCTGAAGGCGCCGGCCTGGACATACAGATGAGTCTCGGCCGGAACCGGCACCGTCGTGACCTCGCCATCGGGCTGATCCGTATCGGGTGCAGCCGGTGGGGGCGATTCGCGCGGCGGCGGCGGCGACAAGGATGCGACCTGAACCGGCGGCGGAGGTGGCGAAGCTATTGAGGCCGTTTCCGGCACCTCCAGCGACGCCGTTTCGACTCGGCCGGCGGGAACCGCCCGCAAGGCTTTGGCGAGCACCGGTGCGGTGTCGTCTCGCGCCGGTTCGCCGCCCGGAACACCGGCGCGGCCGAGATAAGTCACGCGCACCCGCGCAGTGCCTTTGGCATAGAAGCCCAGCAGCTCGGCGGCATGCTTCGACACATCGATGATGCGGCCTTTGGCATAAGGCCCGCGGTCGTTCACCCGCACGACGACGGATTTGCCGTTGTCGAGATTCGTCACCCGCACGTTCACCGGCATCGGCAAGGTGCGGTGCGCCGCCGTCAGTCCATCGCCATCGTAGAGTTCGCCGTTCGCGGTCTGCTTGCCGTAGAACGTTGGACCGTACCACGACGCGATGCCCGTCTCGTCGTAGTCGGGCTGCTCGTGCGGATAGTACCAGGTGTCGCCGATCTGGTAGGGATTGCCGACTTTGTAGCCGCCGGCACCGGATGCCGAACCCGTGGCTTTCGGCGGCGGGGCGGTGGCGCATGCGGCTGCCAGTCCGGCAAGCATGCCGACGCTTAGCGCATGGCGCACGGTTCGGAGCATCCCCAGCCGCGTCCGTTTGGTCCCCTCAAAGCCGGTAAGCTGCTCTGCGGCTTTGCGAATTCTTCCTAGCTGGCGGTGGTTAGCGAACGGTTAATGCCGCGCTCAACGATCGTCACGACGCGCCGTCCGCGCCTGTGGATAGATCATGAAGGCCGGCTGTGTGTGGCTGTAATCTTCCGTTGAACTGGCGCGGACGATGTGATGTGGTATCAGGTGAAAGAAGGGGCTTGTTCCAATGACATCATTTGCTAGGGCGAGCGCGGCTGCGCTTGCCGCGGTCGCGTGCGCGCTACTTGCTGGCGAAACTGCCACCGCTCAATCCACGGCGCTAAGGCTTCCGGCAGGCGTAATCCCCCCGCCGTCGCTTTCGCACGCGACCTCAGAGTATTTCAAAAACCATCCGAAGGCGTGGTCGAACTTCGTTGCGAAGCTGCCTCGGCTTAACGCCCCCGCGCGCCTCGCCAGGCGGTTCGTTGCTACGGTCGGCGGAACGTGGACCGTCGCCACCAACGCGCCCGCCGGAACGAACTTCTGCAGCCCGCATCTCCTGCACAACGGGATTGTGATCGTGCAAGTCTGCTTGACTGGCAACTGGTATCGCCTCAAGCCGACCAAAACCGGCAGCTATATCAACGGCACCTGGGCACCGATCGCGAGCATGCCGGTGATTGACGGGACACAGTACGGGCCGCTCGCCTACGCTTCGGGCGTCCTTCCGGACGGCCGCTTCATCGCCATCGGCGGTGAATACAACTTGGGCTCCTCGGGTACGGCTGCGGAGAATTATGGCGCGATTTACGATCCTGTTGCCGACACATGGACGCCGGTCACCAAACCAGCCGGCGCGGGCACGATCAGCGATGCTCAGAGCGTCGGGCTTGCCGACGGCACGTTCATGCTGGGTCCGTGCTGCGACTATCCTGCCACTGCCTGGCTGCTAAATGCGTCCGATCTTACCTGGACTCAAACAGGCGCGCCGTCCGCGGCCGGGGCTTACCAGGATGAGCAGGGCTACGAATTGCTGCCGAACAGCAAGATCCTGACCGTCGATATTTGGACCAATTATCCCACCGCTGACGCGACCAATGCGGAACAATACGATCCGGCGACTGGGACTTGGGGCGACGCAGGGACCGTACCTGTATCACTCGCCGATCCGGGGGTCTGCGGGACCTATGAGATCGGGCCGGCGGTTGTGCGGGGCGATAACAGGGTGATCGCGTTCGGTGGTCACTCGAATTACAACCCACAGAGCAACACATATGGGTGCGATCCGAACCCGGACCCGACGGCGATCCTGAACACCGACACCGGTGTGTGGACCGGTGGGCCGGATATTCCAAGCGTCTGTGGTGCCGGTGGGACAGACTTCTGCGACCTTGCCGATGCACCCGCGGCAGTGCTGCGCAATGGCAATATCCTGTTCGCCGCCAGTTCCGGCTTCGGCGACGCGCCCACGCATTTCTTCGAATGGGCGCTGCAGGACAACACCATCTCAGAGGTTTCCGATCCCGTTACGCAATTCGCAGACCGCGGCGCGTACAACTTCAATTTCGTTGTTCTGCCCAACGGACAGATTCTGATGACAAATTTCGGAACACCCGAGATTTATGCGACGACCGGCACGACGGTTTCGACGTGGAGGCCGACCATCAGTTCTGCTCCCTCAACCATTACCAGAAATCATACCTATAGAATCGGTGGCCGGCAGCTGAACGGCCGTTCGGCCGGCGCCTACTATGGCGACGACTTTCAGTCGGCCACCAACTTCCCGCTCGTGCGCATCGTCAACAACGCGACGGGACATGTGTTTTATGGAAGAAGCACCGAGTTTAGCACGCTGTCGATCAAGCCGACCGTGTTCAGCTCGTTCAAGTTCAAGGTGCCATCGGCAGCGGAAACCGGGGCGAGCACCCTCTATGTGGTGGCGAACGGCATCGCCTCCGCAGGCTCCGCAGTTACCGTGCAATAGCTACGCGGCAGATACGGATATTCCCCGGCTGGCAGTTTGCCCGCCGGGGATACCGGCTGGCGGGACCGTCTCACTGACAGGTGCCGCATGTCTGCGGCCGGCATGTGAAAGAGCATGAGAGAATGTGAAATAGAGATGATGGCGGATGGGGTGGGATTCGAACCCACGAGACCCTTGCAGGTCTGCCGGTTTTCAAGACCGGTGCCTTCAACCGCTCGGCCACCCATCCTCGGGCGACGAGATACCGAAGAGCATTTGTTGCCGCAAGCTGCGGTAGTTCTGCCCTCTCTCGGGGAAGCCGATCCGTCACTCGTTTTCCGCATGGCTGCTCTCGTTGGTCTCACGGCCTTGTGACGCCACATCTAGGCCACACTGCGGGCATGATGACGATCCGCAGCCCGAAACAGCGAGGGAGCCGATGCGGGCGCTCACCCTGGCCAGCATCAAGAGTCCGGCTGCCGTGGCAGTCGGAGTCGCCATTACCATCCTGTTCGGCGTGTTCGCCCTGAACGCGCTGCCCGTGCAGCTTTTCCCGGATATCGACCGGCCGCAGATCGGCATCGGCACGCAGTGGCGCGCCGAGACGCCGCGCGAGATCGAAGCGCAGATCCTCCAGCCGGAAGAGGAAGTGCTGCAGGGGATTCCCGCCCTGCAGGAGATGGACGGGTACTCCAACCAAGGCGGCGCCTATGTGCAGCTTACATTCGCCCTCGGCACCGACATAAAGAGCACGCTGGTCGACGTGATCGGGCGGCTCAACCGTCTGCCCCCGTTGCCGCTCGATGCCGAGAAGCCGTTCGTGCAGCTCGCGAGCACGCAGGATTCCAATGCCACGCTTCTCTACGTGTTCATGCAGCAGCTGCCGGGCAACGAGCGCGACATCAACGAGTACCAGCAGTTTCTGAAAGACGTGGTGATTCCGCGGCTCGAGGCAGTGCCGGGTGTCGGCAGCGCCCAGATCAATGCTAACGGCGGCAATTCCGAGATCGACATCGTGTTCGATCCGGTGCGCGCGGCCGAGCTTGGGATTCAGATTCCAAAGATGGCGCAGCAGATCAGCGGCTCGGAGGATGTTGCGGGCGGCACCATCGATGTCGGGCGGCGGCAATATGGCTTGTCATTCCGCGGCCGCTATTCCGTGGCGGACCTGAAAGGGCTGATCCTTGAGTGGCGCGACGGCAAGCCGGTGCATCTGGGCGATGTCGCCGATGTGCATGTGGGCCGCAGCAAGGCGCAAGGATTTGCGTACCAGAACGGAAATCCCGCGCTGGGCATGCAGGTGTTCCGGGCATCCGGCGCCAACGTGCTCGCCACCGTCAACGCGGTGAAGGCGGAACTTGAGAAGATCAACGAAGGCCCGGCGAAGGACCAGCACGTCAAGCTGCAATACTCTTTCGATCCATCGCACTTCATCAATCAGGCGCTCGGGATGGTCACCTCCGACCTGATCCTCGGCATCCTGCTCGCCGTCGGCGTGCTGTGGTTCTTCATGCGCGAATGGCGCGGCACGCTGATCATTTCCTCGGCCATTCCGATCTGCCTCTTCGCAGTGGTGATTTTGCTAAACTTGGCGGGGCGCACGCTGAATGTGGTGTCGCTGGCGGGCCTGGCGTTTGCGACAGGAATTGTGCTCGACGCGGCAATTGTCTGTTTCGAAAACATCCTGCGCTTGCGCGAGCGTGGAACGCCGGCCGGCGAAGCCTCGCAAAAAGGCACCGATCAGGTGTGGGGCGCGTTGCTGGCCTCTACCGCAACCAATGTGGCGATCTTCCTGCCGGTGATCTTCCTGAAGGACGTGGAAGGTCAGCTGTTTGCCGACCTCGCGCTGACGATTGCCTTTGCCGTGTTCGTGTCGTTGATCGTGGCGATCACGGTAGTCCCCGTTGCGTCCGCGCTTTTCCTGAAGACGAGGCCGAGAGTCTCCAGGCTCACCAATGTCTGGCATCGCATCACCAACGTGGTGATGAACCTGACCGACACCCCGCGCAAACGGCAGGCGTGGATCGGCGGGCTGATCGTTGGCTCGCTGGCCGGTACGTGGCTGCTGATCCCAAGCCTGCAATATCTCCCGCAGGTGAAGCGCGCCGCCATCGACGGTTTCATCCAGTTCCCCGCCGGGACCACGGTGGATTTCGCGAACCGCAACTACGCAAAGCCGATCATGGCCGCGCTGCAACCCTACATGACCGGCAAGAAGCAGCCGCAGCTGCTGAACTATTACGTGAAGATGGACGGACCCGGATTCATGGACATGGCCGCGCGGGTCCCCAACGACCGTGATTTTCCGCAGCTCGAGCAGATCGTGCGCAAGGACGTGATCAAGGATCTTCCGGACGCGCAGGCCTTCGCGCAGATGGGCAGCCTGTTCGGCGGCTTCAGCGAAGGCGGCGGAATTTCGATCAACATCCAGTCCAACGACCCGGAAGCCATGCGCGCCGCAGCGAAAAAAGGTTTCGAACTGCTCGCCAAGCGCTTCCCCGACGGCGTGGTGAATTCCAATCCCTCGCTCGATTACGACCAGCCGCAGCTGAAGCTGAAGCCGGACGATCGCTCCATTGCCGAAGTCGGTTGGGGGCGGCCGGATGTGGGAAATCTGGTGCAGGCGTTCGGCGAAGGCCTGTATGTCGGCCAGCGGTATGACGGCGAGCAGCGGCTGTTTCTCATTCTGAAATCGCGGCCGCTGAATTCGCCGGATGCCGTTATCGGCGCGCCGGTATCCACGCCGAAAGGCGGTATCGTGCCGTTCGGGCATCTGGTTTCGATGCAGGAGACGCTAGCGCCGAGCGGTATCTATCGCCTGGATCGCCGCCGCACCTTCGCCCTCAACCTCCAGCCGCCCCGGGGACAGGCGCTGGAAGACACGATGAAGATCGTGCGCACGGAAATCGAACCGCAAATCCGCAAACTGCTGCCGGCGGGTGGTCAAATCGATTATGGCGCCGCCGCCAACCATCTCGACAACGCCTTGTGGAGCATGGGCAAGAATTTCGGTCTCGCCGTGCTGCTGCTCTTCCTGATCATGGCCGCGTTGTTCAAGTCGGTGAAGGACTCCGCCATCGCGACGATCGCCCTGCCCTTGGGCACCATCGGCGGCATGGCGGCGCTGCGGCTGCTTGGGCTGTTCGTTTTCCAGCCGCTGGATCTGTTGACGATGATCGGCTTCATCATCGTGCTGGGGCTGGTGGTGAACAACACGATCCTGCTCGTCGCCCGCACGCGCCAGGCGGAAGCCGAAGGCATGACGCGCGTCGATGCCGTCCGCTCAAGTCTGGAAACGCGTCTGCGCCCGATCTTCTCGAGCACGCTGACCGCAATCTTCGGTATGCTGCCGCTGGTGCTGGTGCCCGGCCCCGGCGCGGAAATCTATCGCGGCCTGGGCGCGGTGATTGTCGGCGGCATTCTGATCAGCCACGTATTCACCTTGATCCTGATTCCGGCGATGTTGCGGCTGGGTGAGCGTCCTGCGGCACTGCGTGAGGTGCCAATCACGCCCGCAACACCGTTCCGCGCAACGAGGGCAGCCGCATGACGATCTGGCCGACGCAATTCTTACGGGTGCTGGCCGGCGCTGCCGCTCTGTGCGCGGCATCGTTCGCGCAGGCGCAGCAGGCCCCGCAGGCGCCACCGCCGAAGGTCGCCGTGGTGCAGGCGCGGACGGTGAAGATGGCGCCAAAGGTGGCGCTGCCCGGCACAGTGGTGGCGCGCAGCGATTCGCACCTTGCATCCGAAGTCGAGGGGCGCGTCGCCTGGGTGGCCGAAGTGGGCACCATCGCGAAAGCGGGCGACATCGTTGCGCGCATCGACAAGAACGTGGCCGGGATGCAGCTGACGTCGGACAAGGCGAACGTCGCTAGGCTCGCCGCCCAGCTGCGCTTCGACAGCAGCCAGGCCGAGCGCATGGACCGCCTCTATTCGCAGAGCGCGATCGCGAAAGCGACACGGGATCAGGCCTCCTCTACTCGCGATATGGACACGGCCGCCTTCGCCCAGGCCCAGGCCTCGTTGCGCAAAAGCGAGTATCAGTACAACCACAGCGAAATCCGCGCGCCGTTTCCCGGACGCGTGGTCGCCCGGCTGATCAATCCCGGCGAGTATGCCGCGCCGGGCAAGGAGATCGTCCGGCTGGTGGATACCGATTCCATCGAGGTGAAGGCGCAGGCGCCGATCGACACCGCGCATTTCCTGCACGAGGGGATGCCGGTCACGGTGCAGATCGCCAAAAATGCGGTCATCGCGATCGTGCGCGCCATCGTTCCGGTGGGTGATGAATTGAGCCGCACCATCGAGGTGCGGGTCGCCCTGAAAGCGGGACAGGCGTTTGTTGGCGACGCCGCGAAAGTTCTGGTGCCGTCGGCGGCGACGCGCGACGTCTTGGCGGTGCCGCGGGACGCGCTCGTGCTGCGCGAGGACAACACCTACGTGTTCAAAGTGGACGGGAAGAACGTGGCGACCCGCGTGGCGGTGAAAACCGGGACGGAAGACGGCGCGCTGGTGGAAGTCCGCGGCGCCATCAAGGCCGGCGAGCGCGTCATCGTACGTGGCGCAGAACGTCTGGAAGCCCGCCAGAAAGTCCAGCCAATTCTGGCGTCGTAAACGCGGCGCGACGGTTTCCTTCGCGCGACCAAGCTGCTTCACTCCGCCGTGTAAACGGCAGGTAGCGCCATGATCAAGCTGACGTTCTGTCTCCATCGCCTCCCCTCACTGAGCAGGGACGACTTCCAACGTTATTGGCATGAGAAGCACGCGCCATTGGTGGCGAAACACCAGGCCGCGCTGCGGATCGTGCGTTACGTGCAGATGCATTCCGCCACGGCAAACCTCAACGAGGCGATCCGCGCCGGGCGCGGCGCACCGGAGATGTACGACGGCGTGGCCGCACTTTGGTGGCACTCCATGGACGATATTCAGGCCGCGACGGGCACACCGCAGGGCCAGGCCGCCGGACTTGAGCTTCTGGAAGACGAACGCAAATTCATCGACCTCGCCCGCTCGCCGCTGTTCTTCGGCGAGGAGAAAACGATCTTCGGCTAGCTGACCGCGCCATCGTCCACTTTATGCGGGCGACTGAGTGAATCGCCCACACAAGGCAAGCAATGGCTTTCGCGTTCGCGTGTCAGCGCACGGCGACGCGGTAGTAGTGCCGGTGGCCGTAGCGGTCCACATAATAGCGCCGATGGTGGTAGTAAGCGACGCGCGTGCAGCCGCCCCTGGCAATCTCATGGCCTGCCACGCCGCCCACAACCGCGCCGCCGACCGTGCCGATCAAGCTGCCGTGCGTGATGACGTTGCCGAGAACGCCGCCGCCGGCCGCGCCGAGCACCGTTCCGGTGGTTTTTCGCCCCTCGCATGTCGCCCCGGCACCCGCCGTGCCGACGGTTAAAATCCCGAGTGCCAGCGCCGCAATTGTCGTAATCCGTTTCATCGAGCTCTCCATGGCGGCCCCGCCACGGAAGGAAATGCCTGAGATGACGTGCTTGTTCCGCTAACCCCGCATGTAGAGCGCCTGCCGAAGCCCCTCCGCGCAGGTCGCGGCTTTAGTCCGGCGCCCTTTCTGCTCTTCGACAATATCCTCGGGGGAAATGCACATTTTCCGTATGAATTGCCCAAGGTGCATGTATAGTTGGTATTGTTCGCATTAACGGTCAAATTGTATCAATGACACGAAAAAAAAGGGGGGAATGAAAAATGAGCAAATGGGGTGGAATGATCCCAAAGTCTTCTCTGGGACCAATCAACGTCGGTCTTTCCTCTGCAAGCGAAACGACCATGATCTCGCTGCTTGGCAAGCCCAACGTGACCAAGAACGATGATTGCTACAACGACCTGGCTTCACCTCCGACCAAGGCACTGTTGACTTCTGCCACGATCGCCAAGTTCAAGGTTCGGGGAATCAAACCGGCAGTCGCCAGTCTCGTTTCCGTTTTCAACAACATCCAGTCGCTCGACCAGTCGCTACTCGATGCGTCGGGCAGTGAAGGCATGTTGTGTGTACGCCTTCGCAGGCCGACATCTGGTGCACCCTCGACACATCTCTCCAACCATTCGTGGGGTACGGCGATCGATATCGCCGTCGACGGAAAAACAATCGGCAACGGCAAAGGGAAAGTTCAACTCGGCATCGCGACGATCATTCCGCTGTTCAATAAGGCGGGATGGTTTTCCGGCGTCGGGTTTGGCGCCGAGGACGACATGCATTTCGAGGTCGCAAACGAGACCATGCACGCCTGGGCGGCGAGCGGGCTGTTGGGCTGATCAGGCCGCGGCTGATCCGCTCAGCCTGCCAGGCGTGAGACGGCGTGTCTGAGGCGGGAGGCGAGAGCGGCGGCAGCGGCGCGCTTCTCGCGTTGCTCGGTTAGCACGTCCTCCGGCGCACGGCTGACGAACTGCTCGTTGGCGAGCTTGGCGTCGAAGCGGGCGATCTCGGCTTGCGCTTTCTGCAATTCCTTCGTGAGGCGGGCGCGCTCCTTGGCGAAATCGATGACGTCGCCCAAGGGCAGTGCCGCGATGGCTTCGCCCAGCACGAACTGTGCCGAGCCCGGCGGGATCGTGTCAGCGATGTCGACGGAAGCAAGCCGCGCCAGAGTCAGGATCACGTCGCGGTTGCGCTCGAGGCGCGCGCGGCTTTCGGCGCTCGCGTCTTTCAGCACCAGCGCGATCTTGGCCGCTGGCGGCACGTTCATTTCGGAACGAATCGAGCGGATGCCGGAGATGAGATCGATCACCCATTGCATCTCGTCGCGTGCAAGATTCGCACGCGGAGGCGCGAAGACGCGGGGCCAAGGAGCCTCGATCAGAAGTGTGCCACGCGGTGCTCTGCGCGACTCGGTTTTCGCCCACAACTCCTCGGTGATGAACGGCATGATTGGATGCAGCAGCTTGAAAATCTGGTCGCGGGTCCAGGCCGCCGTCATGCGCGCTTCCGCCTTGGCGCCTTCGTCGGTGCCGTTCAGCAGCGGCTTGATGAATTCCAGATACCAGTCGCAGAACACGTCCCAGACGAAACGATAGGCCGCGCCGGCCGCTTCGTTGAAGCGCAGCGATTCCAGCGCGGCCGTGACTTCGGCCGCGGCGCGCGCCGTCTCGTCCACGATCCAGCGGTTGACGGTGAGCGTGGCCGTGGCGGGATCGAAATCGGGGCGCGTCTCGCAGCCGTTCATCTCGCAGAAGCGCGCGGCGTTCCACAGCTTGGTGGCGAAGTTGCGGTTGACCTCCACGCGCGAGGGGCCGATGCGCATGTCACGGCCCTGCCCCGCCGCCAGCGCCAAAGTGAAGCGCAGCGCGTCGGCGCCGTATTCGTCGATCAAGGTCAGCGGGTCGACCACGTTGCCCTTGGTCTTGGACATCTTCACGCCCTTCTCGTCCAAGACGCGGGTGTGGATGAAGACGGTGCGGAAGGGCACGTCGTGCATGAAGTGCAGCCCCATCATTATCATGCGGGCGACCCAGAAGAAGATGATGTCGAAGCCCGTCACGAGGACGGAGGTGGGATAGTAGCGCTTCAGCTCCGGAGTCTCCTCTGGCCAGCCAAGCGTCGAGAACGGCCACAGCGCGGAGGAGAACCATGTGTCGAGAACGTCGTTATCACGCTCAATTAGATATTTTCCCTCCTTCAATAGTGAGATCGGGTCACTTCCTTCACTTTCCAGAACGACCGTGAGTTCATCACCTCGGAAACCGAGATGCTGCAGCTTCTGCCTCACATAGCCAACAGCCTGGATTCTTGCTGCATCCGAATCATAGTCGCAAAATGTGATGGCTCCGTCTCGTTCGCCGTATTGCTTGTCAATCTCTGAGCCATCCGAAATACAGGTCAGCTTGTCGATGTCCTGCCCTTTCGATTCAAGTATCTTTATGTGATCGAAGGCACCTTGTTCGATGAGTTGCCCGCGTGATGTTGTGATTGGAAGGCCATACCAAACGGGGATCTGGTGGCCCCACCACAGCTGACGCGAGATGCACCACGGCTGGATGTTGCGCATCCAGTTGAAATAGACGCCGGTCCATTGACCGGGCACGAAGTTGGTGCGGCCCTCTTCTACCGCGGCAATCGCCTTGTCGGCCAGCGGCTGCACGTTCAGGTACCACTGCTCCGTGAGATACGGCTCGAGCACGACCGTCTTCGTCTTCTCGTCGTGCGGCACGGAATGCGCGATGGGCTCAATCTTCTCGATCAGCTCCAATGCTTCCAAATCGGCGACAATCTGTTTGCGAGCCTCGAAACGATCCAGCCCGCGGTACGCCGTCGGCACAACATTGGAGCGCGCGACGCCCGAACCAGCGACTACGTCCAAGCCTAAGTCGCAACTTGTTTCGTCGTCTCTCAATCGCCCTTCCGCATCCATCAAAATGAACATTGGAAAGTTGTGGCGCTTGCCGACTTCGAAGTCGTTGAAGTCGTGGCCCGGCGTGATCTTAACCGCGCCGGTGCCCTTCTCCGGATCGGTGTATTCGTCCGCTATGATCGGAATAGGCCGGTTGGCCAGCGGCAGGATCACCCGCTTGCCAATCAGCGCCTTGTAGCGAGCGTCGTCGGGATGCACGGCAACGGCCGCATCGC
The DNA here is from genome assembly GCA_002429315.1 of Alphaproteobacteria bacterium UBA6038. Classification (GTDB taxonomy): domain Bacteria; phylum Pseudomonadota; class Alphaproteobacteria; order Micropepsales; family Micropepsaceae; genus Rhizomicrobium. Next base: position 26,243 of record DIZC01000102.1, read on the forward strand.
CCAGCATCGTCTCCGGCCGCGTGGTGGCAACGGTGACGAACTGCCCGGGCGCATTCTCGATCGGGTATTTGATGTACCAGAGGTGACCCTTGACCTCGATGTTCTCCACTTCGAGATCGGAGACCGCGGTCTGCAGCCGCGGGTCCCAATTCACCAGCCGCTTGTCTTTGTAGATCAGGCCCTTGCGAAAGAGCTCAACAAACACTTTAAGAACGGCGCGTGAGAGCCCTTCATCCATGGTGAATCGCTCGCGCGACCAGTCCGCCGAAGCTCCCAGCCGGCGCAATTGCTGCGAAATGGCGCCGCCGGATTCCTCCTTCCAGCGCCACACCTCCTCGAGGAATTTCTCGCGCCCCATTGCGACGCGGCTTTGCTGCCGCTCGGCCAGCTGGCGCTCCACGACGAGCTGCGTGGCGATGCCGGCGTGATCCATGCCCGGCTGCCACAGCACGTCCTTGCCCCGCATGCGCTCGAATCGCGCCAGCACGTCCTGCAGCGTGTTGTTCAGCGCGTGGCCGATGTGGAGGCGGCCGGTGACGTTGGGCGGCGGAATGACGATGCAGAACGGCTCCGCCTGCGGGCGGCGGCCGGCGCGGAATGCGCCGCTCTCCAGCCACTGGGCGTAGATGCGCCCTTCCACCTCTTTGGGATTGAAGGTCTTGTCGAGCATGGCCCGTTCAATATGGGCTGAGGCGCCCGCTGCCAATGGTCATCCTTCCCCGTTTACGGGGAGAAGTGCGAGGCGGAGGGGACGTCTCGATCCCCCTTCCGGCTCGCCGCTGTGCGGCGATCCACCTCTCCGCGAGCGGGCGAGGATAAATGAAGGCTGAGACGGCTGTTTACCGGCGGCCGCGCGCCTTGACGACGCGGGCGACTTCGTCCCGTACCGCGCCTTCCAGAAGCGCCGGGAAGTGCTCGTCCATCCATTCGCGGATCAGCGGCTTCGCCGCGTTGAGCAACTCGTCCTTGCGGCTGTCCATCCACTGATGAATCAGCGGTTCGACACTGCCGCGCACCGCCCGCTCGAACACCGCCTCGACCGACGTCCCGTCGGGCGACACTGCAGCTGCGGGCTTTGGCGGCGGTTCAGCGGCGGGCGGCGGCTCACCGACCTCGTCCAGCCCGGCGAAGGCATCGTCGATCGCCTTGCGGGACTTTTCGGAGAAGATTCCGTCGTGCTCGGGGACTTGGGCTGGCGCGCTCACGATGGTCTCCTCATGCGAAACAAGAACGATGTCGTTTTCAGGGGCGGCGGCGGTCTCGGGATGGTGTTCCGGCTCCAGGCTGGCCATGGGCGGCGGCGGAGGGGGCGGCGGCGACACCGGCTCTTCCTGCACCTCCTGAGTCAGTTCAAGCACATCGCCATCCGTCTTGGGAGGCGGAGCCTCCGCCGAATCCTCGGAGATAATCTTGCGGATGGACGCGAGAATCTCCTCCATCGTGGGCTCATGCTGCGGGCTCGAGGGGGTCATCTGCGCACTCCGGCGGCCGGGCTGAAAACACTAAGACAGTTAACCACAGAAGGAAATATGCCGTTAACACCGGCCTTGCGCGAGGGTTTGGCTGCCCGCATCGGCGTCAGAACACGAAGGCCGCGGGCTGCCGGAATCCGGGGAGCAGAGGAACGCTCGCGTCGAAATCCGCCCGCCTGCCGATGCGCCCATGCTCGCGAACCAGCAGATGGGCCCGCCCCTGTCGCCCCGTCTCGATCACCGTGACCAGTCGGCCGCCCTCGCCGAGCTGCGCCTGCAAAGCGTCTGGCACACGCTCGACCGCTCCGTTGATGAAGATGACGTCGTATGGCGCACCGGCGGAATAGCCCTCGGTAAGCTTGCCCTGCACCACCCGCGCTTTTGCGCCGGCCGAAGGCAGCGCATCGCTTGCGATGCGGATGAGCTCGGCGTCCTCCTCCAGGCCGGTGACCTCGCCGCCCAGACGATCAAGCACCGCCGTCGAGTAGCCCGAGGCACAGCCAACATCGAGAATCCTGTCGGCGGGCGCGATCTCGGCCAGCTGCACCAGCTTCGAAAAGGTTCGCGGATCGAGCAGGAACCGTCCAGGCACCACCTCAACCGCCATATCCGCATAGGCAATCGCGCATTTGCCGGCGGGAACGAAGCGCTCGCGCGGAACCTCCCGCATCGCCTCCTGGATCCGCCGATCCGTGACATCGTTGGTCCGGACCTGCGACTCGACCATGTTGAGGCGCTGGATCGTGTAATCGGGCATTCGGCGAGCTCGAGGGGGACAGCGCGGCGGGCGCTTATAACTGAGCCCATCGCGCGCTGACAAACCTCTTTACGGGGTCTGTGCGCGATCGTAGACTTTCCCTAGTCGGGGACTGCAGACCCCCGGCTTTTCCAAGACGGCGACGTCCAAGCTCTGCCCGGTCCTTGTTGTCGAGGAGGGTTCAGTCATGGACACGCCATCCAGAATTTCCACGAAATTGAAGAGCCTGTTTCCCAAAGGGGGCAGCTCGCGCTGGATCACCCGCGAGCGGCCGAAGATCGACCGCATCGCCTGCCCCTGGCTGGTACTGCGCTTCATCGATCCCAAAGCCGAGTTCCTCTACGTGCCGCCCGAGCGGGTGATAGCGGAGGGGCGCGAGCACGGTGCGGAGCCCTACGACATTCCCGGCGTGCACTTCTCTCACAATGGCGAGCGTTGCAGCTTCGATGCCTTCATCGCCGAGTTCGATTTGCGCGGCGCGGCGCTCGAGCGGGTGGCGACGATCGTGCGCGGCGCAGACACCGGCGCACTGGCTTTGTCGCCGGAAGCGGCAGGGCTGCTGGCGATCTCGTTGGGCCTCTCGCAGATGCATGACGACGATCACGCGATGCTGCAAGCGGGATTGGTTGTCTACGACGCGCTCTATGCGTGGGCGCGGCACGCGAGCGGCGAGAAACACGGCTGGCCGCCAGCGGGATTCGGCACAGTCGCATGAGCGATCCCGCACAAGACTCCGGCGCGGAGTACGGCCACACCGTCTCCTTCCGCGAGGCGGTCTGGACCTGGGCGCGGATCGCCGCACTCAGCTTCGGCGGTCCGGCCGGCCAGATCGCCGTCATGCATCGCATCCTGGTGGAGGAGAAGCGCTGGATCGGCGAGACGCGGTTCCTGCACGCACTCAACTACTGCATGCTGCTGCCCGGCCCGGAGGCGCACGAGCTCATCATCTATATCGGGTGGCTGCTGCATCGGGTGAAGGGCGGCATCGTGGCCGGCACGCTCTTCGTGCTGCCGGGCCTGATCTCCCTCGGCATCCTGAGCTGGGTCTATGCCGCTTTCGGCAATATCGGCATCGTGCAGGCGCTGTTCTTCGGGCTGAAGGCCGCCGTGCTGGCCGTGGTGCTCGAAGCGGTGGTGCGGGTGGGCAAGCGCGCCCTCAAGAGCCGAGCGTCCGTTGTCATCGCTGCTTTGGCCTTCATCGGCATTTTCTTTTTTGCCGTACCGTTTCCGCTCCTCATCCTGGCAGCGGCGCTGATTGGTTTCCTCGGCAGCAGAGTGAGACCAGAGTGGTTTGTATCGGGCAGCGGTCACGGCGCGGCGAAGCAGGACAGCGAAGCGCCCGCTGTTATCGACGAAGCGTTTGCCCGCGCGACGCCGGCGCATGTGAGGCCGTCGCTCGCGCGCTTTGCGAAGGTGCTGGGCATCGGCAGCGCGATCTGGCTGGGGCCGCTTGTGCTGCTGTTCGTCCTCTACCGTCCGGACAACGTCTTCACCACCGTTGCCGCCTTCAACAGCAAGATGGCCGTCGTCACCTTCGGCGGCGCCTACGCCGTGCTGGCCTACATGGCGCAACAGGCGGTCGAGCACTATCACTGGCTGAAACCGGGCGAGATGCTCGTCGGCTTGGGCTTCGCCGAGACCACGCCGGGTCCGCTGATCAGCGTGGTGCAGTTCGTGGGTTTCATGGCCGCGTTCCGGCGCCCGGGTCCGCTTGATCCCGTGCTGGCCGGCAGCTTGGGCGGCGTGCTCGCCATGTGGTCGACTTTCGTGCCGCCCTTCCTTTGGATTTTCCTGGGTGGCCCTTACGTCGAAGCGCTGATCGGCAACAAATCGCTGAACGCGGCGCTCTCGGCCATTACCGCCGCCGTCGTCGGGGTGATTCTGAACCTCGCCGTCTGGTTCGGCCTGCACACGCTCTTCGCGCAGGTGTACCAGACGCATGCGTTTGGCCTCTCGCTCACCGTTCCGGTGTGGACCACGGTCAACTGGGCGGCGCTGGCGATCTCCGCAGCCGCGATGATCGCCCTTTTCCGCTTCAAGATCGGGATGATTCCAATTCTCGCCGCCAGCTGCCTCGCCGGTATGGCATACTACGCGGCGACCGGCGCTATGTGAGCCACGGTGGGGCTTGAGGTTGCGCGACGCCGCCGGCGCAAGTAGGAGGTTGCCTGGGACGGCCACGTGGCGGAGTGGTGACGCAGCGGTCTGCAAAACCGTTTACCCCGGTTCAATTCCGGGCGTGGCCTCCAATCCTTTGCCTTCGATCAGGCGCAAGCTGTCCGTTTTCGGGTCTTCCCGTTTGCATCGCGGGCTAAGGTGCGGAGGCCTGGGCGAAGCGGCCCCTGTTCGACTTTCCAGAGTCCATCGATAATGTGGCAGAGTTTGCCTCGCGGAAGCGCGTCAGTACCGGCGGCAACTTGCGATTTAAGAGGTGAGGATCGCATATGAAAGCAAGATTGTCGCACATGGAAGGCTGGTGTGTAACTCTCATCTGTCTTGTTGCTTTTTCCAATTTGGGAGCAGCCGCAGCATCCTTCGTCACCTTTCACCTGCCGCACACCAAACAGGTTTCAGTTTCATCGATAAATGCCTCCAATGTTGCGGTAGGCTTTATGTTCCGAGAAGACGACTCCCTCGTAGGCTTCGTTCGTGCGGCGGACGGCGCTATCGCGCCCATTCGAGTCCAACATCAACAAACTAACGCAGTCACTATCAATGGTGGTGGCACGATAGCTGGCGTTTACAATATCGACGGCCCATTCCATGCATTTATTCGCTCACCGGAGGGTATAATTACGACCTTCGATGCGCCCGGTGCTGGAACTCAAACAGGCCAGGGGACAGGTCCGACTAGCATAAACGACTCCGGCCTGATTACCGGATACTACATCGACTCAGGAAACCTGTTTCACGGTTTTGTTCGCGACCCGGACGGAGCAATAACGGCTTTTGATGCGGCTGGGATCTACTACTACTTTGCCAAGGGAGATCAACGGCGACGGCTTGATCGTTGGCGATTACTATACCGACACCCAGCACGGGTTTCTACGCACCGCAGACGGGTCCATTACGACAATCGATCCCCCTGGCTCGCTTGAGACCGTGGTTGACGGTATCAACAGTACCGGTGAAATTGTTGGTGGGATTTACGACGGAAAGGACCGTTATGTGTTCCTCCGTAAGCCGCAGGGGACGTTCGACAATTTCAAGGTGCCGAACGCTATCCGCACATATGCGAGTGGCATCAATAATATTGGCTCAGTAGCGGGTACCTATATCGACAAGAACAATATGTGGCATGGATACCTGCGGCATTCTGACGGCTCTATCCTGACCTTCGATCCTCCAAAGAGTATGTCAACAGCAGCCGAATGTCTCAATGACTCATCTGTAGTTTCTGGATATTTTGAACACAGGAAACATGGTACTGTTTTCCTTCGTGGTTTTGTCCGATTTCCGTGAATTGCGTCGTCTAGCTGCGGATGCATCACCTGCTGAGGCCTCTGCGTAGGTAAGAGACGGACGTCTCCAGCATGCGGAATTCAGAGTGCCTGAAATTGCCCTTCGACGATTTCCAAGTCATCCGAATCCGGGCTGCCGTTAAGCAATTGTTAACCTTATCCCCCCATGGTGACAGCGTCTTCCCTTGAAGACACCCCACCATTACCCAACGCCTTGGGGCCGGGCT
>DIZC01000102.1:32345-62194 GCA_002429315.1 Alphaproteobacteria bacterium UBA6038
CGCGCCGAGTCGGCGGAAAGCACCAGCGCGCCGGCCGGCAACATCCACGGCCCCAGGATCGGAAGGAATGCGAAGGCGCCGCCGACCATCAGTGCGGTTCCGGTCGCGATTCGGGCCGCGCGGGAGTGCGGCAACGGCATGGAGTGCTTCCCGAAACGCAACCGCGGCGCGCCGGCCCTCGGAGAAGCAGGCGCCGGGCGGCCGACATCTGTTCGCGTGTGCCTGTGGCGCATGTCCGGACCGAATTTTGATATAGCGTTCGGACCTCTGACGCGCTAGAGAACGCACCTGTTCCCCGGTAGCTCAGTCGGTAGAGCAAGCGGCTGTTAACCGCTGGGTCGCTGGTTCGAGTCCGGCCCGGGGAGCCACCCAACCCGCCATCCAGGAATTCCGGCCCGCTAAAGTTGGACGGTGCGATGCCTTTCCGCATCGCAGAGGCGCTTCTCTGCTGGGGGCAGGTTTCGATACAGTCCCTCGAGCACGGCGCGGCGCAAACTGCCCGGCTCCTCTCTGCGAAGCGCGTAGGCGAGCAGCCCCGGCGATGGACACAATCGCTGCCGCACGGAGGTGGATTTCTTCTGTAGTTGAGACCGGCGGCCGAAGCCCGGCTGATGACACTGAGATGCGTGCCGATCCGGTGCGGATATCGATGCGTGATTCGCTAACATATCGATCTCGAACGCGTGAGGGTTGGTGGCCTCAGCGGTTGCAATCGCCGGGCCAATTCGCTCCCGGCAATGCACTGCCGGACATCGAAGTTCGTCTGACGGTTAACAGCACCGCAACCGCTTACGGCCGCAGTTTACGCAAAGCATGGGAGTTCTCCCATTTTGAGAAATGCCCGCGCGGCCGAGCAGCGATGCAGGTGTGAGCATCGCTTAAGGGATAATTTATCGCTTCCGGCAGATTCTAGGGCGCTCCACCTTCATCTTTGATAGGCCATTCGAGTGACTTGGGGTATGATACGATGCATGACGATAGAGTGGACGTCCCGGCGGCGGTGAAGCCGCGGCCTGTGCGCAGATCGGCGAGTGGTTCCCTCCCGAAGCTGTTGCGCCGGTTTCTCAAGGATCGCTCCGGCAATTACGTGATCATGTTCGCGCTTGCCCTGCCCGCCTTGGTGGGCTTCAGTGCATTCGGCACCGAGGAAGGACTGCTGCTCTACACGCGGCAATCGATGCAGCACGCCGCGGACTCGAGCGCCACGAGCGGGGCTGTTGCCTACAGCTATGGCAGCCCCGTCACCACCCAGGCCAAATCGGTTGCCGCCACCTACGGCTACGTCGACAACAGCAACAGCACCACCGTGACGGTGCATCAACCGCCAACGTCCGGCAGCAACAAAGGCAACAGCCAGGCGGTCGAGGTCATCATCAGCCAACCGAGCGCCAGACTGTTCTCCGCCCTGTGGAGCAACAAGACCATTCCGGTCACGGCGCGGGCTGTCGCGCTTTCATCGAACCTTGCCTGCGTTCTTGCCCTCGATCCCACGGCGAGCAGCAGCTTCAGCCAGCAGGGCTCGGTCAACTCTAACCTGGTGAACTGCTCAGTGGTGGACGACTCGAACGCGTCGACCGCACTGTCGATCAGCGGCTCCTCGACGCTGTCGACCAGCTTTGTGGGCGTGGTCGGAGGAATTTCGGGCACCTCGAACATCACGGCGACGCATGGAACGGTCACCGGCTACCACTCGGTCAGCGATCCTTATGCAAACGTGTCGCCGCCCTCCTTCAGCGGTTGCGCTCAGCACAATTATTCGACCCACGGAACCGCAACCCTGAGCCCCGGCGTTTATTGCGGCGGAATAAGCCTGGGCGCCGGCGCCAATGTCACCTTGCAGCCTGGAATCTATTACCTGGACCAAGGCAGCCTGAACATGAACGGTAGTTCGTCGCTGACCGGTACAGGCGTGACGTTGGTGTTCACCTCCTCGACCGGTCACAACTATGCGACAGCAAACGTTGTTGGTGGCGCGACCTTGAACCTGACGGCGCCGACAAGCGGATCGACAGCGGGTATCGCACTGTACGGCGATCGCGGCATGCCGACGGGAACATCGTTCTCCTTCAACGGGGGCTCGACGCAATGGATGGGCGGAGCGGTGTATTTTCCAAAAGGCGCGGTTTCCTGGGCAGGCAACTCAGGCCTCACGCAGAAATGCACCCAGCTGATCGCCGACACCATTCAGCTGGTCGGCGATTCGGGCTTCAAGATCGACTGCGGGGGCTATGCGACCAAGCCCATCGGCTCGGCGGCCACATTGGCGGAGTAGAACGATGTCGGCCCGGAAATCGCTTGCTCATCGACGGATTGCGGGACGCCGCCCCGGTGTGCTTTCGCAACTCTGGAAGGACACAACCGGCGTCACCGCCGTGGAGTTCGCCATCATCGCGCCGGTGATGGTTCTGATGTTCATCTGCATGGCCGATCTCGGAATCGGCGTGTACACCGACATGCAGGTGAACAATGCCGCGCAGTACGGAACGGAATACGCGCTGGCGAAGGGATACGATTCGACCGCGATCTCAAGCGCCGTCAGAAGTTCCACGTCTTTGTCGAGCGCCAATGTTTCGCCTACGCAATTTTGCGGATGCCCCTCCGGCAGTGGCATCGTGAGTAATTCCTGCAACGCCACCTGTTCCGATGGATCTAAGTCCGGCACTTTCGTCCAGGTTGCGGTGAGCGACACCTACGTTACGATGCTTTCGTATCCCGGGCTGCCGTCCAGCTTTAATCTGACGGCACAATCCACGGTCCGGCTGCAATGATTTCGACCCGCACTATTCTGGCCGACGAAAGTGGCGCAACCGCTGTCGAATTTGCGCTGACGGCCCCCATTTTCATCGCGTTGCTGTTCGGGATCATCGAGTGCGGTCTGGCGCTGTGGACGCAATTCGGATTGCAATACGGAACGGAAGCCGCGGCCCGCTGCGCCACCGTCGATACGGCCACCTGCAGCAGTGCGAGTGCGACTGCGTCCTACGCGGCCAGCAATGCGCTCGGACTGACCGTGCCGGCGTCCACTTTCACCGCGACGACGCCAAGCTGCGGAAATCTGGTTCAGGCGAGTTACGTTTACACGTTCCTGACGTCGTATTTCGGTACGCCAAGAGTGACCCTGACCGCACAGTCCTGCTTTCCGAGCAGCTCCAGCTAGACCGGCCTCTGGCTCGGGCCCGCGGCAAGACAGGCGCGCAGGCCTTCCGCCAATCTGATCAGGTCAAAGGGCTTTTGGATGACAGTCTTTCCCGCCCACGCATCGGAAATGCCGCCTCGCCCGTAGCCTGAGGCGAAGGCAAAGGAAACGCCTGCGGCTTCCAGTTTCTCCGCCACTGCATACACCGGCGCGCCACCGAGATTCACATCGAGGATTGCGACATCGGGCCGGTTCCGCTCCACCGCAAGAAGAGCGTTCGCAATGGACGCGGCGTGAAAAACCTCGCCGAACCCCAGTTCCCTCAGCATGTCCTCGATCATGAACGAGATGATGGCCTCGTCCTCGACCACGAGGACCTTGAGACCGTTGAACTGGGGCGATTCGTGAGTCATTTCCCTGGATGAAGCAAATGGGTATGAATCAGAATATCCCGGTGAGGGGGCGGCCGCAAAATGACCGAGGACCCGGGTTGCCCAAGTGGCTGCCTGATGCGGAGCACCTCCCGCCTGGGCGGCTGGGCCGAAACTCCGCCGCTGGGCGGGATTGGTCCCGGAGGTAAAGCAGAAGCGGAGCTATCGATCATCGGGCGGCCTGGTTCCCATAGCTCGGCAGCGCGGTTGTTGTAGCGGGCGGTCCGGCCCGCGACGTCCCGGCACTCGGTCTGTAGCGCGAGGCTGCCGCTTGAAGCCCGCGAATGCGACCACTAGGTTCGATCTGAGGAACTCTCCCTTTCCATGGACATCAAGCCCGACGCTTTGGCCGCTATCGGCAACACGCCGCTCATCCGGCTTCGTCGCGCCTCGGAGCGCACCGGCTGCGAAATCCTTGGCAAGGCGGAGTTCATGAATCCCGGTCAGTCAGTAAAAGACCGGGCCGCTCTCTTCATGGTTCGCGACGCCCTTGAGCGTGGCTCGCTCCGCCCCGGGGGTGTGGTCGTCGAAGGCACGGCTGGAAACACCGGGATCGGCCTTGCGGTGGTCGGCAATGCATTGGGATTGCGGACCGTTATCGTCATTCCCGATACCCAGAGTGAGGAGAAGAAGGACGCACTTCGTCTGATGGGGGCCGAGCTGATCGAAGTGCCGGCAGTGCCCTACAAGAATCCCAACAATTACGTGAAGGTCTCGGGCCGCCTCGCCGAGCGCCTGGCGCGAACGGAACCCAATGGCGCGCTATGGGCCAACCAATTCGACAATGTCGCCAATCGCCGCGCGCACATCGAAACGACCGGGCCGGAAATCTGGCGGCAGACGAATGGCAGCGTGGATGGTTTCACTTGCGCCGTGGGAACCGGGGGCACGCTGGCGGGCGTGGCGATGGCGCTGAAGGAGCGTAATCCGGGCATCCGAATTGCGGCCGCCGACCCTATGGGTGCCGCCATCTATTCGTGGATCAAGACCGGTGAGTTGAAATCGGAAGGCTCTTCGATCACCGAAGGCATTGGGCAAGGCCGTGTCACCGCCAACCTCGAAGGTGCGCCGATCGACGACGCGTTCCGCATCCCGGATGAGGAAGCCCTCCCCATCATCTTCGATCTTTTGGAGCATGAAGGGCTCTGCATGGGGGGCTCGACCGGCATCAATGTCGCCGGCGCAATTCGTCTGGCCGAGCAGATGGGACCGGGCCACACCATTGTCACCGTCCTCGCCGACTACGGCAACCGCTACCAAAGCAAGCTCTTCAACCCGGAATTTCTGCGATCCAGGAACTTGCCCGTCCCGGTATGGCTCGCGGAACGGCAACCAGCGCGCGACGTTCCCTTCGTCAGATGACGCCGGATTCCCCGCTCGTCTCAACCACATGGCTCGCGAAGCATCTTGAGGCACCCGATGTCCGAGTTGCCGATGCTTCGTGGTATCTGCCGCAAGCTGGCCGCGATGCCAAAGCCGAATATCGCGCGGCGCACATCCCACGCGCTGTTTTTTTCGACATTGAGGATCTTTCGGACGAAAATTCCGAGCTGCCCCACATGCTGCCTTCGGCTGTCAAGTTTGCCAGCCGCATGCGCAAGCTTGGGCTGGGCGATGGCCATCTGATCGTGGTGTATGACGGCGCCGGCGTCTACTCCAGCCCGCGCGCGTGGTGGATGCTGCGCGCCATGGGCCATGAAGAAGTGGTGGTGCTCGACGGGGGATTTCCCAAATGGCGGCGTGAGGGCCGGCCGGTGGAAGACCTCGCGCCCGCTCCCTCTCGGCGCCATTTCACGCCGCAGCCGAATCCGGACCTGGTCTGCAGCTTCGATCAGATGCGCGCAAATCTGACGACCGGAACCCAGCAGGTCGTGGATGCGCGAGGACCGGCCCGCTTTCGCGGTGAAGAGGCAGAGCCGCGCCCCGGCGTTACACCTGGCCACATTCCGGGCAGCGTCAATGTCCCGTACGGGGAGCTGGTGTCGCAGGACGGCACGCTGAAATCGGCGGAAGCCCTGGCGCAGATCTTCCGCGCCCGCGGTATCGAGCTTTCGCGGTCCGTGGTCACGACCTGTGGCTCAGGCATCACTGCGGCAATCGATCTTCTGGCGCTCGCGGTTTTGGGCGCCAAGGATGCTGCGCTGTATGACGGATCCTGGGCAGAATGGGGTGGGCGCGCCGATGCGCCAAAAGCAGCGACATGAGCTTTAAGCGAAAAGATCCCGATTCAAAGCGCATTCCAACGGTAGTCACCTTCCTGGAGATGAAGACGAAGGCGCCGATCTTCGCACCGCTTCCGAAAGGCAAGATCGCCATTTTGCGAGCCGAGCATCCGCCGGTGCATTTCTATCGCTATCTCTACGATACCATCGGCCGCGATTATTTTTGGGTCGACCGCAAGAAGCTGAACGACGAGGCGCTCGCTGCGATCATTCAGGCGCCTCAGGTCGAGCTGTACGTGCTGCATGTCGACGGCTGTCCCGCGGGCATGGCGGAGCTCGATTTCCGCACCGAAGGCGTCGGTCACCTCGCCTATTTCGGCCTCATGCCCGAGTTCGTCGGACGCGGCATTGGCTTCTTCTTCCTGCACCAGACCGTGCAGCTGGCCTGGACCAAACCGATCGGGCGATTTCTGGTGAACACCTGCACGCTCGATCATCCGCGCGCCCTGCCGCTGTACCAGCGCGTCGGCTTCGTTCCCTACTCCCGCGAAGACCGCTACATCGAGCTGCCGTAGTCGGCTCAAAAGCCCGCGACCGGGCGTTTCCTTCGGCCCACGGACGGGGCAGACTGCCAGACGATATAACAAAGGGAGTTCAGCGGGATGGCCACAGCAGATGTCACCAGGGATGAGACACCGCAGCTTTTCGGTCATCCCCGCGGTCTGACATTTCTGTTCACGACCGAAATGTGGGAGCGCTTCTCATACTATGGGATGCGCGCCATCCTCGTTCTTTACCTCGTCAATTTCCTGCTGTTGCCCGGTCACGCGGAAAACGTCGCCGGCTACTACACGATCAAGCACATCTTCGAAGCGATGGTGGGCCACACCCTCGACGTGCAGCCATTCTCCTCGATGATCTACGGCTTTTACACCGGGCTGGTATATCTGACGCCGTTTTTCGGCGGCCTGATCGCCGATCGCTGGATCGGTCAGCGCTACAGCGTGATCGTCGGTGGCGTCATCATGGCCATCGCGGAGTTCACGCTGATGGCGCCATCGCTGTTCTTCCTCGGGCTTCTGCTCCTCATCATCGGCAATGGCTTCTTCAAGCCGAACATCTCCACGCAGGTTGGCAATCTCTACCAGCCCGGCGACAGCCGCATCGACCGCGCCTATTCCATTTTCTATGTCGGCATCAATGTCGGCGCGTTCTTTTCGCCGTTGGTGTGCGGTACGCTGGGCGAGAACATCGGCTATCAATGGGGATTCTGCGCGGCCGGCGTCGGCATGGTGATCGGGCAGATCATCTACATCTACGCGCTGCAAACCTTGCCGCCCGATCGGGTTGCGCAGCTGAAGGCACAAACGGTCCAAAAGAGGCCGATGACAGGACAAGACTGGAAGGCGGTGTTCGCGATCATCCTGCTGTGCATTCCGGTCACGTTCTTCTGGGCGACTTACGAGCAGCAGGGCAACACGATCAATCTGTGGGCCCAGGACTTCACTAACCGTCACCTGATCCCCGGCGTGATCGACTGGCAAATTCCGGTAACTTGGTTCCAGGCCTTCAACCCCTTCATGATCTTCGCCTTCACGCCATTGGTCGTGGGCTTCTGGGCGTGGCAATCCAAGCGCGGACGGGAACCGTCGACCGTTACCAAGATGGCGCTCGGCCTGTTTCTGCTGGCCATCTCCTATGTGGTGATGGCGGCCGCCGCGTATGTTGCGCCGGGAGGCCAATCGAACTGGCTATGGCTGTTCGTGTTCTTCGCTTTCATCACCCTGGGCGAGCTGTACCTGTCGCCCATCGGGCTGGCGCTGGTCGCGCGCGTGGCACCCGCGCAGATTCTCTCCATGATGATGGGTCTTTGGTTCATCACCAGCTTCACCGGCAACCTGCTGCAGGGCTACATCGGCAGCTTCTTCAGCCAGATGGACAAGGTGCATTTCTTTCTGCTGTGCGCCGGAATTGGCGCGGCAGCGGGCGTGGTGACGTGGATCTTCAACTTCCCGCTCAAGCCAATTCTGGAGAGGAAGGGCCCCATCACGCAGCCGGAGCTCGCGGAACCGCAAGCCGATCCGCATCTGGAGCCGCGGCCAGCGGCGGAGTAGTTCTGATTGCGCCGTGACAGATGAGGACGAACTGAAGAAAGAAACACGCGCGGTCCATGCCGGCCGCATGAGCGCGGAGCATTTCGGCGCCGTCAACACGCCGGTATACCGTGCCTCGACCATTCTCTACCGCGATCTCGCAAGCCTCGAATCCGGCGATGTGCCGTACATCTACGGCCGGCGCGGCACGCCGTCTTCGCAAAGCCTGGAAGAGGCGATCACCGCGCTGGAAGGCGGCACGCGGACCCTCGCCTGCTGCTCAGGTCTTAATGCGATCGCGCTCGCAATTTTGTCGGTATGCGGCGCGGGCGATCACCTGCTGATGGTGGATTCCTGCTATGCGCCCACCCGCGCGCTGTGCGACCGCACGCTCGCGCGCTACGGCATCGAAACCACCTACTACGATCCGCTGATCGGCGGGGGAATGGAATCTCTGTTTCGCGACAACACGAAAGCGGTATTCTGCGAGAGCCCCGGCTCGCTCACTTTCGAGGTGCAGGACGTGCCGGCGATTGCCGCGGCGGCGCATGCGCGGGACGCCTCCGTGTTGCTCGATAACACCTGGGCCACGCCGCTCTATTTCGATGCGTTCGTCCATGGAGTCGATCTGTCGATTCAGGCCGCGACCAAATACATCGGCGGCCATGCCGATGTGATGCTGGGCTATGTCTGCGCCAACGACAGCCACGCCGCGCGGCTTGCGCAAACCCACGATCATCTCGGCCTCTATGCCAGTGGCGACGATTGCTTTCTTGGGCTGCGCGGGCTTCGCACCATGCCCGTGCGCCTGAAGCGACACGGCGAAACGGCAGTGAAATTGGCGACATGGCTGCAAGCCCGGCCGGAAATCTCGCGTGTACTCTACCCTGCCCTCGAGTCCGATCCGGGCCACGCGATCTGGCAGCGGGATTTTTCCGGCGCCACGGGGCTCTTCGGCGCGGTCCTGAACCCCATTCCGCACAGGGCGTTGGCAGCATTTTTCGACAGCTTAAAGCTTTTCGGGATGGGTTATTCCTGGGGCGGCTACGAAAGCCTGATCGTGCCGTCCAAGCTGCACCGCACCGCAAGTCCCTTCACGCCCGAATGCCCGCTCATCCGCATCCACGCTGGTCTTGAAGATCCAGGGGATCTCATCGCCGATCTGGAACAGGGCTTCGACGCGATGCGAGCGGCGCAATGACTCTCAACCGAAGAGCGAGCGCAAATAATTGTTGAGGAATTTGCCGCCCGGATCGAGGCGGCGGCGCAAAGCCACGAACGCGTCGTACTGCGGATAAATCTGCGCGAGTTCGCTTGCGGTCCGCGTGTGGCGCTTGCCCCAGTGCGGTCGGCCCTCGTAGCGCCGGAAAATGGCTTCGCAGGTTTCGAACAGCCTGGCCGTGTCCACCCGGTGGTATTGGTGCACGGCGATCGTCGCGCTGTCCCGCTGATAAAACGGACTGAGCCACACATCGTCCGCCGCCACGGTGCGGTATTCGATGGGAAACCCGGTGTTGATCTTCTTCCCGCGAATGGCCGCGACGATGTCCTTCAGGCACTCCGGCCCCTTCTCGCGCGGCACGGCGTACTCCATCTCGTTGAAGCGGATCGTGCGCGGGCTCGGGAAAATTTCATGGCTCCAGCGCGCCCGTCCCGGCCCGGGCATCAGCTGGGAGAACAACCGGTGCGCCGGCCGCAGCAGGAACGGCGCATACGGCAGCATCTCGTTGATGGCCGCAAACACGCGCGCGTCCGCTCCACCCTTCTCGCCGCGCATGTGCATCGCGTCGGCCGGCCGCGGCTCCGGCGCCGGCTCATCCGTTTCGTTCAGCGACTTGCACACCGCGCGATCGGCATAGGGGAACCAGAAGAATTCGAAATGCCGGTTGCTGGCGATGAGAGTATCCAACTGCGCGAACAATTCTTCCGGCGGCAGCAGAAAGTTCTTCTCGACCAGCTTGTATGACGGCCGCGCATGCATCGTGATTTCCGTCATCACGCCGAACACGCCAAGCGAGCATCGTCCGGCCGCGAACAGCTCCGGATTTTCCGTTGGCGAACAGTTCAGCACCTGCCCGTTCGCCAGGATGATGCGGAATCCGGCCACCTCGGCGGAGAAGCTCTTGAGCGTGGGGCCTGTGCCGTGCGTGCCGGTGCCGACGACACCGGCCAGGGTCTGGCGGTCGATGTCGCCCATGTTCTTGAGCCCAAGGCCATGCGGGTGAAGCGCCGGCCCCACCGCCCATAAGGGTGTGGCGGCGGCGAATGTCGCGGTGCCCGCTTCGCGATCCACACGCTTGAGTCCGGCAAAGGCGGATAGATCGATCAGCGTGCCATCGGTGCCGGCGATTGGGGTGAAAGAATGGCCCGTGCCCGGAACGCGCACCGTGCCGTCTGCCGTACGGATGGCGGCCGCGAGATCGACTTCGTTTTTCGGCGCGAGAACAGCTTTCGGCTTGCAGCTGACGCCGCAGGACCAGTTGTACCATTTTCCGCGCACAAGCCTCACGCGTTCGCCCCACTCGCCAATCCGGCGCGCGGTTTTAGCGAAGCTGCAGCGGGCGTCAACGTCGTGAGGACGCTAGATGTCGGCGAATCGCGGCGCTCGCTTCTCCAAGAAGTGCGCCACGCCTTCCTTGAACTCCGGCCCGGCGAGGCTCGTCTTCATCTCCTCGTCCGCCACCGTCAGCGCTTCGTTGAAGTCCTGGAAATTTGCCTTCCAGACTTGCGCTTTCATCACTGCCACCGATCGCGGCGAGACGGTCTCCGCCAGTATCCGGGCGTAGGCGAGCACGTTGTCGCGGAACGTGTCCTGCGGAAATGCCTTGTTGATGAGACCCATGCGGAGCGCCTCGTCGGCGTCGATCTTGCGCGACGACAGCAGGAGATCGAGCGCGTTCGCCTGCCCCACCAGCTTCGGCAGCAGCCACGACATGCCGTGTTCCGCGACCAAACCTCGTTGCGCAAACGACGTCGTGAACACCGCATTGTCGGCGGCGAAGCGGATATCGGCGTAGAGCACCATGACCAGCCCGATGCCGGCAACCGGGCCGTTGATCGCGGCGATGATCGGCTTCTTCGTCTTGACGAAATATCCGAAGCGCTCCGCGTCGCGGAACTCGTTGCCGAGATCCGGGCCGAGGGAAGAGACGAACTTGCGTTCAACCTCGCCCAAATCGGCTTGTCCGGAGCGGCCGCGTCCTGCCTGTGCCTGCCGCGAAAGAATGCTCATGTCTGCGCCGGCGCAGAATCCGCGTCCTGCGCCGGTGAGAATGATGACGCGCACATCTGGGTCGCCAGCGGCTTCCCCCATCGCCTGCTTGAGGCTGTCGGCCATGGTGCCGGTGTAGGCATTGAGGCGTTCGGGCCGATTCAGCGTGATGGTCGCGATGCGCTCCTTCACCTCATAGAGAATTTCGGGATGTTCGCTCATCTGCTTCTCCCCATTGCATAGCGTTCGACGTCCATGTTCCCATATCGCGCCGCCGCCGCAAACTGCCGGGATCCGCCATGGCTGCCGAATATCGGGACATTCTGTTCGAGACGCCGGAAACCGCCATCGCCCAGGTGACGCTGAATCGTCCCGCTCACCTCAACGCCTATACGGGACGCATGTGCAGCGATCTGGTCGCCGCACTTCAGGAGTATGTCGAGCGCGACGATCTGCGCTGCCTTATCGTCACCGGCGCGGGACGCGGCTTCTGCTCCGGCGGAGACGTGAGCGGCGAGGACCCGGACCGGCCGGACTACCGCGCCAAACAGCTCGGCTACGCGCATGAAATGCGGATCGGCATGCACAAGGTGGTGCTGGCGCTGCATCACATCGACAAGCCGGTGATCGCGATGATCAACGGTGCTGCGGTTGCCGGCGGTCTGACGCTCGCGCTGGCCTGCGACCTTCGCATTTCTGCCGACACTGCGAAGCTCGGCGACACCTCGGGAAAATTCGGGCTTCTGCCGGACGAAGGCGGCGCGTGGTTCTTTCCACGCCTGATGGGGCTTGATCGCGCCCTGAAAATGTCGCTGCTGAGCGAAGTGTATTCGGCCGCGCAGGCGTTTGAACTTGGGCTGGTGACGGAGGTTGTGCCGGCGGCGGCGTTGAAGGCGCGGACGTTCGAACTTGCCCGCGCAATGGCGAAGAAGGCGCCGCTGGCCGTGCGCCTCGCAAAAAGCATGATGCGGCACGGCCTCAGCGCATCGCTCGAACACTCGCTCAACGATGCGGCGCTCTCGGTGATGATCGCCAATCCCAGCGAAGACGTGCGCGAAGGCGTGTCGGCGTTTTTCGCCAAACGCGAGCCGGAGTTCCGCGGCCGCTGACTTCGCGAAAGTCCTGCAGTTTTGCAGTGCCAAGGTTTGTCAATTCCCAAGGTCAAATCCGCGCAATACCGTGGCCGATCTCCGGTTCATCTGCGGTTCAGGTACTTCGCCACAGTCTGGTGACCCAATTCGGCGGTGCGGCGCTGTCGTCGTAACGCACGTGCTATGGTAAAAAAGTAAGAGAGGTATTCAGACCATGAAACGTATTCAGGCAATCATCCTTGCCGGATCGTCGCTGTTGCCGCTGGCGGCCTGCGCAACGACTCCGCCGGGCCCGATGATTCCCGTCATGCCGGGGCCCAACAAATCGCCTGCCGCCTTTAACGCGGACCAGAACGCATGCGAGCAGTATGCTGGCGACGTGGTGCAGGGCCGCGTGCAGGAAGCGCAGAACAGCGAGGTTGCGCGGACCGCTGTCGGCACGGCCATTGGCGCCGGCATTGGCGCGGCTGCCGCCCACAATGCCGGCAGAGGCGCACTCGTTGGCGGCGCGATCGGTGCACTGATCGGCAGCACGGCCGGTACCGGTTACGATCAAGGCGCCATCCAGCGCAAATACGACATGGCCTACGCGTCGTGCATGAACTCGCGCGGCAACGAAGTGGCGGGTGGCCCGCCGCACCGGCCGCGCTGGTATTATCGCCATGGCTACGGTCCCCCGCCGCCTCCGGGCGCTGGTGGGCCGCCGCCCAATGCAGGTCCACCGCCATCGGACGAGAATGGCCCACCGCCCGACGACCGGAGCGGCCCCCCGCCGGATGATCGAGGGCCGCCTCCTCCACCTCCCGGTTCCTGACCCCGCAAACAGCGCCGGTGTTCATCGAGCACCGGCGCTGTTGCTTCTGAAATCGGAACCGTTGGTGGTCGCCGCCGCCTCTCACGTCGATGGCGGTCCCGGCAGGACTCGAACCTGCAACCCTCTGCTTCGAAGGCAGATGCTCTATCCGGTTGAGCTACGGGACCTCCCGGACGCGCCAGCCAGAAACCAGAAATCCGCCCCCGAGAAAAGCGTTATCGGGTCGCGCGGCGAACCTCGATTGCGGCTCTGGTCATGCCCCCGCCGCGGAAGCCGGCCTCAGGTCGTCGGGGACACCTGGCGCCAGCGAGGACGCAAACGCCAGGCGCGCGCCCAGCAGAATGACGGCTGCGATGCCCATCAGTCCGGCATGCAGGAGCCAGAATTTTGCGTCCGGCATGGTGCCGAGCAGTCCGCCGAGATAGCCGGTCAGCGTGTTGCCGATGAACAGGTGGACGTAATAGACGGCAATCATCATGCCGCCCAGCCCCTTCGGTGCGGCACGGGAATAAAGCGCCAATCCTACCGGCAGCACGTTGGCGAAGCCGACGTCATTCAAGATGTGAAAGCCGAGCGCCCAATAGAGCGGCACCGGGTGGTGCGTGGCTGTGGCGACGGCGGCGCAGCCGGCGAGCACCAGCGGCCCCGTCGCGCTGATCGCCACGCCGATGACGATCTTGGTAATCTCGTCCGGTTCCTTCCAGTGCCGGCCGTACCAGCGCTAGAATCCGATGACGCCAGCCAAAGTGACCGCGCTGACGATCGCGTCCATCGAGACGACCCAGGTGATCGGCATGTTGAAGCCGAAGAACACCGTCTGGAACGACCTTTCGCCCCACACCAGGTAAGCGTCGAAGATTTCCTGATTGCCGATGATCGAAACTGCCAGCACCGGCAGCAGCGCCACCAACAGGATGACGGTCTTCCAGTCGCGCGCGGTGAGCGGCGGCCGTTCCACGTGATCGCCCTTGGTACGGATAGGCTCAGGCGGAAAGGTGCGCCGCCCGGCAAGGTAGATCGCCAGCCCGAACACCATGCCGACACCGGCCGCAACAAAGCCCAGATGCCAGTCCACGCGCTGGCCGAGATAGCCGCAGATGATAGGCGAAATCGTCACGGCCAGCTGGATGCCGAGGAAGTAGATCTGGAATCCATCGGCGCGGCGCGGATCATCGACACGATAGAGCGCGCCAACCTGGCTCGCGATGTTGGCCTTGAAGCAACCGACGCCGGCGAGCAGCAGCGCCAGCGCGATGAGAAAGGTGGAATTCAGCGCCAGCAGGAACGTCCCGATCACCATCACGATGGCGCCGAGGCTGACGGTGGCGGTGCGGCCGATCAGCCGGTCGGCAATGTAACCGCCGGCGAGAGGCGTCACGTACACCAGCGCCGCGTAAAGCTGCGCCGTGTTCGAGGCGAGCGCCATCTGCGATTGCGTGCCGTAGATCCAGCCAATGAAGTGGCGGAACGCAGCAAAGCCCCACACCTGCTCGATATGGCCTGGCTGCAGCAGATAGTGCGTTAGGTAGAGCACCAGCAGCGTCTGCATGCCGTAATAGGCGAAGCGCTCCCAGAATTCGGAGGCCGAAAGCCACGCAAGTCCCACCGGGTGGCCGATGAATCTGGTGTCGCTCGGTTGCCGGCCGTCGGGCGTGACGCCTGAAGTCCCGGCTGCTGTATCGCTCAACGTCGTGCCCCCGAATCTGAAAAACGCCGCACTGTCACGGAGCGGGCATCCGTCCGCAAGTCACGAACGGTTGGGGCTGACGCCGAGGCGATACGACGTCACGTATGTATTGTCGCCCCTTAGAAGCAATGCCGGTCTGCGCATTCAAGCCGCGGCCCGTCATGCCCCGTCTGCTAACCGAGTGATGCTGCTTGACGGCAGCGCGCCAGCGCCGCCGGCCATCTGAGACGAGGCGCCACGAAGCGAACAGCCGACGGAGAAGCCGGCCGGGTGCGGCTGCGGCAGTTCATGTAGACGCTATATTAACCAATGCGATCATCTATTCGCCCGGGAACGTCGGGGCTGCCCTATGTCCACGGTTACCGCGCCTGCTGTCGCGACCGTTCTGCTATGGGCGAGCGCGGCCGCCGCCGCCTCGCTGCAGGTCTCTCCGGTATCGTTCGACCTGAGCGCCGGAGTTAAGACTGCGCAGATCTCTCTGCAAAATCTCGGTGACGCGCCGATTGACGCGCAGATCCGTGTTTTTCGCTGGAGTCAGATCAATGGCAAGGAACAACTGACACCCACCGGAGACCTCGTTGCCAGCCCCCCGGCGGCAAACCTTGCCCCTCATCAGGATTATATCGTCCGGCTGGTTCGCATTGCCGACAGACCGGTTGAGGGCGAGGAGTCTTACCGGCTGCTGGTCGATGAGCTTCCGCCGCCGCTTCCCACCAACAGCGCTGTCAGCACGGTACGCCTGTTCGTCCGCTATTCCGTTCCCGTGTTCTTTGCGCAGCCCGACACCAGCCCGCAGCTGACATGGAGCGCCTCGATCGTCGACCAACGCTTGCAGCTCATGGTGCGCAATGACGGCTCGCAGCATATCCGAATCTCTGCTCTCAGGGTGGAAGGGCCCGGCCTCAACGTCTCGTTTGGAGAGGGATTGGTTGGGTACGTACTGGCCCATTCCACCGCCCAGTGGACGGCGCGATCAGTGCTGAAGAGTGCGGCGTCGGGAACTCCCCTGAAAATCACCGCGCTGGGAGGAAATGGGCCGGTCAGCGCGACCGCCTTGCTCCAGACCGCGACGCATTGAATTGCGCATCTGGTTGTTTTTTTGCTGCCTTTTAGTCCCGTCAGCCGGGGCGCTGGCCCAAGCGCCCGCGTCCGATCCCATGGCTCTGGAGCTCGAGGTTTTCATCAATGGCCAGCCCACGCATCTGATCGGCGGTTTTTTTCAATGGGCAGATTCGCGAATGGGGGCCAAGCGGCCGGAACTCACCGAACTCGGCATAAAATCGCCGGACGGGCCAGCGGATGAAGTGGTGCCGCTGGCGGCAATCGGCCTGAGCTACAAATACGATCTCCCCCACCAGACCATCGACATTGCCGTTCCCGACGAAGAGCGCATTCCCCACCGTCTTGACGCAACTACGAATGCAACCTTCCATGAACCGCAGCGAACCACCGGTGCTTATCTGAATTATACCGGCTTCGTGGCGGGAGATTTCAGCGGCCAGCATCCGACCGGTCAGTTCGATGCTGCTTCACTCAACCTCGAAGGCGATTTGTTCGGGACGTTTGGCACCCTATCCCAATCGGGCATTATCGGAACGGCGACCGGCAACACGGCGGGCATCCTGCGTCTCAATACCGAATGGTCGTATTCGGATCCGGGGTCGATCATGTCCTATCGCGCAGGCGATCTGATCACCGGAGGCTTGGCCTGGACGCGGCCCCTTAGACTGGGCGGCGTGCAGGTGCAGCGGGACTTTGCCATCCGGCCCGATCTCATCACCTTGCCTCTGCCCACACTCTCCGGAAGCGCCGCCGTGCCTTCGACGGTTGATGTTTATCTGGGCGATGTGAAAACCTATTCGACGCAGATCCCTAGCGGGCCTTATCAGATCGACAATCTGCCAGTGATTTCCGGCAGCGGGGAAGCGCGCCTGGTGGTCACGGATTCCACCGGTCGAGTGATGGAATCCAGCGCTGCGACCTTTACCGATGCGCGCTTGCTGCGCGAAGGGCTGTTCGACTTTTCGGCCGAGGCCGGGTGGATGCGGCTTGATTATGGCCTACGGTCCTGGACCTACGATGACCATCCTGTCGCCACGGCCAGCGGTCGTTTCGGGCTTACAGATCAGGTGACGTTACAGGGGCACGGCGAAGTGGGAGACGGGCTGATCAATCTCGGGGCTGGCGCCACAGTGTCCGTCAGCCCGTTCGGACTGCTCTCGGGAGCGGCCGCGGTCAGCAATTACCGAACCGGGAGCGGTGTGCTGTTCTATGGTGCGTGGGATTACCCGGCTGGTGATTTCAACTTTCATGCGTCTACGCAGCGCACAAGTTCGGGCTATCGCGATCTCGCCTCCCTTCCCGAGGCGGGCGGTTCTGCTCCTGCGCACGCCATCGACCAGATCACCGCCGGCTATCGCCTGCCGGGCACCAAGTTCAGCTTTAGCCTGAGCGCCATCCGTCTCGAACAGCCGCCCAACTCCCCATCCACGCTTCTGAACCTGTCCTTCGACAGTACGTTCGAAAACGGCATGACGATCACCGCCACCGGTTTTCGGAACTTGGACGACCGTACCTTCGGCGCGTTCGTCGGCCTCACCTTGCCGCTCGGCGAGTCCGCCAGCGCGTCATTGGGCGCCAACACCAACAATACGGGCACCGGAATTGCCGCCGACGTGGTGAAATCGGTCGGTCTCGAGCCCGGCAGCGTTGGGGGCAGTCTCGCCGTCAGTACCGGCGGCTACGGAAATGAATACGTCAATGCCTATGGCGCTGCCCGCCTCCGTGAAGGTCTCCTCGAGGGATCGCTGACCCAGCTTGGCAGTGGCGTGAATGCCTACGCATCGTTCAGCGGGGCGGTGGTGGCCGACGGCGGCAGCGTCCTGCTGGCGCAACGCATCGATGACGCGTTTGCGGTGGTCGATGCCGGCGCGCCGGATGTGGAAGTCATGCGCGAGAATCAGCCCGTGGGCGTAACGGATTCCGCTGGCAAGCTGCTGGTGACCGGGCTGAATTCCTACCAGGAAAACCGAATTTCGATCGACGCTGCCGATCTGCCGATCACCGCGGACGTGCCAATCACCGAAAAAACCGTCGTTCCCGCCGCACGCAGCGGCGTGGTCGCCGTATTTGGCATCGAAAAATCGCTGCCGTCGGCGGTCGTGATTTTCACCCGGCCGGACGGATCTTTTGTCGACGCCGGGGCTCGCGGCGCAATCGGCGAGACCGGTGAAAGCTTCGTCGTGGGCTATGATGGCCGCGCCTTCGTCAAGAAATTGGGCGACAGTAATCGAGCGATCATCAGATTGAGGGAGGGGCAATGCGAGTCGACCTTCGCCTTCGTATCGCAATCCGGCACTCAGGTTACAATTGGTCCGGTGGTATGCAAATGACGATCGGACCGCGAGACGGATTTGCCTCCATGGGAGCTTTGCCCATGCACCGAATGTCAGTGTTGTGCTTCATCGTGGTAGTTCTGTCGCTTTTTGCTTCCGGCCGCGCCTCGGCCGCCAACCCGGCCTGCACCATGACCATCGCCAACATTAATTTTGGCAGTTCGGTCGACGTCCTTCCCGGCAGCGCCATCACCGTCACAGGGTCGTGGGGCCTGAGCTGTTCGGGATTCGGCCACACCGAAGTCGACCGATTCTGTCTCAATCTCGGAGCGGGCGGCGGTGTAAGCGGTTCACAACGCCAATTGGTTTCCGGGAGCAATACGCTGAACTACGACCTTTATCAGACCTCCGCCTATTCGACGTTGTGGGGCTCTTGGCAGACCGGCTTCGATAGCGCTGGCATGCAAATCGATATCACCTCGAATTCCAGCGGTAATATCTCAGCCAGCGTTCCTATTTATGCGAAGCTGTTCGCCAGCCAACAGACCGCCGCGCCGGCTTCCTATTCAAGCGCATTTCCAAACTCGACGTCGGGGGCTTATGCGACCTTTGCGAAGGCCGGGGCTACAAATTGCCCGACCGGCGCCAACCACGCGCAAATCGGCTTTTCGGTGCTCGCGACCGTCATAACATCCTGCTACGTGAACGCCACAACTCTCAACTTCGGCACCGCGGGGCTTCTGAGCAACCTCACCAACGCGACCAGCACAGTCAGCCCACAGTGTACCAAGGGGACTCCCTTTAACGTCGGACTCAACGCCGGCAACACCGCAGGCGGCACCACCACGACGCGCCGAATGGCGAACGGTCCCACGACCATCTCTTACAAGATGTTTTCAGATTCCGCGCGCACCACCAACTGGGGTAACACCGTGGGAACCGACACCGTGGGCGGCACCGGCACCGGCAATAGTCAGCCCCTCACCGTCTACGGCCAAGTTCCCGTCCAGACCAGCGTCGCGCCCGGCACCTACAGCGATACCGTGACGGCAACGGTGACGTATTGAGCGGCGCGGCCCCGCGCCATGCCATTCGATAATCTGATTTCATTAACCAAACCGCGCGATTGGCACACTTTCCGGAACGTCCTGCGCCGCGGGAACTACGACATTTAAGGCGAAATTTACGCAAGCCGGGTTGAATGCCCGTGAACTCAGCAGCCGTCGGGGCGTGCGAGAATAACAGAGGGTGTCTCCATGCAAATTCGTCTGATCGCGCTTACCTGCACGTCTGGCTTGCTGCTGCTCGCCGGCTTGGCAGGTTCCGCAAACGCCAGCACGGCGACAAGCACGTTCAACGCCACGCTGACCCTGCAGACGAGTTGCCAGGTAGCGTCCAACAACACGCTGTCATTCGGCACCCAGGGTGTCTTGTCCGCAAGCACCGACGCCACGACGACATTCAATGTCCAGTGCACCAACACGACGCCTTACAATGTTGGCCTGAATGCCGGCACCACCTCGGGCGGCACCATAAGCACCCGCCTGCTCACCAGCGGCAGCGATACGGTTGCCTACAAGCTGTTTTCCGATTCCGCCCACACCACAAACTGGGGCAACACCGTCGGCACCGACACCGTGGCCGGCACCGGCAATGGCGCGCAGCAGACTCTGACGATCTACGGTCGAGTCCCGGCCCAGACCACGCCCGCGCCCGCCACTTACAACGACACCGTTACGGTGACGGTTACCTATTAGCCTGCAGACATATCGCCTCGCGCAGAACTGCTCACGCGAATCTTTCGCGTGAGCACGTTTATCTCCGCGAGAAACGGCCGCCGTGCTGAGCACAATCCGTTTTGTGGTTAAGGAAAACTACAGCTTTTTCAGCGAAATTGTTGTCGCATTTCAAAGCGAGAAATACCGTGAATATCGAACGAATCGCAGTGGGTATGCACCTCCGCGGCCCGGCGTGTGGAGTGGCGCTGGCCATCTTACTGCTGACTGCCCCTGTGCATGCGACCACCGCCACAAGCACCTTCAGCGCGACGATCACCATTCAGGCCAGTTGCCAGGTGGTTTCGAGCAACAGCCTGAATTTCGGAACTCAAGGTGTGTTGTCCGCCAACGCAGATGCTACCGCCACCTTTACGGTTCAGTGCACCAACACCACCCCCTACAACGTCGGCTTGAACGGTGGCACCACCTCGGGCGGCACCACGACCACCCGTCTGATGGCGAATGGTGCAAACACGGTTGCCTATAAGATGTTCTCCGACTCCGCCCACACCACCAATTGGGGCAACACGGTGGGAACCGATACGGTGGCCGGTACCGGCAGCGGCGCGCAGCAGACCCTGACGATCTACGGCCGGGTCCCGGCCCAGACCACGCCCGCGCCCGCCACTTACAACGACACGGTTACGGTGACGGTTACGTATTAACCCAATCTTAATTAAAGGAACCGCCGGCGCGAACTGCCGTTTATCATTCGGGAACACCGAATGAGGTACGGCAATCGTGCTCCGGCACCCCGTTGGGCCTTATAGCGCATTCGCGTTGGCCGCCCTTTCGCTCACCGGCGGGCGGGCCGTCGCAGCGTCGGAGACCGCTTCAATCAACGTGTCCATTGCCATAGAAGCGCGTTGCGTGGTCGCGTCGGCCGATACGCCGGGCCGCCGCGGCGATGCCGGCTTCGCCGTTCGTTGCACGGATTCGACGCCGTATCAGGTTCTTTTCGCTGACGGGCAATCACACCAATTCTCGGGCCCCAGCGCCTCGCCACCGCCAGGCGCGAAACTTCTAGAAATTGCGTTCTAGGCCGGTCGGCGCGAGATGAAGCGTTGTCCGGAAATCGCAGCGGCAGCAGCGGCAGCAAATGCGATCGCTGACGGGGTCCGACAGGGTCTGAATTGGGACGGTCGCTTGGTGCGGGGCAAGGCCGAAACTCCAGGAATAGAGTTATCGACCTTTCTGCCTGCGCAAACGAGGACCCTCGGTCGCATCGAGGTCGGACCGAGGAGTCCTCGCCCCCCACCACGTTGATTGTGCTGAGCCAAATTATCCCGAAAACGGTTGAGAATTATTCAACGCGGCTGGAAGGAGGAGTTGGCCTGGGCACGAATTGGTTGCGGTCAGATGTGGGCTGTACCTAATCGTGGTAGGCCTCTTGCCGTGAATCTCCGCACCAGCCTCGGCCGCGCAGAAAAAACGCAATGCGCCCTCCGGCAAGCGATCAGCGGCGCGGCCGTACAAACCGAAGCCAAAGCTGCTGCGTCCGCCGAACGGCGGCGGCCGATGGGCCCAAGTAATCTCTCATTCCGTTTCGCGAGGCCGCTGTCCGGTCGAATGATGTGACCAGACGCGCCTTTGCAGATCGAACTGCTTGAGCCGGGTGCGCTCGGATTCGCGTTCGGCCTGAGCCATGCCGGCGATATACTGGCGAGGCAAAGGATGCGATTTCACGCCGTACCACGCGGCCGCACGATGCGTAAAATAGGGATCTAAGAGATGCGGCCGGGCAAGCGCCACAAGATCGGCGCGACGGCAGGCTATGATCGTGTTGACCTGGGCCGCCTCGGTGATGGCGCCAACCGCCATCGTCTTGATGCGCGTGACGTTGCGGATCGCTTCCGCAAATTCCACCTGGTACATGCGGCCATAGCGCGGCTTCTGCTCGGGAACAGTTTGTCCCGATGAGGTGCTGATCAAATCGCATCCTGCCTGTTCGAACAGGCGAACGACGGCTAGCACGTCTGCTTCGGTGATGCCGCCTGGGAACCAGTCGCTGGCCGAGATGCGCACCGACATCGGTTTCTCCGCCGGCCAGACCGCCCGCATCGCCTCGAATACCTCAAGCGGATACCGGATGCGATTTGCGATCGGGCCGCCATATCGGTCCGTGCGCTGGTTGGTCAGTGGCGAAAGAAAGCTCGCAAACAGATAACCGTGCGCGCAATGAAGCTCGATCATGTCGAAGCCGGCACGCGCCGCGCGGCCCGCTGCCTGTACGAACTCGGCCTTGATCCGGTCCATGGCGGAGCGGTCGAGTTCGGCGGGCACGGGGCTAATGCCCGGCAGGTAGGGAATCGGCGATGCCGAATAGACCGGCCAATTGTCGTCCGCCTCGGCCAGCGGATGGTCAGGCACTTCCCACCCGAGCTGCGTCGAGCCTTTGCGGCCAGCATGGCCGAGTTGCATGCAGAGCTTGGTGTCGGAATAGGCGTGCGCGAAATCCACGATGCGCTTCCAGGCATGCTCTTGCTCGTCATTCCACAGCCCGGTGCAGCCCGGTGAAATGCGCGCGTCGGGAGCCGGACAGGTCATCTCGACATAGAGGAGCGCCGCACCGCCCATCGCGCGGGAGGTATAGTTGGTGTAGTGCCAGTCGTTGGGGACGCCGTCGACGGCGGAGTATTGCGCCATGGGGGAAACCACCACGCGGTTGGCAAGCGTCATGTCGCGCAGCCTGATCGGGGTGAACATCGGCGTAGGTCGTGTCTGCCGGCAATCGAAGCCGGTTTCCTCGAAGTGCGTTTCGTACCACTCGTCCTCGAACGCGCGGACGAAGGACGCGTCCCGCATGAGCAAATTGTCCCAGGTAATGCTCTTGGCGCGGCACATCACCACCATGGCAAACTGCATGGGCTTCATGTCGTTCGAGCGTTCCATGTGCTCGAACCAGGCGAGGCTCACATCGGCATTGTGCTGGGTGACCTGCACGTCCGTGCGGCGCGCGCTGTCATAGGCGCGGAAGGCCTCGTCGATCGAGGATTCGCCGTGCGCAATCAGGGCATCGGACAACGCAATGGCGGACTCCATCGCCAGCTTGGTGCCGGAGCCGATGGAAAAATGTGCGGTCGCCTTCGCGTCCCCCAGGAGGACGATGTTGTCGTGCCACCATCGATCGCAGAAGATTCGCGGGAAGCTGCGCCACAGCGATCGGTTGGTGATAAGCGGATGGCCTTGGAGCTCCTCGGCAAAGATCTGTTCGAGGAGGTCCGCGCTGTCGCGCTCGTTCAGCGACTCGAACCCGTACGCGTTCCACGTGAACGGGCTCATTTCGATGACCCAGGTCGAATGGCGATGTTCGTATTGATAGGTGTGGGCGCAAATGAGCCCATGCTCGGTCTGCTTGAAGAAAAAGGTGAAGGCGTCGAGCGGGCGCGTCGAGCCCAGCCATGTGAACTTGTTGGCCTTATGCTGAAACGCCGGTTTGAAGTGATCCTTGAACGTCTCCCGGACGCGGCTGTTGATCCCGTCGGCGGCGACGATTACGTCGAAGTCCGCGAACCGTGAAAGGTCGGCGACCGGGCTCTCGAAATGAAGCGCGACGCCCAGGTCGGCGCAGCGACGCTGCAGGCTGTCGAGCAACGCCAATCGTGAACAGCCGGCAAAGCCGTTCCCGCCGCAGCGGATTTCCGCGCCGCGGTAGTGAATGACGATGTCATCCCAGTACGCGAACAGACTCTGGATCGCGGCATAGGACTCGGCATCCCTGCCAAGGAACTCCTGCAGCGTCTCCTCGGAGAAAACGACCCCAAATCCGAACGTGTCGTCGGCGCGGTTCTGCTCGTGGACTTCGATGTGCCAGTGGGGCCGCGCCTTTTTTGTCAATAGCGCGAAGTACAGGCCGCCCGATCCCCCGCCGACGATCGCGATCTTCATCTGGGAGATTCGACAGGCATCAGCGCGGTACAACCGCCGTGGCTTCGATTTCCACCTTGGCCTCCAGTTCGACAAAGCCGGTCACGACAACGACCGCCATGGCGGGAAAGTTTCGGCCCATCAACTCCTTCCAGGCTGCCCCCAGCTCGGGACGCGCCGCGACATATTCTTCGCGGCTCGTCACGAACAAGGTCATGCGCGCGATATGCTCCGGTCCAGCGGTGGCCTCCCGAAGAACCGTGAGAACATTCTGTAGTGCCTGCCGGAATTGGCCAGCGAGCGCGTGCTCCTTGAATTCGCCATTCTCGTTCCAGCCGATCTGACCGGCGACGAAGATCATTTTACCTTCGGCCTCGATTCCGTTGGCGTATCCACGGGGACGAACCCAGTTTTCCGGCTGCAAAATGCGCATGTCGATTCCTCAATTGCCCTCGAAGACAGGTTTGCGCTTGGCAACGAAGGCCTCGTAAGCGCGCCTGAAATCCTTCGTCTGCATGCAGATGGCCTGGGCCTGGGCTTCCGCTTCAATCGCGGTCTCCAGACTCATGCTCCATTCCTGATTGAGCTGCGTCTTGGTCATACTGTTCGCAAAGCACGGCCCGTTCACCAGCGTCACCGCCCACTGTCTTGCTTCGGTGTCCAGCTCATCGATCGGGACGACCCGGTTGAAGAATCCCCAGCGCTCGCCCTCGTCGGCGCTCATGGTTCGTCCGTAGAGCAGGAGCTCGCTCGCGCGGCCATGGCCGATGATGCGCGGCAGCATCGCGCAGGCGCCCATATCGCACCCGGCAAGCCCGACCCGGTTGAAGAGAAAAGCCGTCTTCGCATTCTCGGCGGCAATTCGAATATCGGACGCCATCGCAATAATGGCGCCTGCTCCGGTGCAGACCCCGTTGACGGCGGCAATGATTGGTTGAGGGCAGCCGCGCATCGCCGTTACCAGATCGCCGGTCATGCGGGTAAAGGCGAGCAGCTCGGTCATCTCCATCTCGACGAGCGGTCCGATGATGTCATGGACATCGCCACCCGAGCAGAAATTCCCGCCGGTGCCGCGCATGACGATCGCCTTCACGTCCTGCGCATAGACAAGCGCGCGGAAGGTGTCGCGCAATTCCGCGTACGAATCGAATGTGAGGGGATTCTTGCGTTCGGGCCGATTCAGGGTAATCGTCGCAAGCCCATCCGAGAACGACCACTGGAAATGGCTTGGCGTGAAGGTTCGGGGGTTCATCTCTCGTCTTCTTCGTGCAAAACGTAAACGGAATCGTTGCCCACGCGGCGAAGCGTAGTTTACCCTGCGTCGCAAGGAGACAATAGCGTGGGCCAGCCGGGCAGGCACGCCTTCATTACCGGCGGAGGAAGCGGGATCGGGCTTGCGATCGCAACCGCTCTGTCCGGCACCGGCTGTCAGGTAACGATCGCCGGCCGAAACGCGGAACGGCTCTCAGCTGCAGCAGCCGCGCTCCCCGGTCTGCACACCCAGCGCGTCGATGTAACCGACGCTGGTGCCGTCGAAACCGCGATCGAGGCAGCCGCAGCGACATCCGGCCGCGTGCAGTTGCTTGTCAACAACGCCGGCGGTGTCACGTCGGCGCCGTTTGAACGGCTTTCGCTGCAATCCTGGCGCGAAGCCCTCGATCTAAACCTGATGGGCGCGGTCCACTGCATCCGCGCGGCACTCCCGGCGATGCGGGCGAGCGGCTGGGGCCGGATCGTCAACATCGCCAGCACCGCAGGCCTTACGGGATTTGGCTTTGTCAGCGCCTATGTTGCCTCCAAGCACGCGCTCGTCGGCCTCACGAAAGCCCTTGCCCTTGAGGTCGCAACCGCCGGCATCACCGTCAACGCCGTATGCCCGGGCTACACCGACACCGCCATTGTCGCCTCCGCCGTGCAAAAGATCAGTTCGGCGACGGGCCGCACTGAGGAAGAGGCGCTGGCGACACTGCTGACCACCAATCCACAGGGCCACCTGATCGCCCCGCATGAAGTTGCGGCGGCTGTTCTGTGGCTATGCTCGAATGAGGCCGCGGCCGTTAGCGGCATCGCACTGCCGATCGCCGGCGGACCGGTGGGGTGAACCGATCCATGGATTTTCGTCCGCCGCGTTTTCCCGAACAGTTCAACATGGCGGACTATTTCGTGTTCGCGAACCTCAAGGCCGGCCGCGCGGAGAAGACCGCCATCCACTTCGAGGGTAAGCGCGTGAGCTATCGAGCGCTGGCGGACATGGTGATGCGGGTCGCGACGAACCTTGTCGCCGACGGTCTGTTGCCCGAGCAGCGCGTGCTCATCTGCATGCAGGATCGTCCCGAGTTCGCCTATGCCTGGTTTGGCGCACTCAAGGCGGGCGCGGTCGTGACCCAGATCAATCCGCTGCTTCCGGCATCCGACTATGAATATTACCTCGCCTACATCAAACCCCAGTTCGCGTTCCTGGACGAGCGGAGCGTGCTCGAGTTCTCGAAGGCCCTGAAATCGTCGCGGCACTGCGGGCGCAACCATAGCAATGTCATCGTTGTCGGGTCAGACGCAGCACACCACGCAGCCTTTGCTGCCTGGAGCGCGCAGAAGCGGCGAGCGGACCCGTGGCCGACCCACCGGGACGATCCGGCGGTGTGGCTCTTCACCAGTGGCACGACGGGGCGCAGCAAAGGCGCCGTACACAGCCACGCCCATTTTGCGTTCAACACGGAAGTGTACGCCAAGACCTTCATCGGGATCCGCGAGTCCGACGTGACGGTGTCAGGCGCAAGGCTGTTCTTCGGCTACGCCACCGGCACCAATCTGATGTTTCCGCTTGCGGTCGGCGCATCGACGGTCCTGTTTCGCGAACAGCAGACTCCCGAGCTGCTTTTCCGAACGATCGCGCGCCATAAGGCCACGGTGTTCACCAGCGTTCCGACTCTGATCAACAAGATGCTGCGAACGCCGGAAGACCATCGGACCGACATCTCCAGCTTGCGCTTCATGTGGAGCGCCGGCGAGGCGCTGCCGCGCGAACTGCACGAACGGTGGCACGCGACGTTTGGCGTTCCCATCATCGATGGAATCGGGAGCGCAGAGAGCTTTCATATCTATATCAGCAATCGCCCCGGCGACATACGCCCGGGCAGTCTCGGCAAGCTCGTGCCAGGATACGAAGCAAAGCTGGTCGACGACGACGGCAACCCGGCTGCCCAGGGCGATGTCGGCACTCTGTGGCTCAAGGGAGATTCTGCGGCCCTCTACTATCATTGCGATTACGAAAAATCGAAGGAGCATCTCCGTGGCGGGTGGATCGTCAGCGGCGACAAGTTCCGGCAGGACGCCGACGGCTACTGGTATTACGAAGGGCGGGGCGACGACTTGTTGAAAAGCGGCGGCATTTATGTGAGCCCGATGGAGGTGGAGAACCGTCTCATGCAGCATCCGGCGGTGCGCGAATGCTGCGTGATCGGACGCAAGGACGAGCACGGACTCGAAAAGCCGCTCGGACTCGTTTCGCTGAAGACTCGGTCATCTGCATCGGCGGACCTTGAGGCCGAACTCATCGCCTTCGCCAAGGCGGGCCTTGCCCGGTACAAGGCACCCCATTGGATCGTGTTTGTCGAGACGGACTTGCCGCGCAACGATCGCGACAAGATCGATCGCAAGAAGCTCAAAGCCGAACATGGATGACATCGTGCTCACCTGCGGGGGCCGCGCGCATCCGCCCATTGCAGGCCGCCAGACGCTGGACGAACGACTTCATCGCGGCGCGGATGGTTTAGGCGGTCGTCTTTGCGCGGTTACGTCCGGCTTATCCGCGCGGCGGTTACGGCGAATGCCACCCCCGCTCTCTTGCAAGCGGCCGCAATTTCGCTCTCTATTCGCCCCGTCCCGTTTTCTCCCGAAAGGTGCGCATGCTCAGCTGGTTTCAGGCCCTCATGCCACGCGAGGACCGCTTCTTCGAGTTGTACAACCGGCACGCCAAGACGTTAACGCAAGGGGCGCAAGCCCTGCGAGAGTTGCTTCACGGCGGTCCGGGGGTGAGCGAAGCCGCCCGCAGAGTGATTGCGTTGGAATCCGAAGCCGACGTCATTGCCCGGGACGTGCTGCTGCTCGTGCGCCGCACCTTCATCACGCCATTCGACCGAAGCGACATCAAGGACCTTATCAACGCCCTCGATGATACCATCGACCAGATGCAGAAAACCGCCAAGGCTGTTCTGCTGTTCGAGGTGGCGCAGCTTGAACCGGAAATGGCGGAGATGGGTGACCGCATCGTCCAGGCGGCGAAGCTGACGCTGGAAGCCGTTAGTCTGCTCAGCTCTTTGCGGGAAAACGCCGTCCGGCTGAACGCGATCACCGAAGCCATCATCCGGCTGGAAGACGATGCCGATACGCTCAACGATACAGGCATTAAATCTCTGTTTCAGCAGCATCGTGAAGGCAACGCGATGCAATACATCATAGGCGTCGAGATCTACGACCACCTCGAAAAAGTGATGGATCGCTTCGAGGACGTGGCCAACCGCATCAGCGGCCTCGTCATCGAACACATGTGACGATGTTGCTGGTACTCTTCGGCCTTATCGCTGTCGCGCTCGCGTTCGATTTCCTCAACGGGCGCAACGATGCCGCAAATTCCATTGCGACCATTGTATCCACCCGCGTGCTGTCGCCGCGCTACGCGGTTGCCTGGGCAGCCTTCTTCAACTTCGTCGCGTTCCTGGTGTTCGGCCTGCACGTGGCGAACACCATCGGCCGCGGCATCGTTTCGGCGAAAGCCATTTCCGACCAGGTCATCTTCGGCGCGCTGATGGGCGCGATCTGCTGGCAGGTGATCACCGGTTATCTCGGAATCCCCTCCTCCAGTTCGCACGCGCTGATCGGCGCGCTGGTGGGCTCCGGGGTGGCCCATGTGGGGTTCGGCGCCATCGTGTGGAGCGGGCTCGGCAAGACGGCCGCCGCCATTGTGCTCTCGCCGCTCACCGGCATGGTTATCGCGCTCCTGCTGGTGCTGATCGTCTCCTGGTCGTTCGTGCGGGTACCGCCAGCGCGGATGGACGGCATTTTCCGCAAGGTCCAATTCCTCTCCGCCTCGCTCTACTCGCTCGGCCACGGCGGAAATGACGCGCAGAAGACCATGGGTATCATTGCCGCCCTGCTCTATGCCCACGGCCGGCTTTCGGGCAGCTTTCACGTACCGCTCTGGGTGGTGGTGGGCTGCAACGGCGCCATGGCGCTCGGCACCTTGTTGGGTGGCTGGCGAATTGTGCGTACCATGGGATCGCGAATCACGCGGCTCACGCCGGTACAGGGCGTGTGCGCGGAAACAGCGGGATCGATCACCTTGTTTCTGGCGACCTGGCTTGGGATTCCGGTTTCCACCACCCACACCATTACGGGCGCTATCGTCGGCGTGGGCGCGGCGCGGCGGACTTCAGCCGTCCGATGGAACGTGGCGCAACAGATCGTTGTCGCCTGGGTTATCACAATGCCTGCGGCGGGGCTGATGGGGGCCTTGTTTTACGAGTTGGCGAGGCTGTTCGGCTGAATGGCCGGAACCGGAGTTGTGTGTGTGAGTCGAGGTGCGTTCAAAGCCCCAACCGTGCAGTACGCGGCGCTTCCCTGGCGCCGTACGAAGGACGATCTGCAAATTCTCCTGGTCACAACACTGACGACGCGGCGCTGGATCGTGCCGAAAGGCTGGCCGGTCGCGAGACTGGCTCCCGCCGAGTGCGCCGCCCATGAGGCGGCGGAGGAGGCGGGCGTAACCGGAGACGTGTCGTCCCGGCCGCTTGGGGCGTTCCACTATGAGAAGCGCCGCAAGTCGGGAGCGGCATTGCCTTGCCGAGTCGAAGTCTTTGCCATGCGTGTCCGACGCCAGCGTCGGAGCTGGCCGGAAAAGTCGGTTCGGCAAGCCCGCTGGTGCTCAGTTGAAGACGCACTGGCACGGGTGAGCGAACCCGGTTTGCGCCGCATCATCGCTCGATTTGCGAAAAATGGCGGGCGCTGAAGAGCGCACATCCGAAGGGCCTCGGATAGGCTGTTGAACAGCACGAGAACGCCAAAGCGCAAAGGCGGATCTCATTGTCGTTGCGGCGCCAGGATTGAACTTAGAATCCTCAAGTCGTGACCGCGGCCCTGCAAAGGTTGCAAGTTTTTCAGCTTACTATCATCGGCTGGAGCTGTTTCAGTTTAGCCTGAATCACTGCAAATCCCGTCATGGCCGGGCTTGTCCCGGCCACCCAAGAAC
>DIZC01000102.1:62272-79746 GCA_002429315.1 Alphaproteobacteria bacterium UBA6038
ACGTTCATTCCAAAACAACTCTAACGCTTTGATGGCATTGGCGGCCCCGGCAGGAATCGAACCTGCAACCAGCAGCTTAGAAGGCTGTTGCTCTATCCATTGAGCTACGGGGCCCTAATGCGTCCAGGGCACCTTGCGATCATAGCGGAAATTGTCGGCGTAGGATTTGGGCTTGAGCGCTGTGGGCGCCGGCTCGAAGACCTGATAATCGATGCCTTGCTGCTCGGCGTAAGCGACCGCCTGCTCTTTCGTCTCGAATTCGAGCTGCACCTGGCTGAGGGTGTCCTCCGTGCTCGCCCAGCCCATCAGCGGATCGGGGCGGGTCGCCGAACCGGGCTCGTATTCCAGCACCCATTGATGCGTGTTGCCGCGGCCGGACTGCATCGCATTCCTGGGCGGCTGATAAATACGCGCGCGCATTGGGCTCACTCCCTTTGGCGGATGGTCGGGGCGGCGTGATTTGAACACGCGACCCTCTGCTCCCAAAGCAGATGCGCTACCAGACTGCGCTACGCCCCGAAACCGGCGGGCGGTGCTTTACCTGTTTCGTTCCAAGGCTTCAACCGGTGGCAGGCTGCCGTGCTATGGTTCTCTCCTGCCTTGAAGGAGATTGCCGTGCCGCACGAAGCGATTCTGCTGCCGATGGGCGCCCTCGCGCTGCTTACGTTTGTCGCGCTGATTTTCATTCCCATCCGCCGCTTCCGCGCCGCGTTCGCCGGACAGGTGGGTGCGGAGGATTTCCGCTACGGCGAGTCCCCGCGCGTGCCGGGCGAGGTCTCCATTCCCAACCGCAACTACATGAACCTGCTCGAGCTGCCGATGTTGTTCTATGTGGTGTGCGTGCTGAATTACGTGACGAGCCCCACGGTTTCGATGCTGACATTAGTGCTCGCCTGGGCCTATGTGGCCGTGCGCGCGCTGCACAGCCTGGTGCACCTCACCTACAACAATGTGATGCACCGGCTCGCCCTCTTCGCGACCAGCAATTTCGTTCTCATGTCTTTGTGGGTTGCGTTTTTCACGCATCTGCTCCGAGGGAATAGTTAGCCCCTTGCGAGCCGCGTAAGCTCGGCTTACCTCGGGCCCTCACCACTGGAGGATCATCATGGCATTGCGCAGGTTCATCATCGAACGCGACATTCCCGCCGTCGGCAGCTTCGAGCGCGATCAGTTGCGCGGCGCCGCGGCGCAATCCAACAAGGTGTTGCGCGAGCTTGGCCCCGACATCCAGTGGGTGGAAAGCTACGTGGCCGACAACAAGACCTTCTGCGTCTACCTGGCGAAGGACGAATCGCTGATCCACAAGCATGCGGAAATCAGCGGCTTCCCGGCGACGAAAGTCACGGAAGTAAAAAAGATGATCGACCCCACGACAGAGCAGGCGGCGTAACCACAGCAACAAGACTGTCATGGCCCGGCTTGACCGGGCCACCCAGCCGGGGCGCGTCTGCGCCCCAGTGACTCTCTTCGCGCGCGGACGTGCGCTAGTGAGTGGCCCGCACCCCGCGGCCAATGGCAACTTAGCGCCGTGCCTTATCCCTCATCTTCAAAACCCCGCCAGAAGCGTCGTTGGTACCCCACGCCCAATTGCGCCATAGTGCCACCGGGAGCGAGTGGGGCGGGGCAAGATGGCGGTTGCAGAGGTTGCGCTAGCGCGCCGTGGAAACGGCGCGGCGGCTTTGGTCGCGCTGCTCGCCGCAGCGATCTTCATCAACTACATCGACCGCGGCAATCTGGCGACCGCAGCGCCGCTCATCAAGGACGAGTTCCGGCTGAACAATTTTCAGATCGGTGTGATGACCTCCGCCTTCTTCTGGATCTACACGCCGGCGCAACTCCTCGCCGGGTGGCTGGCGGACCGGCTGAACCCCTATCGGGCGCTGGCGTTGGGTTTTGCCGTCTGGTCTGCGGCGACCGCGCTCACCGGATTCGCCGGCGGGTTCGGCGCGTTCCTGGCCTTGCGTCTTGTGCTGGGGCTGGGCGAAAGCGCCGCCTTTCCCTGCATGTCGAAATTGCTGGCGCGGCATGTGCCGCCCGCATCGCTTGGATTCGCCAACGGTTTCGTTGTCGCCGGAGTCTCGTTCGGCCCGGCCGTCGGAACGCTTCTGGGCGGCCTCATGATCGTCCAGTTCGGCTGGCGCGCGATGTTCGTGATCTTCGGTATCGCGGCCTTGCTATGGCTTTGGCCGTGGCTGCTGAACGCCAAAGGTATGCCCGCCGAAATCCGCGCGCATGACGAGGCCCCCCCGCCCTCCTTCTTCAAGCTGCTTTCGATGCGGAACATGTGGGGCGCGATGGTGGGTCACTTCGCATCGAACTACGGGCTCTACTTCATCCTCTCATGGCTGCCGCTGTATCTGGTGAAGGAGCGCGGCTTCAGCATCGTGCAGATGTCGGAGCTTGGCGCGATGATCTACTGCACCGCCGGCACCAGCTCGATTGTCAGCGGCTGGCTCGCGGATCGCTGGATAGCATGGGGCGCCTCCATCAACACGGTCCGGAAGGCAGGCTGCGTTATTCCGCACCTCGTGATTGCGATCTGCTTTGCCGGCGTCGCGGTGGGAAGCCAGACCGTTGTTATCGGTTGCCTGTTCATGTTCGGCCTCGTCAGCGGTTGCATCAGCACGTCGCTGTGGTCGATTTCGCAAACGCTCGCCGGGCCGGCGGTTGCAGCGCGCTGGGTGGGTTTGCAGAATGCGTTCGCCAACTGTGCAGGGATTGTGGCGCCGCTCATCACCGGATTCGTGGTGGACCGCACGGGATCGTTTGCCGATGCCTTCCTGGTTGCCGGCGCGGTTTCGCTGATTGGCGCGATCGGCTGGGGCGTGATCGTGCGGCGCGTTGAGCCGGTGCAGTGGGGGGAGCTTGCCGTGTGAGTACGGCGGCCGCTGGCGGCGCTTCCACAACTTCCACAACAAAATGTCATAGCCCGGCTTGTCCGGGCCACACAGCCGGGCCGCGTCCGCGGCCCAGTGACTCTTTTCGCGCGCGGACGCGCGCTACTGGGTGGCCCGCATTCGCGGGCCATGACAATCGGGAGGCCGGGAATTACCCTTCTATCTTCGAAAAATCGGCCACCAGATGCAGCGTGGCGCGCAGCCGCGAGAGGAGCAGCAGCCGGTTCTTGCGCAGCTCCGGGTTTTTGTCGTTCACCGTCACCTTGTCGAAGAAGGCATCCACCGGCTTGCGCAGCCGCGCCATCTGATGCATCGCATCCACAAATCGTTCAGCCTTGATGTCCTGTTCGACTAGCGGCCGAACGTCTTCGAACAGGGCAGCCAACTTACGCTCTTCAAGAAGCGGCATGGCTTCGAGTCCGGTCTCAGGCTCGCCGTCGTAGCTGGTTTTGTCGCGCTTTTCTTCGTCGCGCAGGATGTTCGCGGCGCGGCGGTAAGCGACCAGCAGATTGGCACCGTCGTCGGTCTTAAGGAACGCCTGCAGCGCCTCTACCCGCGCTACCAGCCGCACCAGATCGTCTTCATTGCCCAGGCTGAACACCGCATCGATCAAATCGTGCCGCGTCCCCTTCTCTCGTAACGCAACCTTCAGGCGGTCGGCAACAAATCCAACAATTCCGCCTAACAGCTCCTCAACATGCAAACGAAGGTGTTCCTCGCTTCGTCGACGCGAGAGAGTCCCGTCTTCACTCGCTGCCACCTCCTCAATTCGTTCTATTGGGAAGTCATTGAAAAAGATTTCTGATGACCAAATAATCTTTCCGTTCCGCAACTCGAACCCGTGTGATGAAGTGAGCCCTCCCGGACGATAAATCAGCTTCGTTGCTAGTTGCTTCAATCTAAGCCGCGCACTATTGGCAAGAAATATCCTCAGAAGACCCAGTGCCGCTCTGCGAAGAGCGTAAGGATCACCCGAGCCGGTTGGACGTTCGCGCAACGCGAAAAACCCCACGATCTGATCCAACTTGTCCGCCAGTGCGACGGCGATTGAGACTTTGTTCGTGGGGACGGCGTCGTTGGGGCCGAGCGGTTTGTAGTGATCGCGGATGGCATCGGCGACATCGGCATCTTTGCCGTCATGCAGCGCGTAGTAGCGGCCCATCACGCCTTGTAGCTCGGGAAACTCGCCAAGGACCCCGGTCGTTAGGTCGGCTTTGCACAACCGCGCCGCGCGTTTGGCTTTCTCCACATCCGCGCCGATCTTCTCGGCAATCTCGCCGGCCAGCGCTTCAATTCGCTCGACGCGCTCGTATTGCGTGCCGAGCTTTGCGTGAAAGACCATGTTCTTGAGATCGTCGACGCGCGATTCCAAGGTGCGCTTGCGGTCCTGCTCCCAGAAGAATTTGGCGTCGGAAAGCCGCGCGCGCAGCACCCGCTCGTTGCCGGCGACGATCTCCTTGCCGCCGTCCTCCGCAAGCATGTTTGCGACGACGACGAAACGGTTGGCCAGCTTCTCGTCCCGCAACTCCTTCAGCGCGAAGTATTTCTGATGCGCGCGCATGGAGGTCTGCAGGATTTCCGGCGGCAGCGCCATGAATTCGTCTTCGATGCTGCCGATCAGCACAACCGGCCATTCCGCGAGACCGGCCACTTCCTCCAGCAACCCGGCATCCTCGACCAGCTCCAG
Source organism: Alphaproteobacteria bacterium UBA6038 (assembly GCA_002429315.1). Taxonomy (GTDB): domain Bacteria; phylum Pseudomonadota; class Alphaproteobacteria; order Micropepsales; family Micropepsaceae; genus Rhizomicrobium. The sequence goes on from DIZC01000102.1 coordinate 66,857, forward strand.
CCGCTGCGCGAACGCTTTGTTCCGCGCATCATGGACGATGATCTCCTTGCGCTCGGCCGCATCGAGGATGACGTGCGCATGCCGCAGTTTTTCTTCGTAGTCCTCGAAGCGGCGCACTTCGATCGAACCTTTCGAAAGGAAACGGTGGCCGTACGTGATATTCCCGCTGGTCACGCCGGCGAATTCGAGCGGCACGACTTCGCCATCGAAGGTGCAGACGATGGCGTGCAGCGGCCGCACCCACCGCACGTCGCTGCCGGGAAAACGCATCGATTTCGGCCACGGCAGTTTGGCGAACGTGTTGGGCAGAATTTCCGACAGCACCTCCGCCGTCGCCCTGCCCTTGCGCGCGATGACGCCGATGTAGACGTCGCCCTTCGGCGTTTTCTCGACCCTGAGCTGCTCTTTGGCGAGGCTCGTCTTGCGCAAGAACCCATCGAGCGCTGCTTGCGGCGCATCGACCTTTGGTCCCTTCAGTTCTTCCTTCACGTCCGGCTGCTTGGCCGGCAATCCGGCAATCGCCAGCGTCAGCCGCCGCGGTCCGGCAAACGCTTTCGCCCCTTCGAACAGCAATCCGCGATCCGACAGCCCGCCGACGACCAGCCGCTCCAAATCCTTCGCCGCGCCGCCTTGCATCCGCGCCGGGATTTCTTCGGAGAACAGTTCGAGCAGAAGGTCAGGCATTGGCAGCGCCACGGAAAAATACTCCCTCTCCCCCGGAACCGGGGGAGACGGTCGGGGTGAGGGGGCGCCGCAACACGCACTGATTCAGGAACCGCGGAGAATGGCATGGAGAGTGTGCATCAAGGGCGAAGGCCACCGCCTTGCACACCCCCTCACCTTGCCCTCTCCCCCTGAAGGGGGAGAGGGTGAACGTATGAAACGCCGCCCGCCCCATCACCTAAACCTCGGCTGATAGGCACCCTGCGGAGACTCAAGCCACGCGTCGCAGCAGGCCTTGGCGAGCGCGCGCACCCGCGCGATGTACGCCGCGCGTTCCGTCACCGAAATCACGCCGCGCGCATCCAACAAGTTAAAGCAATGGCTTGCCTTGATGCACTGATCGTAAGCCGGCAGCGCCAGCCTCACGCCCGTCAGCAGCTCCTGGCACTGCTTCTCGGCGTCCTTGAAATGCTGGAACAGGATCTCGGTGTCGGCGCGCTCGAAATTGTACGCCGACTGCTCGATCTCGTTCTGGTGGAACACTTCCCCGTAGCGAACGATGCGTCCGTCCGGCTGCTTGTTGAACGCGAGGTCGTAGACGAACTCCACGCCCTGCACATACATGGCAAGCCGCTCGAGCCCGTAGGTGATTTCCGCGCTCACCGGATCGCAATCGATGCCGCCCACCTGCTGGAAATAGGTGAACTGGGTGATCTCCATCCCGTCGCACCACACTTCCCAGCCGAGCCCCCAGGCTCCGAGTGTCGGACTTTCCCAATCGTCCTCCACGAAGCGGATGTCGTGCAGTTTGGGATCGAGGCCGATGGCACGCACGCTTTTCAGATACATCTCCTGCACGTCGTCCGGCGCGGGCTTCAGGATCACCTGGAACTGATAATAGTGCTGCAGCCGATTGGGATTCTCGCCGTAGCGCCCGTCCTTCGGCCGCCGCGACGGCTGCACGTAAGCTGCGCGCCACGGCCGCGGCCCCAGCGAGCGCAAGGTGGTGGCGGGATGAAAGGTCCCTGCGCCCATCTCCACATCGTAGGGCTGCAGAATCAGACAGCCCTGCTGCGCCCAGAAATTCTGCAGCGTGAGGATGAGGTCCTGGAACGTGTGCGCTTTGGCCACTGAATCTGCCGGTTTCAAAAGAGGGGGCGGACGCTACAATCCGCCCGCCTTCGGAACAAGCCGCGCCCGTCGCGAGGACATCAGATGAAGAAACCGACTCTGCTTGCCTGCGCAGTCACGTTCGCGCTTATCGGCACGGCGCACGCGTCGTCCGGCTACCATCTGCTCAAAAGCGTCACGCTGGGGGGCGACACGTTTTGGGATGCGCTCACCCTCGATCCCGCCGGCCATCGCCTCTTCATCACCCACGGCGATCATGTCGTCGTGGTGGACAGCCGAGGCTATGCCGTTTTGGGTGATATTGCTGGCCTGAATGGCGTGCACCAGGTGGCGATCGCCGGCACGCTCGGCAAGGGCTTCGTGACGCAGGGCGGCGCGGACGCGGTCGCCGTGTTCGATCCGAAGACGCTCGCGGTCACCGGCACGATCAAGGTCGGCTCGCGGCCCGACGGCATGGTGTACGATCCGGTTTCCCGCCGCGTCTTCACGCTCAACGCCGGCGGCAAGAACGCTACGGCGATCGACGTGGCCTCCGGCACGGTGGACGGCACCGTTCCGCTCGGCGGCAAGCCGGAGTTCGCCGTCGCCGACGGCCGCGGTCACGTCTACGACAACCTCGAAGACACGTCGGAAATTGTCGAGATCGATACGAAGACCATGGACGTGACGAAACGCTGGCCGCTGGCGCCCTGTACCGAACCCTCGGGGCTTGCGATCGACAAAATCCATCGCGTGCTGTTCGCCGCCTGCGGCAATGAGATGATGGCAGCGGTCGACATCCGCAACGGCAAGGTCGTGGCCACCGTGCCCACCGGCAAGCGATCGGATGGCGCAGCGTTCGATCCGGCGCGCCGCGAGGTGTTCATCCCGGATGGCGAGGGCAAGCTGACCGTCATCCGCGAGACCGCGCCGGACAAATACCGGCTAGTGGAGAACGTGCCGACGCAATTCGGCGCCCGCACCATCGAGATCGATCCCGCGTCGCACCGCATCTTCACGGTGACTGCGGATCTCACTCCCGCTCCCGGCCAGCACCCGCCCTACAAGATGGCGCCGGGGAGCTTCCGCCTGCTCGTCTACGGCCGCTGATCTTCGCCAGGCGCAAACAGCGCAGCCACGGTCTTGCCGTCCACGGGCTGGCCGGGCTTGAGGCCGAGCAGTGCCATTACGGTCGGATGGATGTCGATCATGTCGAGCCGCGGAATCTGCCTGCCGTGCGCCACACCGGCGCCCCAGGCGTAGAAGATGCCGTGCATCTGCACGATGTGCGGATCGTAACCGTGCGTCGCTTTCAGCCCGCCGGCGAACGGCGTGAACGCCGCCGGCCACATGTGATTCACCCCAAGCATCTCCGCCCAGCGCGGCATCACCTCCGGTCCGACGATCCAGTAAGGCGGATGCGTCAGCAGCAGGAGGTCCGGCGCCCGCGGCCCGCTGCCGAGATGCGCAAACGCAGGAAAGTGCCCCTTCTTGTAAACATCGAACTCCGATTTGTGCGCGGCCAGCGCACCGGCGACGCGGTCGGCGCTCTCGCCCTTGTCGAGATACAGGAACGCAGTTGCGCCGTCCGTCGCCTGCCGGGCATGGATGTCGTAGGCATTCATCAACCGCCCGACATTCACCAGCGGCCCCACATCCATCATGCCGTGATCGGTGCCGACGATCAGCGTGCCCTCACGCCACTTCGGCAGCTTGCCAATGGCCGCCATCAGCTTGCCCACGGCGGCATCGGCCTTGCGCACGGCGGCCAACGCTTCCGGCGAAAGCGTGCCGTGCCAGTGCGCCAGATCGTCCGGCCCGTGGAAGTAGAGCGCGATCAGGCGGGGATGAGCGGGGCCACTGTCCGCCAGCATCTTGAGACCCTGCTGCAGCACCCAATCGTCGGACGGCGCGTCCTTCCAGGCCACAATGGGATTGGCGTAGGTGGCGCGTTTGCCGCGCGTCGCCGACCAGCGGCCCACCCAGTTGAATACGGCGGCACGAACATTCTGCCGCTCGGCGGCTTCCCACATGGACTCGCATCCCGTTCTCCAATCGGCATCGGCGACATTCATCGTCTCGCCGAAGCGGCCGCGCTTCGGATCGTAGAAGATGTTGGAGAGGATGCCGTGGTGCTCCGGCCAGCATCCGGTGGCGAAGGTCGTGTGGTTGGTCATCGAAAGCGTCGGGAACGCCGGCACCAGATGCCGCGACCACGCGCCCTCCTTTTTGATCCGATCGAGATTGGGTGTCTTCGTCGAATCGGCCATGGCCGGCGCAAAGCCATCGAACAACGTCACGACAACCGTACGCTCCGCGGCAAAAGTGCTGGTCCCGCATAGCTGCAACACCAGCGCGACAGCCGCCGCGCATGTCCATCTCGAAACAGCCATATTACCTCTCCCGCGCGCCAAAAGTCGGCGACAACTACAATTTCATCCGCGCCGGACGGCGCCCGAGGGCCAAAGGCGCTTGAATAGCATGCTCGTTTGAGCTATAATAGCTTGGTGAAAAAGGCCAGCATCACCGAAGCAAAGAACAACCTCAGCCTATTGATCGACGGTCTGGCGGGGGGCTCGCCGGTCCTGATCGTCGATCGCGGACGGCCCGTCGCGCGGCTGGAGCCCGTTGTCGGAGGAGAAAGTGCAGACGACGGTCGGCTTGCGCGTCTGGTGCGCGCTGGCTTGGTTCGGCAGCGGCGCAAAGCACTCGCACCAGGATTCTTCGCCGCGAAGCTGCCGCGCCTGAAAAAAGGGACATCTGCCGTTCAGGCGCTTTTGGAAGAGCGCCGGAACGGGCGATGAAATTCTGGGATTCCTCCGCCCTTGTGCCGCTCCTGGTGGCGGAACAGGCGACACAGCCGCTGAGCATGTTGGCAGCGCAGGACGCCGAACTCATCGTGTGGTGGGCGTCCGAAACCGAATGCGTCTCCGCGCTGGCGCGACGCATACGGGAAGAGTCGCTCGACACGACCGGCGCAAAGCAGGCTTTCGAGAGATTGGGGCAACTCGCGAGCGGCTGGCACGAGATCGAGCCCAGCGAGGTCCTGCGCGAGACGGCCATTCGATTTTTGCGTGTGCATCCCTTACGCGCGGCGGACGCGTTGCAGCTTGCCGCAGCCTTTGCGGCCTCGGAAGGTCGCCCCGTGTCGCTCGAAGTGGTGACGCTCGACGAGCGCCTCGCCGGGGCTGCGCGCAAGGAGGGTTTTACCGTGATAGAGGTGTCAGCGGCTTGACGGAAACCGCTTCACCGCAGCGAAGGATCGCATCCGCTTCCGGCGTGTAACCTCCGGTTTTGTGATGCAGCACAAGGCCCGGGAGCAGCGCGAAGGGCGCGCGCTTGCCTCGGTCCAGTTGGATGATGACGCGCTTGGCAGCGACGCCTGCCTTCGGCCAGAGCGGAAGAACGCTCACACCGGTGCGCGACAGCGCATCGAGCGCCTCGCTCAACCGGTCGGCGCGAAGGACGACAGTGAACGTCCCCTTCGCTGTCGTGCGCTTTACCCCCACCGCGAGCCAACGGGACAGACCGCCTGCCTCGTGAAGCGCCCGCGAACGTTCGGTATTCGGCGATGCTTCCCCCCCACCGCCATGAAATGGCGGGTTGCAGAACACGTGATCGAAATCGGCGCGCAGCGCCCGCGGCAGTTTCAGCACGTCGGCTTCGACAAAGCGCACGCGCGCGTCCATTCCGTTCGCCGCGGCATTGGCGTTGGCAAGCGCAACCAGCGCACCGTCCTGTTCCACGCCGGTGATGCTGCAGCCGGCAACCCGCGCAGCGAGGCAGAGGCTCGCGGCCCCCGCCCCTGCCCCGAGTTCCAGCACGGTATCGCCAGCGCGCGCCGGAACAGCCGCAGCCAGCATCACCGCGTCCAGTCCGGAGCGAAAGCCAAGCACTGGCTGACGGACGCGGACGCGTCCATTAAGGAACCCGTCTTCGGTAAACTCCGTCACGTCCACTCGGACCGCGATGACAGCGCCTCGCGCAGCAGCAACTGGGCCCGCGCCTCATCCGCATCCGCCACCATCAGCCGGCGCGGGATGATCACCATGCTGCCATCCATGATGCTCATATGCGTGTCGAACTCCACCGTTTTGATGCCGGCATTCTTCAGCACCGCTTCGGCAAAATTCAGCTCTACGGGATTGTTTGTCTTGAGGATTTCGCGCATGGCCGTCACCCGGGAACCCGCGGCGGAACGCGGCTTGACCCACCGCGGCAGCCCACTAATGTCGCAAGAGGCCGGGTCCCCGGCAAGAAGAGCCCGCATGCAAACCGCCGAAGCACGAATCCTGGACCGGCAGAGACCGATCGATTGGCTCCACGGGCTCGTCGCGCCCGACATGGCGGCGGTCGACCGGGTCATTCACGAGCGGCTCGGCAGCGCGGTTCCGCTGATCCCCGATCTCGCCCGTCATCTGGTGGATTCCGGCGGCAAGCGATTGCGCCCGCTGCTGACCATCGCGGCTGCCCGCCTGAACGGCTATCGCGGCAGTCATCATGTGAAGCTCGCCGCCGCCGTCGAGTTCATCCATACCGCGACGCTATTGCACGACGACGTGGTCGATGTGAGCGCGCTTCGGCGCGGCAAGATCGCCGCCAATGTCGTGTGGGGCAACAAATCCAGCGTCCTGGTCGGCGATTACCTGTTCAGCCGCGCCTTTCAGCTGATGGTGCAGGCCGGCGACGTCGCCGTTCTCGACGTGCTGGCCAGCGCGTCCGCCGTGATCGCCGAAGGCGAAGTGCTCCAACTGCGCTCCGCCAACAATCTCGCGACCTCGCGCGATCACTATCTGCGCGTCATCACCGCGAAGACCGCCGCCCTGTTCGCGGCCGCAGCGGAAACCGGCGCCATGATTGCGGGAGGCACCGAGGATTTCATCGCCGCGATGCGCGCCTATGGCCACGCGTTGGGCATCTCGTTCCAGCTGATCGACGACGCCCTCGATTATTCCGGCCGCCAGGCACAGATGGGCAAGTCCATCGGCGACGATTTCCGGGAAGCCAAGGTAACCCTGCCGGTGATCGTCGCGTTCGAACGCGCCGATCAGGTGGCACAGGAGTTCTGGCGCCGCACGATCGAGGACGGCGCGCAGCACGAAGGCGATTTGAAGCGCGCCATCGCCTACGTCGATGAAACCGGCGCCATCGAGGAAACCGGGGCGCTGGCCCGCCGCTATGCCGACCAGGCGATGACGGCGCTCGCCGCGGTGCCGTCGCACGAGATCCGCGATGCTCTGATGGCCGTCGCTGAATTCTGCGTCGGCCGCGGTTACTGAAACTCCCATTTGCGTCCGAAATTCAGCTTGGTGGGGACAACCCACCAGCTCGGATGATCGCGAGCAATGGTCTCTGCCGCCATCTGCGCGCTGGCAGCATCGGAATAAAGGCCAAAGCAGGTGGCACCGCTACCGGACATCCGCGCCACGAGCGCCTTGGTCCCGGCAAGCGCCTCCAATTCTTCTCCCACGGCGGAACAGAGCGCGCGCGCCGGCGGCTCAAGATCGTTTCGCGCGGCCCGCAAGTAATCGGCCAGCCCGGCGATCGTCGCAAAGCGCTGCGGCTTTGGTATGCGGCCCACGCCTGTGCGCTCCCCCAAACCTTCGAAGACCGCGCGGGTGGAGAGGGGACCCCCGCCATGGACCAGCACGGCGTCGAGCGTCCCGACCTGGCCGATGCTCGCGAACTGCTCGCCCCGGCCCGTCATCCACCAGCATCCGGGCAGGACGCACACCGGAACGTCCGAGCCGAGGTCGTGTCCGAGGTTCCACAAGGCCTGCAGGTTCGTGCGTCCGGGCCACAGGCGAGACAGACCGCGTAGCGTCGCCGCGGCGTCGCTCGATCCCCCGCCAATTCCCGAGGCGATCGGCAGGTTCTTGGTGAGCGCAATCCGCACCCGCGGCTCGACCTGCGCGAACTCAGCGAATTTGCGCGCGGCGCGCAGCACCAGATTTTCCGTTTCGCCCGCCAACGATGAAGCAAAGGGTCCGCTCACCTGAAAGGAGAGGTCATCGGCCTCCTCGAACGTCAGCTCGTCACCGGCGCTGGCGAACACCACCAGACTTTCGAGTTCGTGGTAACCGTCGGCGCGCCTGGACCCGACATGCAGGAAGAGGTTGACCTTGGCCGGCGCGAATTCGCGGATCATCTCAGCTATGCGCGACCGTGGCCGGAGTAAGCCCGGACTGCAGCTTCTGCTGCAGCGCCGCCTTCGCCTTCTCGTCGGCGCCGAAAGCAAGTGCATGGCTCCACTGGAAACGGGCATCCAGCTTGCGGCCGACCATCCAATAGGCATCGCCGAGATGCTCGTTGATGGTGGGATCGCCTGGGACCAGCAGCACCGCCTGCTCCAGCGTCTTGGCGGAGTCCTGATACCGGCCCAGCCGGAAATACGCCCAACCGACGCTGTCCACGATGTAGCCGTCATACGGGCTCAGCGCGCGCGCCTTCTCCAGCATGGCGACGGCCTCCGATAGGTTGCGGCCCTGGTCCACCCAGCTGTAGCCGAGATAGTTCAGCACCTGCGGCTGATCGGGGCTGAGCTTCAGCGCCTGCTGCAGATCCTGTTCGGCGGCACTCCAATTGTGCGAGCGCTCCTCGGCAACGCCGCGCGCGTAATAGAGCGGCCAGTCCTTCGTCGTCACCGGCGTGACCAGCTTCACCGCGTGATCGTAGGCGTCGGCGGCCTGCGCATATTTTTCCGTCGAACGATACGCATCGCCCAGCGCCGTCCACGCGGTGAGATCGCTCGGCCGCTCGCGCGTCAGCGCCGTCAGGTCGGCAATCGCCTTGTCGTTCTGGTCCAGCCGGCCCTCGTCGATCGCGATCTGGACCGCCGCCGCAAAATGGTACGGCGAACTGGCTGCGATGCTGCGATAGACGCTAATGGCGTCCTGGTACTTCTTCAGCGCCTCGAAGCGGTCCGCCAGCACGATCTTGGCAAGATCGAAATCGGGCGAAAGATAAAGCGCAAACCGCAAATAGAGGATCGCCACATCGGCGCTCGCCTCGTCGCTCAGCGATGCTGCGATCCCGAACAGGGATTCCGCAGCACCGTCTTCCGGCCGCGACACCAGTCGATCCGGAATCCGTCCCGCCTGCAGGCGCACATTGGCCGTCTCCACGATGGGCGCCAGTGCGGAATCGTCCGCATATTTGGCATAGAAGGCGCGCGCATCCGCGGCGCGGTTGGTGCGCTCGAGAAACCGGCCATAGCCCTCCACCATGCGTGGGCTGCCGGGTGCCAGCGCCAGCGCCTCACGATAAGCGACATCGGCGTCGCTGTTGCGGCCGGCGAGATCGAGAATCAATGCCCGGTGATAGGCATTGAGCGCCGAGGTGCCGCCTTCGGTCGTGACATCCTTGAGCGAGGCCAGCGCAGCGTCGGTATTGCCCGCGCCTTGTGCCGCCCACGCGTCCAGCAGCGAGAGCGTCAAGGCGGTGAACGGACCTTTGGCAGACTTGCCGATCTGCGCGCGCGCTTCCGCGAAATCGTGCCGCTTGATGGCCGCCACCGCCAGCGCAAGCCGCGCCACCCGATCGTCGGGCGCGGTTTCAACCACCCGCTCGGCAAGCCTCGCCGCTTCGTCCACATTGCCGGCGCCGGCGGTATACAGAAGCGCCCGGCTGAGCAGATCGGGATTGTTCGGATCCGTCGCAAGGCTTTGCCGGTAAAGCTTCGCAGCTTGCGGCATGTCGTGATCGCTCGCGGCAATCCGGGCGGCGAGATAGCTGCCGTAGGCGTTGGCGTCCGAAACGTCCGCCGGCGTCGCGGCCGTCGCCGTCATGGTATCGGTTTGCCCGGCGCAGGCGGCGAGCAGCATCATGCCGCTGACAGAAAAAAGGACCCCGTATCGACGCAACGCTGACCTCACATGTTCACGTAATTCGGTCCGCCGCCGCCTTCCGGCGGCACCCACACGATGTTCTGTTCCGGATCCTTGATGTCGCAGGTTTTGCAGTGGACGCAGTTCTGCGCATTGATCTGGAAGCGGGGGCCCGACGGCTTCTCGACCACTTCATACACCAGGGCCGGACAATAGCGCTGCGCCGGTTCGGCGTATTTCGGCAGATTGACGCGGATTGGGATGGAGGGATCCTTCAAAACCAGGTGAACCGGCTGGTCCTCTTCGTGGTTGGTGTTAGAGAGAAACACGGACGAAGGTTTGTCGAAGGTGAGCACCCCATCCGGCTTTGGATAGGCGATGGCCTTGCTTTCGGCGGCTGGTTTCAGCGTTTCGAAATCTGCTTTACCGTGGGGCAAGGTGCCGAACAGGCTGAGACCGAACAGCTGGTTACACCACATGTCGAAGCCGCCGGCCACCACGCCGGCCACAGTGCCGAGTTTCGACCACAGCGGCTTCACGTTCCGCACTCGCTTCAGATCGCGGTACACGGGTGAGCGCTCGTAAGCCCGTTCGTATTCCGTCAGTTCGTCGTTGGCGCGGCCTTCGCTGAGCGCCTTGAACGCCGCCTCCGCCGCCATCATGCCGGTGAGGATGGCGTTGTGGCTGCCCTTGATGCGCGGCAGGTTCACAAATCCCGCCGCGCAGCCGATCAGCACCCCGCCGGGGAACGCGAGCTTCGGCACCGATTGGAGACCGCCTTCGGTGATCGCGCGCGCGCCATAACCGACGCGCTTGCCGCCTTCGAGAAAGGCGCGAATGCGTGGATGCAGCTTGACGCGCTGCAGTTCATCGAACGGCGACAGGTATGGGTTCTGATAATTCAGGTGAACGACGAAGCCCAAGGCGCACAGATTCTCGCCGAAATGATACATGAAGAGCCCGCCGCCGGTGGCGTTGTCCAGCGGCCATCCCATGGTGTGCATCACCAGCCCGCGGTGGTGGTTCTCCGGCTTCAGCTCCCACAGCTCCTTCAGCCCGATGCCGTATTTCTGCGGCTCGCGATTCTGGTGCAGTCCCAATCGGTTGATGAGGATTTTGGACAGGGAACCCCGGGCGCCTTCGGCGAAGAAGGTGTACTTGCCGAGCAGGTTCATGCCGGGCGTGTAGGAGTCCTTGTGGTGCCCGTCGCGGGCCACGCCGAGATCGCCGGTGACCACGCCGCGGATCTCGCTCTTTTCGCCGTACACGACGTCGGCTGCCGGGAAGCCCGGATAGATTTCCACGCCAAGCGATTCTGCCTGGCTTGCCAGCCACTTACAGAGGTTGCTTAAACTAACGATGTAATTGCCGTGATTGCTCATCAGCGGTGGCATGATGAAATTAGGGATGCGCAGGGCGCCCGCGGGTCCCAGGAAATAGAAGCGGTCCGCGGTGACCGGCGTGTCGATCGGCGCACACTTCTCGCGCCAGTCGGGGATGAGCGCGTCGATGCCGATCGGATCGATCACCGCGCCTGACAGGATGTGGGCGCCGACTTCCGATCCCTTCTCCAGCACGCAGACGCTGACCTCGCGCCCCGCTTCGGCCGCCAGCTGCTTGAGCCGGATCGCCGCCGCCAGTCCCGCCGGTCCCGCGCCGACGACGACCACGTCATACTCCATGCTCTCGCGTTGGATTTCCTCGGCCATACCTTGGCGCCCGCTATCCTGTTGGCGGTTATGGCGGCGCGGTTTTACGGGGTCAACGCGCAAGGTTAGAAGCCTCAGGTATGGCGACAGATTCAGATTCAGCACTGGCAGCCCTCGCTTGGCTGGTGGAGGCCGGGGCGGATGAGGCTGTCGGCGAGACGCCGGTCAACCGGTTTCAGGCGAAGGCAGCACCGTCCCCCAACCCTCCCCTTGAGGGAGGGTCGAAATTCGCGGCGCGCAGCGAAGCGAATTTCGGGGAGGGGTCAATGCCACAGACAGCGAGGAATGACCCCTCCCCGAAAACGCCTGCGGCGTTTTCAAGTTCGGCCACTATTCGCGGCCTCAACCCTCAAGGGGAGGGTTGGAAGGAATCGCGAGCTGCAAAGGAGAGCGTAAAACCCACCTCCGTGCTCAACCCCCACGCCAGCGACAACGACCACATCGGCCGGGCGATGGAGATCGCGCGCGCCTGCAATTCGCTGCCCGAACTCAAAACGGCGCTGGAAGCGTTCGAAGGCTGCGAACTGAAGCGGTTCGCCACCACGACCGTCTTCGCCGACGGCAACCCGGATGCCCCGATTCTGTTCATCGGCGAGGCGCCCGGCTACGAGGAGGACAAGACCGGGCTGCCGTTCGTGGGCAAGGCCGGCAAGCTGCTCGACAAGATGCTGGCTGCCATCGGGCTCGACCGCACCACCGCCTACATCATCAACGTCCTGCCCTGGCGGCCGCCGGACAACCGCAATCCGGAAGCCACTGAAGTCGCCAAATGCATCCCGTTCATGCGCCGCCACATCGAGCTGCACGCGCCCGAGCTGATCGTGCTGCTGGGAGGCGTGGCGGTGCGCCATGTGCTCGGCAAATCCGAAGGCATCATGCAGACCCGCGGCAAATGGCAGCAATACCATGTGGCCGGCCGAATGATCCCGGTGATGCCGACGCTGCACCCCGCCTATCTTCTGCGGCAGCCGGCGCACAAAAAACTCGCCTGGCGCGATCTTCTTTCCGTGATGAATAAAATTGAGGAGAATCACGGGCTTGCAGGTTAACCCACGATGGGCTACTCTGCCGTGACGCAAAAAAACCGCAATCAGACAGGAGAGGCTGGGTGGCCCGTCTGCGTTCGATCCTTCTTGCGGCTGCTGCCGCGCTATCCGTAACCCCTGTCCTCGCACAAAGTTCCAGCGCGCCGGTTGGCGTGCTCTCGCCCGAGGACACACAGCGCTACCGCCAGATCTTCCAGGACGAGCGCAACGGCAATTTCGCCGATGCCCAGGCGCAGGTCGCCCAGCTGACGGACCGCTCCCTCGTCGGCTACGCCCAGGCCGAGCATTACCTGTCGGTGTATTCGGGTCAGGCGAGCATCGACGAGCTGGTCGGCTGGCTCAACCAATACCGCGACCTGCCGATCGCGGACCGCATCTACAAGCTCGCCGTCGAGCGGGCGACCGTGACGGTCACGCGGCACCACAAGGTGGTCGCCGTCAAGCTGACGACGACCGTGCCGACGCCGGCAGCAGCGCCCCGGCAGCGCGGCGGCGGCTACGAAGACCCCGATCTGCCGGATCAGAGCCTGTCGAGC
>DIZC01000052.1 GCA_002429315.1 Alphaproteobacteria bacterium UBA6038
CGGGCTTTTTTGTTGCCTGGCGCGACCGTCCAGCTAGCCCTGAAAAATAAATTCTTCGAACTCCCGAAAAATAAATTCTTCGAACTGAGGAGGACAGCGATGTCCCTTCTGCGTCCCCGCGCGGGGTGAACCGCGCGCGCGTGAATCCCGCGCCTCGATCTGTTTCCCCTCCGCCGGAGCTCGCTCCGGCCGACCGGCGAAACGGATTCGGGGAGCCGACTCCCTCCATCGCGGAAAAAGCGTGTGCCCTCGCTTCGCGGCGAGACGCAGCGCATGTGCGATGCCCGTAGGCCAACGCGACGAACACGGAAAAACGGGCTGAAAATCGAACCCTGAAAAATGGGCCAGGATTCGATAGCCGCTCGAATTGCGTCTGAATCGACCCCCAATTCGAAAATCGGATTCACGCGGAGGACGCGGAGGACAGGAAGGCGGGAGCGGGATCATCAATCATCGTCATGGCCGCCCTTGTGGCGGCCACCCATGACCTCAGCCAGAAACGGCGGGCATGGATGGCCGGGACAAGCCCGGCCACGACGTTTTTTTTCGATGAAGCGATTGACCGCTCCGCGCCCTCCGCGTGAAAAAAATTCGAAAACAACTGGCCGGCGGTGCGCGGGCGATCCAATTGGATCACTGGACGAGTTGGGTGATGACGTTCGGTGGCCGCTCGGAATCTGTCTTATCGGAGCTCAAAATTCGCTAGCGCCCTTCGAGCCGCCAGGCGAAGAGGAGCGTGCCGATCAGCAGAATCAGCGCGAGCCAGGGCGGCAGCAGCGCGGTCTGCTCGACGCTGGTAACCCGATAGGCGCCATTCCGGCGCAGGCCGATCCAGTGATCGCCGAAAGCGGTGGCGCTGGGGTTGACCCGGCGGATGTCCGGCACGCCGCCATCGGCCAGCCAATGCACCGAGCCGCCGGTCGCTTCCGCCGGTGCTTTGAGGATGGCATCGGTGGCGCGCATGTCGGCGACTTCCTTTGGGTTTAGCGGACCGGCCGCGGTCACCGCATTCAATGTACCGTCGGTGAGACGATAGAGCCCGAGTTCGGTGGCGTTGGCGGTGGCGCGCCACAGCCCCGGCTCGATCTTGTTGAGATTGATCGTGACCTTGCGGCCCGATGGATAAGTCAGCGTCACCGCCTTCGCCTGCGGCGCCATGGTGTGGCGTTCGATGGCGATCCGGCCGTTGACGATGGCAGCCGACAATCGCTCTTCCTCCAGCTCCGGCTCCTTCATCAGCCAGTGCGCAAGGCGGCGCAGCAATTCGGCCTGCGGCCCGCCGCCTTCGAAGCCGCGCGCCCACAGCCATTCCTGGTCGGACAGAAATTCCGCGACCCGCCCCTTGCCGACGCGATCCAATACCAGCAGGGGCCGATTGTCGGGACCGGCCATCACGGTTTCGCCCGCGACCTTCGCGGTGCCAACGAGTCGGAACCAGCGGCCCCAGCTTGGCGGCTTACCGTTGGCATTGGCGCCGGGCAGGTCGCGCGTCACCGGATGTGCCAGCCCTGCGTCCGTCACCATCGGCTTGAAGGGCTGCGCGATGACTTCGCCGGTGGGCTGTGCCGGCAACACCGCGGCGAGCGGCGTGCGATAGATGCTGAGCTGGTCGGCGAATTCCGGTCCGGATGCGATCAGCAGCGCGCCGCCGTCTTCCACATAGCGCGCAATGTTCTCGAAATAGGCGAGCGGAATGAGCGACAGCCCCCCGCCGGTATTGCAGCGGTCGAAGATCACCAGATCGAACTGGTCGAGCTTTTCCACGAACAGCTCGCGCGTGGGGAACGCGATCAGCGACAGCTCGGTGATCGGCGTGGCGTCCTGCTTGTCCGGGGGGCGCAGGATGGTGAAGTGCACGAGGTCGACGGAAGGATCGGCCTTCAGCAGCGAGCGCCAGACCCGCTCGCCGGCATGCGGCTCGCCGGAGACCAGCAGCACGCGCAGGCGGTCGCGCACGCCGGTCACGGGAATGACGGCGCGGTTGTTCTGTAGCGTGAGCTCTGCGCGGCCGGGGCGAGCTTCCACCTCGATAACGTTCTCGCCGGCGTGGGTGATCGGCACGTGAATGATGGTGCTGCGGCCGGTGGGCACGATGCGAGTGCCGGCGTTGACGCCATCCACGCGCAGGCTGATGTCGGCTGCGCCGCCCGGCGGGGTGCCGAAATCGTCCGCCCGCAGGGTGATGTCGGCATCCTGCCCGACGATGGCGAAGCGCGAGGCGGCCGAGATGGTAAGCTTGCGATCGCGCTCGTCGTGGTGGCCCGCGATCAACACCTGCAGTGGCGCGTTCAGCGCGCGCTTGCCGTTCGTTGGGACGTCGTGCACTTCACCGTCGGTGATGGCGATGGCGCCGGCCACGCGGTCCGGGGGCGCCGACGCCAGCGCGCTTTGCAGTGTGGTGAACAGTTGCGTGCCGGTGTCTTCGCCCGGCCGCGTGGTGATTTCGGCGCGGCGCACTTCCAGCGATTTGTCTGCCGCCAATGTTTTGCGGATTTCGGCGGCCGCGGCATCCGCCTGAGCTCTGCGCCCGCGCACATCCATGCTCTGCGAATGATCGACGATGAGCGCCACCACGTCGGGCAGGCCTTCGCGCATCTCGTGCACGATCAGGGGATTGGCAAGCGCGAGCAGCACCACCGCCAGCGCAAGCCCGCGCCCCCAGGCGCCGGGCGCGCGCAACACGAACGAGAGCACGATCAGGCCAATCGCGGCGGCGATCAGAACCCAAAGCAGCGCAAGCGGGACATGCGGCGCAAAGTCGATCGCGTAGTGCACGTCAATGTTGCCCCATGCGTTCGAGCAGCGCGGGCACGTGCACCTGATCGGTTTTGTAGTTGCCGGTCAGCGCGTACATCACGACATTGACGCCGAAGCGCACCGCCATTTCGCGCTGCTGATCGCCGCCTTCGACTTCCGCAATAGGCTGCCCGGTGGCATCCACCGCCCAGGCCGCGGCCCAGTCGTTGCCGCCGATGATGACCGGCGACACGCTGTCGCCGCCGCGAGCGGGCGACGGCCCGGCGTCGGGATCGGGCGGCGGCAAGGCTTCCACCCAAACCTTGCCGCCGTCCCAGCGGCCAGGAAAATCCTGCAGCAGGTAGAACGATTTCGTCAGCACGTGATCGGACGGCACCGGCTGCAGCGGCGGCAAATCGAGCTTGCCGATCAGGCGGCGCAAGGTTTGCTGGCCCGGCGAATTGGCGCCCCGCGTCGCCCCCAGCGACAGATCGCGGGTGTCGAACAGGATAGTGCCGCCGCTGCGCATGTAATCGTTGATTTTGGCGAGCGCCTTGGGCGAAAGATCTCGCTCGCGCGGATCCATTGGCCAGTAGAGCAGCGGAAAGAACGCGAGCTCGTCCCTCTCGATGTTCACGCCCATCGGCTCCTTGGGATCGTAGGAGGTGCGCGCCTTGAGATAGAGGCCAAGGCCGGTGAGGCCCGCCTTGCTCATCGCATCCACGTCCGGCACGCCGGTGATGACGTAAGCCAGCCGCGTGTCGAGCGCGGCCTGCATGTTGAAGGAATCGTCCGCACGCGCATATTGGATCGGTGTCATGACCACGCCGAGCAATAACGCGGTCGTGCCGAACGCAATCCAGCGCCGCGCATTGGCGAGATAGCCGCGCAGCCACAGCGAGATCAGCACATCGGCCAGCAACAACAGCAGCGCGAGCGCCAGCAAGGGCGCCTGCAAGGCGACCGCTGCGGTGCCGCTGTAGGCGCGGACCGGCGCGCCGATATCGCCGAGCGGCGTAAGCGTGGTGTTTGCGTCCACCGCATTGATGGCGACCGCGCTGCCTTCCGCGCCGTAAAGCCCCGGCGGGTGCGCCGGCGACGGTTTGATGCGCTTCAGCTGCGCGCCCTTGACCGGCAGCACATCGGCCGGCGGCTTCTGCAAGCGGCCGAAACCATCGAGCGTGGTGAGCGGCGGGAACACCGCATCGGCATCCGTGCCGAGATCGCTGGGGCGCGCGCCGCTCGCCAGATCGAGCATGCGCCGGAGCATCTCCACATAAAGGCCCGAGAGCGGCAGCGACGACCACGCGGGGCTCGCCGTCACATGGAACAGAACGATCCAGCCCTTGCCGCGCGGGGCGGCGGTGACGAGGGGCGTGCCGTCGACCAGCCGCGCCCAGGTGCGCTCGCCCAGCTCGACAGACGGCTCGGCCAACACCTGCCGCGACACGGTGACGTCGTGCGGCGCCGTGAGGCCACGAAACGGACTCGCATCGGGAAACGGCGCAAGGTGTTGCGGCGTTGCCCAGGCGAGCGCGCCGCCGAGATACCGCCCGCCGGTGCGCAGCTTCACCGGGATCAGATCGTCCACCGCTTCCGTCATCCGGCCCCCGGCGAAGCGCACCAGCACGCCGCCGTCGCCGACGAATTTCGCCACCCGGTCGTGGTCGGCGCCCGCAATGCGGCCGATGTCCGCCAGCACGAGCACGGAGACGTTGCGAGCCAATGTGTCTTCGACGGTGCCCTTGTGCAGATCGGCATAAGGCGAGAGCGCCCGCTCGAGGTAGTAGATGTCGGAAAGCAACGGCTGCTCGTTTTCGAGATTGCTGGCGGAAACGAGCCCCACCGAACGGCGCTTCGAGCTCGTGTCCAGCAGCCACACGGCACCGGCGGAATCGTCATTGGCGATCGCGATGCGTTGCGTTTCGTTGCGCAGCTCCAGCGGCAGGCGGAGTTTCGCCGTGATGGTGTCGCTGCCGCGCGCAAAATGAAACGGCGCAGTCGCAAGAACTTCGCTGCGGCTGCCCAGTGCCAGAATATCGCCGCGCCGTTTGCCCTGAACGCCGGGACGGATGATCGTCGCGTTGAATCCGTCGGCCTGGTTGCGCTCGGGCTTCAGAGCGAGCGGCAATTTGCCGACAGGATCGGCGAAGATCGTCAGGTGGCCGAGTCTGGAAAGCGTCTGCGCCGTTTTCGCGCCGTCATCGTAGTCGAGGCCATCGCTGAGCCAGAGGATTTCCGGCGCGGCACTGAAATGCGTCTTGGCAAGCGCGGCGCCGGCACGACCACGGTCCGGCAGCCACGGCTCAGGCACAAGGTCCCGCGCGGCGCGCAATGCCTTGCCGCCATCCAGCAAGGTGATGGTTGGGGCCGCGGCCGACGCGGTCGGCACGATGGCGACGGCACGCCCGGTGCGGGAAGCGCCGGTGAGGGCATCCGACATTGCGGCCTGTCGGTCGCCCCAGGCGTGCGCCGCCGTCCAGCCATTGTCGACGAACAGCACCAGCGGCCCCGAACCCGGCGACGCGGGCGCTGCGCCGAGAATGGGTTCCGCGAGTGCGACCACGATCAGTGCCGCCACGATCATCCGCAGCAGCAGCAGCCACCATGGCGTGCGCGCCGGCGTTTCCTCGCTGGCGATCAATCCGCGCAACAGCCGCAAGGGCGGGAACGGCACGCGCTGCGGCGCCGGCGGCGTGACGCGCAACAGCCACCAGATCGCCGGCAGGATCAGCAATCCGGCAAGAATCCATGGCGCGGTGAAGCTGAGCCCAGCGAGCATCTATGCCGTCCGCTGCGCGGCTTCTCCGCCGATCGCCGCGTAAAGCGCGATGATCGCGAGATCGGGGTTTTTATCGGTGCGGTGCGCGAGATACGTCCAGCCGAATCGTCGTGCGAGTGTGGCAACCGCTTCGCCATGGGCGCGAAACCGTTCGCGATACGCACCGCGCACGCCTTCCGCACGGCCGAACAGTTCGGCGTCCCTGCCGCTCAGGGCTTCGAAGAGCGTGCGGCCTTCGAAGGGAAAATCCTCTTCCGCGGGATCGACGATGTGCACGAGATGACCTAGCGCGCTTGCGCCGGACAGCCGGCGCAGCACGCTTTCAATTTCTTCCGGCGGCGAGAGGAAATCGCTCAGCCACACGGTTTGCGCGTTGCGGCTCACCGGCACATCGGCCGGCAACGCGCGGTCCTCCGTTTCCATCAACTCCTGCGCCATCCGTCGTAAGGTGGCGCGGCCGGAGGACGGCGCGCGGGCGCGCCCAAACATTCCAATGCGCTCGCCGCCGCGCAACAGAAGCGATCCTAATGCCAGCGCTAGCACGGTAGCGCGATCGATCTTCGTGATCTCGGCGAACTGTGATTTGAACCGCATGGTCGGAGAACCGTCGCGCCAGAACCAGACCGCCTGGGCTGCTTCCCACTCGCGCTCGCGCACGAACAGGTGCTGCGATTTCGCCGATTGCCGCCAGTCGACGGAAGCGGCCGGATCTTCCGGCGCATAGCGGCGAAATTGCCAGAAGCTTTCGCCCATGCCGGCCTTGCGCCGCCCATGCACACCGAGGCTGACGGACGAAGCGAGCCGCTCGGCTTCCACCAGCAGCGGCGGCAGCGCAGCCGCAAGCTGCTCCGCCTGCTCCTGCAGAGGATTCCATGTGCGGCGCTGATCCAAGAACGAGCCTGTCAGAGATAGGTGCTGCACAGCCGGCTGATGACATCGGCGAGCGTGGTGCCTTCGGCGCGCGCGGTGAAGTTCAGTGCCATGCGGTGGCGCAGCACGGGCGGCGCAAGCGCATCCACATCATCGACCGATGGCGCAAAGCGGCCTTCGATCAGTGCCTTGGCGCGAATTGCGAGCATGAACGCCTGACTCGCCCGCGGACCCGGCCCCCACGAAATCAGTTCGCGCAGCTGCCTGTCGCCGGATTGATCGGGGCGCGCCGCGCGTACCAGCCGCAGCACGGCATCCACCACCTTCTCGCCTACCGGCAAGCGGCGCACGAGATGCTGCGCTTCGATCAGATCGGCAGGCCCGCAGATCGCATTCGGTGGAAGCTCTTCGCCGAAGGTTGTGGCGAGCACCATGCGCCGCTCGGCATCTTCGTCCGGATAGTCGACGTCTATCTGCAACAGGAAACGATCGAGCTGCGCTTCGGGCAGCGGATAGGTGCCCTCGTGCTCCAGCGGGTTTTGCGTGGCGAGCACATGGAAGGGTGCGGGCAGATCGTGGCGCTGGCCGGCGATGGTGACGTAGCGCTCCTGCATCGCCTGCAACAGCGCCGATTGCGTACGCGGACTGGCGCGGTTGATTTCGTCGGCCATCAAGAGCTGCGTGAACACCGGCCCCCGGATGAACCGGAAGGAGCGGCGGCCGCCCTCGGCTTCCTCCAGCACTTCGGAGCCGACGATGTCGGCGGGCATGAGATCGGGCGTGAACTGGATGCGCTTCCAGTCGAGGCCCAATACGGTGCCGAGCGTTTCGACCAGCCGCGTTTTCGCCAGACCCGGCACGCCGATCAGCAATCCGTGGCCGCCCGCCAGCAAGGTGATCAGCGTCTGGTCGATGACCTCGCGCTGGCCGAGAATCACGCGACCCACCGCCTCGCGCACCTGCGCGAACCGCTCGGCCACGGCGCGCGCCTGCGCCACTGCATCCTCTTCGGCGCGGGCGTCGATGGTTTCGGCCTCGCTCATCAGTTCATCCATTCGGCACCCAGGTTGGCGCGGGCGGCGGCTCCCGCTTATGTAGGGAGGGAGCCTCCCGCCTTCTTGGCATTTGAGGCGGGAACGGCGCAACCGCAAAGGGCCGGAAGCGATGCCGCGCCCGGGCACAAGCCCGTGAGGGCCAGTTTACAGGATAGTCATGCCGGAATTGCCTTTGGGATTGGCGAGCCTCCAGCGGGAAACGGCCGCGGGGCGCAAGCTGCCGCCGGTCGAGAAGTGGAACCCGGCGCATTGCGGCGAGATCGACATCCGCATCGCGCGCGACGGCACGTGGTTTCATCAGGGCACGCCGGTGGGGCGGCGCGAGCTGGTGCGGCTGTTCTCGACGATTCTGCGCAAAGAGGCGGATGCGTATTACCTCGTCACCCCGGCCGAGAAGATGCGCATTCAGGTGGAGAATGTCCCATTTCTGGCCGTGCTGCTGGAGGTATCCGGGAGCGGACGCGAGCAGGAGTTGGCGTTCACGACCAATGTGGGGGATGAGGTGATCGCCGGTGCGGAGCACCGCATTCGGGTGGAGAATGCGCCGGGAACCGGTGAGCCAGCGCCTTATCTTCATGTGCGGAGCGGGTTAGAGGCGCGCGCCAGCCGCAGCGTGTTCTATCAGCTGGCCGACATCGCTGTGCCGGGAGAGCGCGATGACGAATTGGGTGTGTGGAGTTCGGGCATGTTCTTCCCGATCGGGACATTTCCGTGAGCCTTCCGTCCGAACTCGCAGAAGAGATTGCGCGCGGCGAGATCGCCGGTTTGCGTGTGCGGCTGTTGCGTGAGCCGCCGCATGTGTCGCTGACGCCGACGCGCGGCGACTACGATCTCAATCCGAGCATGCGCCCTGGCGGGTCGCGACAGCTTGCGCCCGCAGCCGTGCTGCTGCCGATCATCGCGCGCAAAGAACCCACGGTGCTGTTCACCCGCCGCACGCCGCATCTGTCGCGCCACGCCGGACAGGTGAGCTTTCCCGGCGGGCGCTTGCATGAAAGCGATCCCTCGCTCACCGAAACCGCCTTGCGCGAGACGCAGGAGGAAACCGGCATCGCGCCGGAGTTCGTCACGGTGGCGGGCTTTCTCGATTGTTATGAAACGGGGACCGGCTTTGCGATTTTGCCGGTGGTTGGCGTGTTGCGCGAAGGTTTCGTGCTGGCGCCGGACACCAACGAAGTGGAGGAGGCCTTCGAGGTGCCGCTCGCATTCCTGCTGGACCCACGAAATCGCGAGCGCCGCAGCGCGGAGTGGCAGGGACGCCGCCGCGAATTCTATGCCTTTGCATACGGTCCACATCACATCTGGGGGGCGACGGCGGGGATTCTGGTGAACTTTGCCGATAGAGTGCGGACGTCATGATTCGCATTCTCGCTTTACGCGCGCTCCTGTTCGCGGTGCCGTTCGCGATCTACGGCGTGTATCTGCTGGTATCGCGCGCCCGCTCGATTGTGCCGACGCACGACACGCCGTGGACCGTGCTGTTCGTCAGCGGCCTGGCGTTGGTGGTGGCGAGCTTCGTTTACGTGGGGCTGACGGAAGGCGAGAGCACGCAGGGCCGTTATGTGCCGCCGCACGTGGTGAACGGGAAAATCGTGCCGGGGCATGTGGAGAAGGATCGCTCGCCATGAGGCTCGATCCGGCGCGCGAGAGCTGGATGACAGCGCCCGA
Organism: Alphaproteobacteria bacterium UBA6038; assembly: GCA_002429315.1. Classification (GTDB taxonomy): domain Bacteria; phylum Pseudomonadota; class Alphaproteobacteria; order Micropepsales; family Micropepsaceae; genus Rhizomicrobium. Next base: position 9,112 of record DIZC01000052.1, read on the forward strand.
GACGCGTGCCGTGATGGAGGCGCTCACGCGCGAGTGCGGCGAAGCGCGCTTTGTTGGCGGCGCGGTGCGCAGCGCGCTGATGCAACGCCCGGTCACGGACATCGACATCGCCACGCCTCTGTTGCCGGATGAGGTGACGCGGCGGCTGAAGAAGGCGGGGCTTGGTGCGGTGCCGACCGGCATCGAGCACGGGACGGTGACCGCGATCGCGCACGGCAAGCCGTTCGAGATCACCACCCTGCGGCGCGACGTGACCACCGATGGGCGGCGCGCCACGGTTGCCTTCACCACCGACTGGAAGGAAGACGCGGCGCGGCGCGATTTCACCATGAACGCGCTCTACGCCTCTGCCGATGGCGAAGTGCTCGACTATTTCGGTGGCTTGGCCGATCTTGAAGCGGGCCGCGTGCGCTTCGTGGGCGATGCAGTCACCCGCATTCGCGAAGATTATTTGCGCATCCTGCGTCTGTTCCGGTTTCACGCCTGGTACGGACGCGGCGATCTCCATCCCGACGCGCTGCACGCGGCGGCTGCGGAGAAAGGCGGGCTGACTATCCTTTCCGGCGAGCGGATTCAGAAGGAGCTGCTGAGGCTGCTGGAAGCGGAGAACCCCGCACCGGTGCTGCGCGTCATGGCGGCTTGCGGGATTCTCGCCGAGATTTTGCCGGGGGCTCTCAACCTAACGCGGCTAGAAAAGCTGGTTGAGATCGACGGCGCCAATTTCTTTGCGCCCAATCCCGTGCTGCGCCTTTCAGCGCTGCTGCCGGACGATCCTGCACTTGCCGATGGCATTGCCGAGCGCCTGAAACTCTCCAATGCGGATCGCGAGCGGCTTTCCGATCTCGCCGGCGCGCGCGAGAAGATTGTGTCGTATCTGTCGATCCGCGAGGTGCGGAAGCTGCTGTATCGGCTGGGCGCGCAGCGCTTCCAGGATCGTGCGCGGCTGCGCTGGGCGGAAGACCCGAAGGAATCGAATGCGATCCAATGGCGCGCGCTGCTCGCGATGGCCGATGCGTGGCAGCGGCCGGTGTTTCCGCTCAGCGGCCGCAATGTGATGGCGGCAGGCGTGGTGCAGGGGCCGCTGGTCGGCCGGATTCTGTCGGAGGTCGAAGAGTGGTGGGTCGATTCTGATTTCACCGAAGACGAATTTTCGCTCGCAGAGCGTTTGAAAGCCGTCGTGCAAGCAATCGCCTATTGATGATCCGCTTCGAGCTTATCGATTCGCTGTCCATTCCGGGCGATCCGGATAAGCCCAACGATGACGCGTTCGGCGTGCTGGAGACCGCTGCGGTTGTGCTGGATGGCGCAACTTCGCTGTGCGAGCCACTCATGCCGGGCAAGAGCGATGCGGCCTGGCTTGCGCAATTCGGCGCGCGTCGGCTGCTTGCCCACATCAATGATGGTGATACGCCCCGCAATGCGGTGCGGCACGCGATGGAAGAGGCGGAGCAATCTTTCACCGCCCTGCGCCGCCGCGCGCCTGCGGCAATCTACGAGATGCCGGTTGCGTCCATGATGCTGATCGCAGCCAGCGAAGCGGGTTTTGAAGCACTTTGGTTCGGCGATTGCGCCGCACTGGTAAAGCGCCCCGGTGAGCCGGTGACCATCCTCGGCGACACGCTGGCCAAGCGCGAACTGGAGGCGGCGCGCGTGGCGCGGCTGGCAGCGAAACACGGACTTTCGCCGGCCGCCGGCCACAACCGGCCCGAATACCTGAATGCGCTCCGCCGCGCCCGCAACTACGCGAACACAGAGAAGGGCGGCTGGGTCTTCGGGCCCGATCCGCGCGCTGCCGATCATGTCGCGGCAAAGGCCGCCGCGGCGCCGGAAGGTACGCTGGTGCTGCTCGCGACCGACAGCTTCCTCGCGCTCATCAGCGACTACCGCCGCTACGATGCGGCAGCGCTGTTCACCGCCGCTACATCGCTGGGCCTTGAAAAACTCGGTGAAGAACTGCGCGAAATCGAATCGGGAGACGCCTACGGAACGCGCTATCCCCGGTTTAAAACAAGCGACGATGCAACCGCGCTGCTGGTGCGCGTTGCCTGATGTTGCGCTGTGTAGATGTCCCAGGCGCCGATCCAGATCATCCTTAGCGCCACATAAAGAACGATAATGAGCCCCGCGTAGCTGATCCACGGGTGACGCTGCAGCAGGTTGGCGATCATCGCTGCCGCCACCCCCATCAGCGCGATGGACAAGACAAGCCCGATCGTCAGCACCCACACGTGATCCATGGCCGCACCCGCGACCGCCAGGACGTTGTCCAGCGACATCGACAGGTCCGCGAGGGCAACCTGCACGATGGCGCGGCGAACAGTGAGCCCGCCTGCGACGTCTTCAGCGCCGCCGTCACGGATCGCGCGAAAATCGATCCGCTCCTGATCGGTATGGCGAATTTCACGGTATAGCCGCCACGACACCCACAACAGCAGAATGCCGCCCGCGAACATCAGCCCGATGATTTCGAGAATCGTGGCGGTGACGGTCGCGAGAACGATCCGCGCAACGACCGCCGCCACGAGCGCCCAAAAGATCACCTTGGGGCGGTTTGCCCGCGGGACGCGCGAGGCGACCATGCCGATCACCACGGCATTGTCGCCCGCCAGCACGATATCGATGAGGATGACCTGAAGAAGAGCGGCCAGGGCAGGCGACATGAAGTGAAACAACGCCAGGCCTCGTCGGTGAGTTAGGGCCAGCGGACAAGAGGCGGCAGACTCATGAGAATTGCGTCCACATTGCCCCCTGTTCTCAGGCCGAATTGGGTGCCTCGGTCGTACAGCAAATTGAACTCCGCATATCGGCCGCGACGGACGAGCTGACGATCCCGCTCGGCCTCGCTCCAAGGCTGGCCCATCCGCCTCCTGACGATTTGGGGATAAACGCTGAGGAATGCCAGCCCCACATCGCGGGTGAAGGCAAAATCTGCTTCCCAGTCTCCGGAATCCAGGTAATCGAAGAAAATCCCGCCGGCGCCCCGCGCTTCCCCGCGGTGCGGCAGGAAAAAGTACTCGTCGCACCATTGTTTGAACCGGGGATAGTAGCCCGGATCGTGGCCGTTGCAGGCGCGCTGGAGCGCTGCGTGGAAATCCCCGGCGTCCTCCTCGTTGGGCACCATGGGCGTCAGATCGGAACCGCCACCGAACCAGCTTTTCTGCGTCACGATGTGCCGCGTGTTCAAGTGCACGGCCGGGACATGGGGATTTTGCATATGCGCGACCAGCGAAATTCCGCTTGCCCAGAAGCCTGGATCATCTTCGGCGCCTGGCACCTGCTTGGCGAATTCCGCGCTGAAACGGCCGTAAACGGTGGAGACGTTCACGCCCACTTTCTCGAACACCCGGCCGCGCATGATGCTCATCACCCCGCCGCCGCTGTCTGGGCCGGTCTCGTCCGGGCGTTGCCAGGCAGCGCGTTCGAATTTGCCGGCAGGTCGCTCCGACAGCTGGCCATTCGAATATTCGCGCTCGATCGATTCAAACTCTGCACAGATGCGGTCGCGCAACTCTTCGAACCATGCTCGGGCGCACCGCCGGCGAGGTTCGATATTCCGCCCGGCAGGGATGACGGGATCACTCAAAGGAGATCTTCCATCTGAGAATCTGTTGCGACGACGGTAAAGCCTGATACGGCGCGCGATACGTAAAAAATGTGCCGTCGAATGCTACGCGACTCGCCCGAGAGTAGGTGAACCCTTTCCCGGCCCACGGGTTGCCGCCAAAATTGTCGATTTCGAACAGGGGGATGAGGCCCGGTCCTCCATCGATCTCGCGCTTTGGCATGAGGAACACGCTCGGCTTGCTCTCCTCCGGCGTTGCGTCCCGGCGATTGGCGCCCTGCGAAAGAACCATGAGAAAATTGCCGACGTCCACGAGGCTGCGCACCGGCCATCTCATGCAGCCCACGACGTGCGGCACCGCCAAAGAGACATCGCGCGCACGAAAAACGCGAGTTCCCGGCGGTTTCAGACATGGCAGAGAATCGTCTGCACCCCATATGACCTCGTCGCCACTCCACACAAGATCGGTCAGGCGGAAGATGTTGCGCGGATATTCGACGCCGTCGATGACGAGGGGCGAACCGCTCGTGATGTCATGCCAATTGTCGCCGTCGTCGTGCGAGACCCAGACTTTCGATTGGGGGCCTTCGTCTCCCGAAGTGAGCCACCATTCGCCCGGAGATCCGGGGCGCGCCTGCAGAAAGTGGAAATGACGCACCGCTTTGCTGTCCTGCTCAAACACCGTGGTCCAACTCCGTCCGCGATCGCGGCTGCGGAAGACCCGGCTGGATGAGCGATTGCCCTCCTTGTTGGCGGGGTATTCGGCGTACATCAGAGTGCCGCGCGCGAAATCCACGGCGCGACAGCCGTGCCAGCGCGGTCCGATGCCGGGGTGGCTTGCGATCACCTGGCCGTCATCGTTCACCACGAGCAGGTCAGTAGGCACACGTCGGTCGCCTTTGAGGCTTGCCGGCTTGACCTGCGCCAGAAACTCGCCGTGGCCAAGTCCTCTGACGTGAATGACGGCGTGGTTTCGATAGCCGGAGACCAAAACGGGCCGCCAGCTTTCGGCGAGGTCTTCTGAAATGACAAACCCACCCGTCGTCGTCGCGGTGACGGTCCGGGTTGGGTTGCCGGATTGGTCGGTGGCGTGGTCGCAAAACCCGAACGGCAAGTGGCCGGGCATGGGCGGAACGCCGATCTGGACGACGACCTTTTTGGCACCCCAGCCTTGCGGAAGGGCAACACAATATTCGCGGTGTTCGTGGCCCCGTCCGCGCACAAGCGCGTGCACATTGCGGTCGAACCTGTACCTCAGCTTCGTCCAGAACGGAGTGGACAGATAGCGGCGCCCGAGCCTTCGTAAGAGTGCGGTCCGCGCCGGATCTGCCATTTTGGTCCCGTTTCGCCTCGGCAATGTCTTTAAACACCGGCTTCAGTCAACGCGCGATGAGAGAACAGCAGTCGCCGAGCGGAGAGATCGCTGTCTGCTGCTGCTTCGAAGCGGTAGGATTTCTGCGGCATCGTGCCGCGAGACCCCCTATGGTCCAGTCACTATTTTACGCCCGCAAATCGGCGGCGGCGCAGGAATTCCGGGGGCTGCGCGGCTGGTATCTCCGCCTCCCGGAGCGCCTGATCCAAAGGTGATATCCGTGGCATCCACCGCAGCGGCCGAGCCGACACGCCGCGATTTCATACACGTTGCGACGGGGGCTGCTGGGGCAGTTGGGTTGGCGCTGCTGGCGTGGCCCTTGATCGATCAGATGAACCCTTCAGCATCGGTCTTGGCATTGTCCTCCATCGAGTTCGACCTGTCGCCGGTCCAGGAGGGCCAGCAGGTCACGGTCATGTGGCGCGGCAAGCCGGTGTTCGTACGGCATCGCACCGCCAAGGAAATCGCCGAAGCGCGCTCCGTTCCGGTGTCCAGCCTGCCCGATCAGCTAGCGCGCAATGCAAACCTGCCGGACAGCGCGCCGGCCAGCGACCAGGACCGCATGTTCAAGCCCGAATGGCTGATCATGATCGGCATCTGCACGCATCTGGGCTGCATCCCTCTCGATCACCAAGGGGATTACGGCGGTTATCTCTGCCCTTGCCATGGCTCGCAATACGATACCGCCGGCCGCATCCGGAAAGGCCCGGCGCCCGAGAATATGTATATTCCGCCGTACTCCTATCTGAGCCCCACCAAGGTGAAAATCGGCTGACGGAGCGATATATGGCCGGCCAATCGACCTACGTTCCGAAGACGGGCTTCACCCGCTGGCTCGACGCGCGTCTGCCGATCCTGCGGTTCACGAACGATACAATGATGACGTTCCCGACGCCCAGGAACCTGAACTTCTGGTACTCGTTCGGCGGCATTCTCACGTTCATGCTCGGCATCCAGATCGTCACCGGCATCGTGCTGGCGATGCATTACGTGCCGAACGCGAGCATGGCGTTCGATTCCGTCGAAAACATCATGCGCGACGTCAATTATGGTTGGTTGTTGCGCTACATGCATTCGAACGGAGCTTCGTTCTTCTTCCTCGCCGTCTACGTGCACATGTTCCGCGGGCTCTATTACGGCTCGTACAAGGCGCCCCGCGAGGTGCTGTGGATTTTGGGCGTCATCATCTACGTGCTGATGATCGCCACGGCTTTCCTCGGATACGTGCTGCCGTGGGGCCAGATGTCGTTCTGGGCGGCCACCGTCATCACCAACCTGTTCACCTCGATCGACCAGATTCTGCCGCACACCGGCACGGCGGTGACCCAGTGGCTGTGGGGTGGATTTGCGGTGGGGGATCCCACGCTCAACCGCTTCTTTTCGCTGCATTACCTGCTGCCCTTCGTAATCGCGGGTGTGGTGGTGCTGCACATCTGGGCGCTGCACGTGCCAGGCAACAACAATCCGCTCGGCATCGATGTGAAAGGGCCGCAGGACACGGTGCCGTTCCATCCCTACTACACGGTGAAGGATCTCTTCTACCTCAGTCTGTTCGTGATCCTGTTCGCCATTGTCGTGTTCTATCTGCCGAACGCGCTGGTGGAGCCCGACAATTACGTGCCCGCCAATCCGTTGGTGACGCCGCCGGAGATCGTGCCGGAATGGTACCTGCTGCCGTTCTACGCGATGCTGCGCTCGATTCCGCAGAAGCTGATCGGGGTCATCGTGCTGTTCGGCGCCCTGGCTACGCTGGTATTCGTGCCGTGGCTCGATACGTCGAAAGTGCGCTCGATGCGATTCCGGCCCCTGGCGAAGCAATTCTTCTGGGCGCTGCTTCTCGATTGCGTGCTGCTCGGCTATCTGGGTGCCCACCGGCCGGACGCGGTGTTTCCCGGCACCGGGATCCCGATGCTGCCGTTCGCGCGCCTGGGCACCGCATACTATTACGCCTTCTTTTGGGTGATCCTGCCCCTGCTCGGGCTCATCGAAACGCCGCGGCCTGTGCCCGCAACCATCGCCACCTCCGTCACCGGCAGCGGTGTCGAGCAGGTCAACGCGCCCGCCGAGTGAGGACCAGCATGCGCTTCTCCCGGTTGACACTGACGTTTGGGGTGGTCCTCGGGGCAGCGAGCGCACATGCCGCGCTCGACACCAGTCCGCTGTCGCCCACGCACCCCGACTGGTCGTTCGAAGGGCCCTTCGGAATGTATGACCGCGCAGCGCTGCAGCGCGGATTTCAGGTGTACAAGGAAGTTTGTTCCGCCTGTCACAGCCTCAACCGCGTCTCGTTTCACGCGCTGTCGTCGGACAATGGCGGCGACGGCTTCTTCACCGATCCCCAAGTCAAGGCGATCGCGGCGGGTTACCAGGTCGAAGCTGAGCCCAACGACAAGGGCGAGTTGTTCGACGAGAAGGGCAACCGGCTGAAGCGGCCCGGCATCCCCGCCGATCATTTCCCGCCGCCGTTCCCGAACGAGCAGGCCGCGCGCACCGCCAATGCCGGCGCCCTGCCGCCGGACCTTTCGATCATCACCAAAGCCCGCGCTGGCGGCTCGGATTACGTGTACTCCATCATCACCGGCTTCGGTCAGAAGCCGCCGGTCGGCTTCACCGTGCTGCCGAACAAATACTACAACCCGTATTTCTCCGGCTGGAACATCTCCATGCCGCCGCCGCTGTCGGCCAACCAGGTGACGTATTCCGACGGCACCAAGGCAACCGTGCCGCAGATGGCGCACGACGTCGTGACGTTCCTCTCCTGGGCTGCCGAGCCGACCATGGAGCAGCGCAAGAGCCTCGGCTTCGGCGTCATGCTTTTCCTCATCGCGTTCTCCGGGCTGCTGTACGTGTCGTACCGCCGGGTGTGGAAAGACATCCACTGAGGCGCGGCGCGTGCTAGAACGCGCGCCATGAGCAAGACCGTTCTCGGCATCATCGGCGGCAGCGGCGTCTATGACATCGATGGGCTGGAGAATGCGCGCTGGCAGCGGGTCGAAAGTCCGTGGGGCGAGCCTTCCGATGAACTGCTATTTGGCCGGCTTGCCGGCGTGGACATGGTGTTCCTGCCGCGCCATGGCCGCGGCCACGTGCATTCGCCCACGTCGATCAACTACCGCGCCAATATCGATGCGCTGAAACGCTCCGGCGTCACCGATGTGATTTCGGTTTCCGCCTGCGGCTCGTTCAAGGAGGAACTGGCGCCCGGCACCTTCGTGATGGCCGATCAATTCATCGATCGCACCCATGCCCGCGAGAAAAGCTTCTTTGGGCCCGGGTTCGTGGCGCATGTTTCCATGGCGCATCCGGTGTGCCCGCGACTTGCCGATGTGCTGTACGACGCGGCGCGGGAGGAAAGCATTCGCAGCGCCAAAGGCGGCACCTATCTCGCGATGGAAGGCCCGCAATTCTCCACCCTGGCGGAATCCCATCTCTACCGCTCCTGGGGCTGCAGCGTGATCGGGATGACCGCCATGCCGGAAGCCAAACTCGCCCGCGAAGCCGAGCTGCCGTACGCGCTCGTGGCCATGGTGACGGACTACGATTGCTGGCACGAGGAGCACGACCACGTCACCGTCGATCAGGTCCTCCGGGTGCTGACCGCCAATGCGGAGAACGCCCGCCGCCTCATTAAGCGTGTGGCGCCGAAGCTCGGACCGGAGCGCACGCCCTCGCCGCTGGGCATCGAGCATGTCCTCGATACGGCGCTCATCACCGCGCCCGACAAACGCGATCCGGAGCTGTTCCAAAAACTCGATGCCGTTGCCGGCCGTGTACTGAAGAAGGTTTGAGCAAATGGATTTTACATCCGTCATCCGAACCATTCCGGATTACCCCAAGCCCGGGATCATGTTCCGCGACATCACGACCTTGCTCGGCAACGCGCGGGCGTTCCGGCGCGCGGTGGACGAGATGGTGCAGCCCTATGCCGGCGTGAAGATCGACAAGGTCGCCGGAATCGAGGCGCGTGGATTCATTCTCGGCGGCGCAGTGGCCCACCAGCTCTGCCGCGGCTTCATTCCGATACGCAAGAAAGGCAAGCTGCCGCACGTGGTTATCGGCGAGGATTACGATCTGGAGTACGGCAAGGACCGCGTCGAGATTCACAGCGATGCAGTGTCGGCCGGCGATCACGTGCTCATCGTCGACGACCTGATCGCCACCGGCGGCACCGCGTTTGCTGCCATCCGGCTGCTGGAGCGTGCGGGCGCCAAGGTCGTCGGCTGCTCGTTCGTCATCGACCTGCCCGAACTTGGCGGCGCCGACAAAATTCGCGCGCTCGGCAAAGAGGTGCGGACGCTGGTCAGCTTCGCGGGGCACTAGCGCGTTGGCCTTCTCATGAACATCGACGGCAGACATTACCGCACGATCTGGCCGATTGGCGACGATGCGGTCGAGGCGATCGACCAGACGAAGCTGCCGCACCGCTTCGAGACCGTTACTTTGCGCAGGGCCGAAGATTGCGCGCGCGCGATCCACACGATGATCGTCCGCGGGGCGCCGCTGATCGGCGCCACGGCGGCGTACGGCATCGCGCTGGCCATGCGCGAGGATGCGTCCGACGAGGCGCTGGATCGCGCGCACGACCGGCTGCTCGCCACGCGCCCGACCGCGGTCAATCTGCGCTGGGCGCTGAAGCGGATGTGCGACCGCTTGCGCAATCACCCGCGGTCGGAACGCGCCGCGATTGCCTGGCGCGAGGCGGCGGCGATCTGCGACGAAGATGTCGAAACCTGCCGTAGCATCGGCGAGCACGGCCTGAAAATCCTGCGCGAGGCGGCCGAAAAAAAAGACGGCGCGCCGCTCAACATCCTCACCCACTGCAACGCCGGCTGGCTCGCCACCGTCGACTGGGGCACCGCCCTGGCGCCCATCTATATGGCCCACGACGAAGGCATCCCCACCCATGTGTGGGTGGACGAGACGCGGCCGCGCAACCAGGGCGCGGCGCTGACCGCCTTCGAACTCGGCGGCCACGGCGTGCCGCACACCATCATCGCGGACAATGCGGGCGGGCATTACATGCAGTCGGGCCGAGTGGACCTCTGCATCGTCGGCACCGACCGCGTCACCGCGAACGGCGACGTCGCCAACAAGATCGGCACCTACCTCAAGGCGCTGGCGGCCAAGGACAACGGCGTGCCGTTCTATGTGGCGCTGCCGTCCTCCACCATCGACTGGTCGCTCGCGAGCGGCCGCGACATCCCCATCGAGGAACGTTCCTCCGACGAGATGCTCAAGATGACCGGCCGCCTGCCCGATGGCAGCGTGGCCACGGTCGAGATCGCCGCTCCCGGCTCGCCGGGGGCCAATCCCGCGTTCGACGTGACACCCGCCCGCCTGGTCACCGGCTTCATCACCGAGCGTGGCGTCTGTGAGGCAAGCGAGTCCGGCCTGCGGAGCCTGTTCCCCCCTCCGGCGCTTCGCGCCACCTCCCCCGCAGGCGGGGGAGGATAAGGGGTCGGCGGCGCTACGACGCCATGCGCCGGCGGTCGCGCACCTGCTGCGGCTGATACGCCTTGCGGGCGTGCGCCTCGCAATAGGGCGAGCCCTGCTTGGGGTTGCGGCCGCAGAAGTGGAACTCGTCCGCGCTCGGGTCGCCGATCGGCCAGCGGCACATCCGGTCGTTGATCGTCAGCACGTCCACGAAGCTGCCGTCGTCGAGCTTGACGGGCTCCTCCTCCACCACCGGCGGCTCGGGCTCGCGGATGCGATAGGAGAGCCGGGGGGCCGAGGGGAGCCGCGGGCGATCGATGCGGGAGGGCGCGGCGCGGCCGGCCAGCCCCAGGCGATGGACCTTGCCGATGACGGCATTGCGGGTGACCCCGCCGAGGGCGCGGGCGATCTGGCTCGCGCTCAGCCCCTCCGTCCAGAGCGATTTCAACTGGTCCACCCGTTCGTCCGTCCACATTGGGGCCTCCTGCCGCTCTTGTGACGCTACATATCGTAGCAGCGACGAGAATGCGCACAACACCTAAGGGCTACCTACAAGACCTTGTTCACAGGAATCGGCGAGGCGGACCAGAGTTCCCATTCGAACCTCCAGAAATTGAGGGGGGGTACCCCCTTGGCTCCTCCCCTGCGCAGCAGGGGTGGGAGCTCCCCTGCGGCTCTGTCCTCTCTTGGGTGCTCGCCCACGCCTCACACAAGTTCAATCACATCTGCCTATATCTTGTGGCGCCCGGCCGGGTTCCCATTCGAATGGCAAAAAAGGGGGGGTGGGGTCCCCCCCCGGCAGCTTTGGCCCCCTCCGAACGCCTGACCCAAGCCACACACCAGTTCCACGCCATCCTCCCATGAATTGCACCACCGCCTTCCCCGCTCCGAGAACTGAGTTGGGGGTATCGGAAACGTGCTTCGCCAAGCGCGCCCGAAGTCCCGGGCCGCCGGATTTCGCCAGCTGCATTGTTGCAGACAAACAACGAACAGTCAAGCCCTTTTTCTCTTTTGATCGCCTCAACCTGCATTTGTGCTGCTGCCGGGGTGCGTGTTTACCTGCGTCAATGAGCTGATTCCGGGGCGTCGATGAGCCAGTTGCTCATCCAGAAGTATCTGAACGACCTATCCGATCTGCGCCGGGTCTCCGGGTCGCAGCGGGAATCGGTGGTGCGCGAGGCGTTCAAGACCCTCCTCAAGGATTGGGGCCGTGGCGAAGGCCTGCTGTTCGTGCCCGAGGACGAAGTCGTTACGCCCATGGGCGAGCGCCGCTATGTGGACGGCGCGCTGGTTGAGCAGAGCCTGCGGCTGCGACATGGGTATTGGGAAGCGAAGGACACAAACGACGATCTCGACCAGGAGATCGCAAAGAAGTTTCGCCGCGGCTATCCGCAGGACAACATCATCTTCGAGGATAGCCAGACCGCCGTCCTGATCCAGAACAAGCGTGAGGTGCTGCGCTGCGCTGTCGACGATCCGGATGCGATTCAGCGCCTTGTCACGCAATTCTTCAAATTCCAGCCCGAGGTCATCCAGGAATTCCGCAAGGCCGTCGAGAAGTTCCGGGAAGATTTGCCGGCCGTGCTCGGAGCCCTGCGTGAAACAATCGATAAGGCAGAACGCGACAACCCGAAGTTCAAGCAGGCCGCGATCAGCTTCCTCAAGCACGCGCAGGAAACGATCAATCCTTCCGTTACCGCGGCGGATGTGCGCGAGATGCTGATCCAGCACATCCTGACGGAGGAAATCTTCAATCAGGTGTTCGACAATTCCGACTTCCACCATAACAACAATGTGGCGAAGGAATTGTATGCGCTGGAGGAAACCTTCTTCACGGGCGGCGTGAAGCGCGAGAGCGTCGAGAGGCTCAAGCCCTACTACGCGGCAATCAAGCGCGCGGCCACTTCCGTTCCGAGCCATCAGGAGAAACAAAAGTTCCTAAAGGTGATCTACGAGAATTTCTACAAGGTTTATAACCGCAAGGCCGCTGACCGGCTGGGCGTGGCGTACACGCCGAACGAAATCGTGCGCTTCATGATCGAAAGCGCCGACTGGCTGTGCCAGAAGCATTTCGGCAAGCGGCTGATCGACAAGAACGTGGAGATTCTCGATCCCGCCACCGGCACGGGCACGTTCGTTGTCGATTTGCTGGAACACTTCCGCGGCCAAAAGGACAAGCTGCGCTATAAATACCGGGAGGAGCTGCACGCAAACGAGGTGGCGATCCTGCCCTACTACGTCGCCAATTTGAACATCGAGGCGACCTACGCGGCGATCACGGGCGAGTACCTAGAATACCCGAACCTCTGTTTCGTGGACACCCTAGACAACGTGGCGGGTTTACGCGCGCATGGCATTGGGAAGGGTCAGCATTTTGGTGATTTGCTTGGGTCGCTAAGCGAAGAGAACGTCGCGCGCATCAAGCGCCAGAACCAGCGCAAGATTAGTGTCATTATCGGTAATCCACCGTGGAACGCCAATCAGCTGAACGAGAATGAAAATAACAAAAATCGCGAATATCCTGCGATCGACAAAAGAATCAAGGAAACCTACATCGCAGCCTCAACAGCCCAAAAAACGAAGCTCTACGATATGTATGCTCGGTTTATCAGGTGGGCCTCTGATCGGATTGAAGAAAATGGGGTTGTCGCGTTTGTAAGTAATTCGTCGTTTATCGACAGCCGAACCTATGATGGCTTCAGGAAAATCGTTGCAGAAGAGTTCAACGATATCTGGATCATTGACCTAAAGGGGAATGCTCGTACCAGCGGCGAACGGCGTCGGCGCGAGAGCGGTAACATCTTCGAAGACAAAATTCGCGTTGGCGTCGCAGTCTACTTTTTGGTGAAGCGACGGAATGCACACGGGTGCCAAATCCGAATACAGGCCGTACGAGACTATGCCAAAGCTGACGAGAAGCGCGCATTTTTATCGGCGAACACGCTGAGCGACCGTCAATTTCAGACTGTAACCCCCGACAAGGTCCATTCATGGATCAACCTCGCGGACAATGACTTTGAAGCGCTGTTACCTGTGGCAGATAGGCGTACAAAATACGCTACGGTAGCTTCACAAGAACGCGCAATTTTCAGGCTCTATTCGCAAGGACTTAAAACCAACCGCGATGAGTGGGTTTGCTCATTTTCGAGAGATGATGTTGCTCGCAACACGAAGCACCTAGTCGATTCATATAACACGCAACGCAAAAGACTCGCTGGTACGGTGAACAAGAAAAATGTCGCGGACCTTGTTGACTATCAAATCAAGTGGACCAGGAAGCTTAAACGACAACTCATCGATGCAGCTTCCTTAGAATTTGATCCCAACCGGATAAGCGCGTCTCTCTACCGCCCTTACGTCAAGAATTACGTTTACTACAGTTGGGATCTCAATGAGGATCTGTACCAACTGGATCGCTTTTTGCCTGCCGCCGATTCTCGAGAAAAATACATCTCATTCGTCAACGGCAATCGGCTGGATTTCGCTGCGCTCGCGGGCGACATCCTTCCAAACTACGCCATATACTCGCTTGATCCCGCGCAATTCCTTCCTCTCCGCAGCATCGACGCGGGGGAAAAATGCGACAACATAACCGATTGGGCGTTGGAGCAGTTTCGGAATCAATACGAGAATGTCAGAACACCGAAGCGGCCAATCGATAAGGATGCGATTTTTCACTACGTCTATGGCGTACTGCACGATCCGGTGTACCGCGAGAAATACGCGCTGAACCTGAAGCGCGAATTCCCGCGCATTCCCTTCTATGCGGATTTCTGGAAATGGGCCGATTGGGGCAAGGCGCTGATGGCGCTGCACATCGGCTACGAGAAGGTCGAGCCGTGGACGCTGGAACGCGTGGACACCGTGGACAAGACGGCGAAGAAATCCGGCGTCTCGCCCAAAGCGCTGCTGAAAGCGCGGAAGGACATTGGCCTCATCGAGCTAGACAGCGAGACCCAGTTGACCGGCGTACCAAAGGAAGCGTGGGACTACCGCCTTGGCAACCGCTCGGCGCTCGAATGGATTCTCGACCAGTACAAGGAGAAGACGCCGAAAGACCCGACCATCCGCGAGAAGTTCAACACGTACCGCTTTGCGGATTACAAGGACCACGTGATCGATCTGCTCCAACGTGTCACCCACGTGAGCGTCGAGACAATGAAGATCACTGACGAAATGAAATCCGCCAAAAACGCGCGGTGACGCCCCCACCGGCCTTCGCCGGCCCCCCTGCGGCGAAGGGAAGGAACCCTGGGGGAGGAACCCGTGTCAGTCCGCTGCGTGCGCGGGAGGAAGCGCGACCGTTTCGACCCGCGACAGGTCGGACTTCACAGACGCGTTGTCGATGTCGAATCCGACGACGTTGCCGTTAATGTCGAGATCCACCACCAGCCCGTCCACCACTTCCCGCGTTTCGGTGCCTGGGGCATTCGACAGCTCGATGTATAGGCTGTCCGTCTCTGGATAATAGTGAAGCTTCATCGTCTGGTTCCCTAAAACAAGCTCGCCGCCAGGTTGATCATGGTGGCGAGGATGGCGGTGTTGAAGCCGAACGCCACCAGCGTGTGCAGGGTGCCGATGCGGCGCATCTCTTTCGAGCTGAAGGTGATGTCGGCGGTCTGCGAAGTGGCGCCCAGCACCAGCGCGAAATGCACGAAGTCCCAGTAATCGGGCTCGCCGCACTCGCCGAATTCGAGCCCGCCTTTCGGCCGGCCTTCCTCCTCCTCCAGGTAATAGACGTGCGCGTAGTGCATCGCGAACACGATCTGCACGAACAGCCACGACAGCACGACGGTGCCGGCGGCGAGCGCCACGTGAAGGTCGGCGTCCGGCTGCCCTTTCGCCAGCGACAGCTCCGCCACCAGCGCGCCCACGCTGGCGACCGCCGCGAGGATCGTCAGCACCAGAATGAGATTGCCGCCTTCGTCGTGCGCGATGGCCTTCTGCTTGATGCGCGCGATGTCGGCGCTCCGCATGAAGAAAAAGGTGAGGGCGAGAAACAGCACCACCCCGCCATCCCAGCCGATCAGCGCGCGGGTAATAGGCCGCTCCACGAAGAGCGCGCTCGCAAAGCCCAGCGCGATGCCGACGGCGATGGCCGTCGTCAGATACGGCCGGTTGCGCAAGAGCCGCAGCATGGCAGGCGCTATGGCGTGAACTGGTAGATGGCGCCGTTGTCGCTGGTGCCGCCATGCGCGGTTGCGCCGAAGAAGTGACCCTGTCCGTCGCTCACCATGCCGTTATAGGGCAGCGCGCCGTCCGGCGCCCCGGCGAAACCATGCGCGACGCTCTCCTTCCATGTGCGATGCGCTTCGGGCGCGAGCTTGAAGATGACGCCGAGGCCCGCCCCGCCGCCACTGCTGGCGGTGCCGTAGAGGTTGCCGGCGCCGTCGAAGCTGACGTTGCCGATCGAGGAGGCGCCGTCGTAGCCCCCGAAACTGTACAGCAGGCGCTCGTTCCATCCCGCCTTGCGCGGCGACAGCTCGTACACCGCGCCGACATCGTTGGCGCCGGCATAGTAGGTGGTGCCGTAGATGTTGCCGAGCGCATCGAAGGCGAGGCCGCCATAGGGAAAGCCGCCATCGGGCTGATCCTGAAAGGCGTAGAGCAGGTGGAATGCCCAGCCGCCGTTCGGCTTGCGCCGGAGTTCGTAGACCGTGCCCTCCCCGTCGCTGCCGCCGGAGGTCGCGGCGCCATAAAGAGCGCCGCCGCGCAGCACCAGCGCGCCGGCAGAGCCGCCCGCGCCGTCGGCGCCGCCGGTGAAGGGGTGGATCACCTTGAATGCGTAACCGCGCTTGCCGGGCTTCATCTCGTAGATGGTGCCCGCCCCGAACGCGCCGCCGGTCGGCGCCATGCCGTAGACGGTGCCGTTCTCGTCCAGCGTGAGCCGCGCACCGGGGCCCGAGCCGTCGTCGGCGCCGGCGAATTGATGGATCACGGTTTGCGTCCACACGCCGCCTGCGTTGGCGAGCTTGTAGGCGACGCCGCAGCCGCCTTCGCACGCCCCGCCGCCGCCGGTCACCGCGGTGCCATAGAGGTTGCCGGCCGAGTCCAGCGTGCCGCCCTTGTACGGCTCGGCGCCGTCCGCGCCGCCGGTGAAGCTGTAGAGGACCGTGTGCGTCCAGCTGCCGTCGCCGTTGGGATGCAGCCGCCACACCGTGCCGCTGGCGTGATCGCCGCCGCGCACCGACGTCCCGTAGAGATTGCCTGCGGCGTCCCTCACCAGATCGGTGTCGGTGTACGAACCGTCCGCGCCGCCCTGGAAACTGTAGATCACGGTGGTGGTGGACGCATTCGCCACCGCCGCCGGAACGATCGCCGCGATGGCGAACAGGGTGAGACGCAAGCGGGCAGATGGCATGATGTCCCCCTGGGAAGCGCCGGCGAACGCTATCACCGGGAAATCGGCAATCCAATCGCCGCGGCCCCGGGAATTGACCCCTCGCGACGGCGCCTTCATAAGGCGGCAGCTTCCGGAGGCGCGATGTCCTTCCCCCCTTTGCTGCCCACCTATGCGCGCGCCGATGTGGCGTTCGTGCGCGGCGAAGGCGCGTATCTGTTCGACGAAGAGGGGCGGCGGTATCTCGATTTCGGCGCCGGCGTGGCGGTGAACGCTCTGGGGCACGCACATCCGCATCTGGTGGAGGCCTTGCGCGAGCAGGCCGGCAAGCTGTGGCACACGTCGAACCTGTACCGCGTGCCGGGGCAGGAGACGCTGGCGCGGCGGCTGATCGAGGCCACCTTCGCTGACACCGTGTTCTTCACCAATTCCGGCGTGGAGGCGATCGAGGCCTCGATCAAGATGGCGCGGCGCTATCATTTCGCCAACGGCGCAGCGGAGCGCTTTCGCATCGTCACCTTCGAGGGCGCGTTCCATGGGCGCACGCTCGCGGCCATCGCGGCGGGCGGGCAGGCGAAATATCTCGAAGGCTTCGGGCCCAAGGTGGAAGGCTTCGATCAGGTGCCGTTCGGCGACGCCAACGCGCTGCTCGCGGCGGTGAGCGATGCGACCGCGGCGCTGCTGATCGAGCCCATCCAGGGCGAGGGCGGCTTGCGCCCGGTGCCGCCGGAATTCCTCCGCGGCTTGCGGCGGCTGTGCGACGAACGCGGGATGCTGCTCATTTTCGATGAGATCCAGACCGGCATCGGCCGCACCGGCAAACTGTTCGCGCACGAATGGGCGGGCGTGGAGCCCGACATCATGGCGATCGCCAAAGGCATCGGCGGCGGCTTTCCGGTGGGCGCGTGCCTTGCCACCGCGGAAGCTGCCAAGGGCATGACCACCGGCACGCACGGCACCACCTTCGGCGGCAATCCGCTGGCGATGGCGGTGGGCAATGCGGTGCTGGATGTGGTGCTGGCGCCGGGGTTTCTGGAGCACGTGCAGCACGTCGGCAATTACGCCAAGCAGCAGTTCTCGTCGCTGATCGCCGAGCATCCGGCCGTGTTCGAAGATCTGCGCGGCGAAGGCCTGATGCTGGGCTTGAAGATGCGCGTACCGAATACGGAATTCATCGACCGCTTGCGCGCCCACGGCATGCTCGCCATTGGCGCGGGCGACAATGTCGTGCGCCTGCTGCCGCCGCTCATCATCGACGAATCCCACGTGCGCGAGGCGATGGAGAAACTGGCGCTGACAGCTAGCAATATCTCTGGATGATGCTGTCAGAATGGCTCATCCTCAAACGTGCCGTCGATATCTTCCTCTTCTTCATATCCGAAACTCGACGACGGAATAGCTGGTTTGTCCTTGTCGAAATCCGATAGGGAATCTGAACCGACGCGATAGAAGAAGACGTTCTTCTCTTTCATTGTTGCGAAGAGTTTGCCAACGGGCGTTTCCCATTTGGGTGACGTTCCTAGCCACCCCTTCTGTGCGCATTCGTATGCTACGAGCCACCAATCCTCGACGAGGCTTTCGTCATTGATTTTGCTTGCCCAAAACGATGTTTTCGTCTTTTTCGGAAGAACGCCCTCGCTATAAGCATGCACGCTCATGAGCGCGATTATTGGATTCTCATACGACGCCAAGAGATTGGCGGACGATACTCCAATTGCAAAATCGAGTGAAACAGCTGCCCAAAGCAACCATGCTATTTCCTCATCGTGTCCCATGCCCAAGTGGTATTCCAGTCGATTGTTGAGCGCGTGCCGCCATGTACGCTTGGAAATCTCTCCCCCGAAAAGCTCTTGCCAAATGAGAATTCGTGACACGTGGTCCGTCGTATGGGGATAATCATAAAGACATTTAATCAGGAAGTTTTCAGAGACATCCCATGGCCCGATCGCTATCAGCCCGTCACGGTCCATGCGGCGAAGCAAGAATCTGACAGGAGCCTCGGATTGGAGGGAGTCAGCCAGCCAAAATGTTTCTTCAAAGAGTCCAAAAAGCTTGTTCCTTTTGCGCTCCGGCTTTTCTTCTAGTTCATACGAGTTCACCCGACGTAGCAGCTTCCGCGGCCAGTCGTCGTCCCGCAAACTGCTGGCCTGAAAGATGCGCGTCTTGCCCTCGTTAATTTCGAGTCCAAAGTCTCGAAGTGCCCTTCTGAACGCAGCAATGCAATTGCCCGCCGTCTCCCGAGTATCCGCGCCCATAAATACGTCATCAACATGCCGCACGCAGCGCACGAGATTCTTGCCAGCATAGGATTTGAGCTTTCCGTCAATGGCACTGCAGATCAATTCGCCGATAATTCTCGAAGTGTCTGGTCCAATAGGTATTCCGATAGTTTGTCCGTCCTGGCCGCGCCTTAGGCACCAATCAAGCTTGTTGAAAGTGACGTTAGCGGAATTAGGGCTCGTATCCTTTTTGCTTGCGGGCTTTCCGTGCACAACCCATGGAATCGAGTGTGTGTAGAGAGACGGATAAAATGCTTGGATATCGCTGCGGGCTACATAGGCAAGATGGCCAAGCCTCTTATGAACGATTGGGTGCAAATCGCTGAGGGGTGTTATTTTTACCGCTCTTGGCTCCTCGGGATGGGCCAGCTTCGGCACCGAGATCGAAAACTTAGATGTCTTGAGCTGCTTGGAAATCTCTTTCCACTTTCCCGAAATGAAATCAGAAATGAAAAACTGGGTAATCGGGTGCGGCAGCGTAAACATACGCCGCCGATAACCAGCTTTGCTCGCGCTAAAATCTATCCCCTTGAATCGGGGAGGTGCCGTTGCGACCTCATTAAATTTCGTCTTGTGCTTGGCGGCGAAGGTCGCAAAGGGAGTCGTGGTGAATGCCGGAGGCAACGTGTCCGGTAAGAATCCCTTCGCGAGAAGACGTTTAAATAAGATCGCCACCCTAGCCCCTAAAGCGCGTATTAGAGATAGCGAAGTGCCGGAGAGTCAAAGGCAAAGAGCGGCCAGCGCGCACCCTCATCGACTGCGGTGTTATTGCATTTTCTGGTCTGTTTTGCAGCGTTCAACTAGCCCGCCAGGCGAGGGGGTGGGGGAGGAGTTTGGGATCCACCGTCACCAGCCGCAGGTTTTCCACCTGGCATTGCGCCAGCAGCAGCCGATCGAACGGATCGCGGGTGTCCGGGACCTGCGTCAGCCCCTCGATGGCGTGGTGCGCCGTGATGTCCATGAGAGCGAACCCTAGGCCTTCGACGTAGCCGGGAATGTCCTCCAGCGGAACCAGCGGATCGAGTTTCCCGAGCCGCGTCTTGATGGCGATTTCCCACAGGCTCGCGGCGCTCACGAAGACGAAGCCCTCGAACGTTTCGAGCAGCGCCACGATTTTGGGATTGAGCTTCTTCAGTTCGCGCCGGGTGAGCGGCACGACGATGTTGCTGTCGAGCAGCAGGTTCATTTCGGCAGCCGGCGCTTCTTCTTCGGCAGCGGCTTGAGCAGGAAATCTTCCGGCAGGGGATCGTCGAAATCCGGCGCCACGTAGGAGAACAGCCGGTCGATGCCCCGGTCGCGCAGGAATTTCTCGCCGGCCGCCCAGTTGATGCCGCCCTTCTTCTTGTGCGGAACGATATCGCACACCGGCTGGCCGTTGCGGGTGACGGTGATCGTATCGCCCGCTTCCGCCTTGCGCGCGAGCTGGGTAAACTCGTTCTTCGCCTGCTTGATCGAGACGGTATCCATACGCAAAATGTAGCTACCGGTGGCTACTCTGTCAAGGCGGCGCGCCCTTCCCCAGCAGCCTTCTTGCTTCTAGAAGCGCGCCTCCCGCCCCATGGGCGGGCGAAAGGGCATAGCGGAAATGGTGCGGCATTTTCTCGATCTGGCCGATTTGGATCCGGACACCCTGCGCGGGCTGATCGCGGAGGGCCGCGAGCGGAAAGCGCGCCGGCAAGGCCTGCCGCACGGCGCGGTGGATGCCGATGCGCCGCTTGAGGGCCGCGTGCTCGCGCTCATCTTCGACAAGCATTCCACCCGCACCCGCATTTCTTTCGACGTCGGCATGCGGCAGCTGGGCGGCACCACGCTCACCATGTCCGGCAGCGACATGCAGCTGGCGCGCGAGGAAACCATCGCCGACACCGCGCGCGTGCTGTCGCGCTATGTCGATGCGGTGATGATCCGCATCATCGATCACGCCCTGCTGGCCGAGATGGCGGACAATTCCACCATTCCGGTGATCAACGGGCTGACGAAGCTGTCGCATCCCTGCCAGGTGATGGCCGACGTGATGACATTCGAGGAGCAGCGCGGGCCGATTAAGGGCGCAACGGTGGCGTGGAGCGGGGATTCCAACAACGTCCTCACGTCCTGGGTGCATGCGGCGGCACGCTTCGGCTTTGCCTTGCGGGTGGCTTCGCCGCCGGAATTGTCGGCGCGGCCGGAATTGCGCGAGTGGGTGAAGGCCGAGGGCGGCGACGTGCGCTTCACCACCGATGCGGAGGCGGCGGTTGAGGGCGCGGACTGCGTGGTGTCGGACGCCTGGGTGTCGATGGGCGACGACGATGCGGCGCGCCCCAAGCGCCACAATTTGCTGGCGCCCTATCAGGTGAACGCGCCCCTGATGGCGCGCGCCTCCAAGGACGCGATCTTCATGCACTGCCTGCCGGCGCATCGCGGCGAGGAAGTCACCGACGCGGTGATCGACGGCCCGCAATCGGTGGTGTTCGACGAGGCCGAAAACCGCCTCCACGCCCAGAAGGCGATATTGAAGTGGTGTCTCTCCTGAATTTCCCTCTCCCTCAATAGAATTTCGCAGCACGCCGTTAAGACAGACAGGTTGAGCCCCGGTGCGGATTGCGCCGTCTCGTTTGCTTCTTCGGCGCGCCGCTCCCCTCACCCTGGCCCTCTCCCCCGGTAAGGGCGAGTGAGGTCTTTTTTATACAGCGCATCAGCAGCTAAGACACAGGCCCAAACGCCATGCATGGTGGAAAAGTTCGTGTTGCTGTTCTGAGGTTGTGGCGTACTAGGAGGACACCCCGTCCGGAGCGGTGATCTTGTTCTTCACCAGCGGCTGGAAGACGTGGCGCGCGGAGTAGCTGGGATAGGCAATGACCAGAACGGCGTCTGCATGCCCGATGCGTGTTCCCAGCGGCGCTACCAGCAGCTCCATGGCGATGTAATCCTGCTGGCGGTATTCGAGACGACCGAAAATCCGCAATGGCGATCCGGCATTGTCGGCTGCGTCCAGCACTCCAACCCACCGTCCGCGGAACGGGGAATTCACAGCTTCATCGATGAACTTCCCGGTGTGATCGCCGAGCAATTCCGAGATCGCCGTTCCCATCAGCCGAAAGCGGTAGCGGTGCTTTCCGTTCGCTTCAACCCGGTCCGCGATGATGACATGCGGCAGGACGCCCTTCAGCGTGCGCGCATTGAATTCGCGGCGCGGCGGAAGCTCGTTTTCGCCGGTTTTTTCATGCCAAAGCGCGGCGACATCGGTCAGCTTTGATGTTTCAAAGCTCAAAGAGGCGTCGCATCGCGCAGGCATGCCCAAGCGCTCCGCAAGGCGATTGAATTCCTCGGCTGCATCGTGGGCGCGGGGCATCGGCATTGCGCCGGAATACCACTGTGCCCGGTAATGCGGGATTAACGCTGGAAACCGCCGCATTGCTTGAAGAACCGCGCGTTGCGGCCCATATAGGTTGATCCATGACCCAGACACGGACCTATATCCCCGCGCCGGCGGCGGATTTCGTGCTGCCGTTCTCCATGCCGGAGCTCGGCGTGCGCGGGCGCGTGGTGCGGCTCGATTCGGTTTCGGCGCGCGCGCTGTCGGCGCATGAGCTGCCGGAGCCCGCCGGGCGCACGCTGGGCGAAGCGCTGGTGCTCACCGCCATGCTGGGCTCCTCGCTGAAGCTCGACGGGCGGCTCACCCTGCAAACCAAGGGCTCTGGCCCGCTCGATCTGCTCACCGTCGACTACTACGGCGCCGACGAAGACCGCGGCGCGGGCCTGCGCGGCTATGCGCGGGTGGATGAGTCAAAGCTCGCCGCGCTGGGCGACACCGCGCGGACGTTTGCGAGTCTTGCCGGCGAAGGCGCGCTCGCCATCACCATCGAGCCGCGGCTGGGCGAGCAGAGCTACCAGGGCATCGTGCCGCTGGCGGCGCAAAGCATCGCGGCCTCCGCGGAAGGATATTTCTCGCAATCCGAGCAATTGCCAACCGTCATCAAGCTCGCCGCCGCGCCGGCCTACGTGCCCGGCAACCGGCAGGCAGTCTGGCGCGCGGGCGGCATCATGCTGCAGGCCATCCCCGAACAGGACCGCGACGAAGACGACTGGAACCGGCTGTCGATGTTCCTTGCGACCGTGGAGGACATCGAGCTGCTGGACACGTCGTTCCCGGCGGAAGACCTGCTGTGGCGGCTGTTCCACGAAGATGCCGTACGGGTGCACGCGCCGGAGCGGCTGGATTTCCGTTGCGGCTGTGACGGCGAGCGGATCGCGCGAATCCTGCGCGCCTATACGGACGCGGATCGCGAGGGGCTGGCCGATCCGGACGGGATCATTCGCGCCCGCTGCGAGTTCTGCGGCGCGGTGCATGCCATCGGCGCGCGCGAACTCGCGCCAACCGCCTGATTTTCGCTGACTTTTCTATCATACGCCTGCCGGAACCGAAGCGCAATCGAGCGGTTATGGAAGGGCGAATGCCGTGTGTCGGGCCGGCGTTCCGCCATAGCCGAAGGATTGCCTTATGAGAATCGCGCAGGTCGCGCCGCTTGCCGAAAGCGTGCCTCCCAAGCTCTACGGGGGAACCGAGCGGGTGGTCTCCTGGCTCACCGAGGATCTGGTGCGGCGCGGGCATCATGTGACGCTGTTCGCCAGCGGCGATTCCCGCACCCGCGCCGAGCTCGTGCCGGTGGTGCCGCAGGCGCTGCGCCTCGATCCCGAAGTGAAGGATTGTCAGCCGTACAATCTGCTGCTGCTGGATCGCGTGTTCGCGCGGGCCGACGAGTTCGATGTGGTGCATTTCCACGTCGACATGATCCACTACCCGCTGTTCCGCAACATGGCCGATCGCTTGGTGACGACGCTGCACGGTCAGCTCGACTTCCCCGACCTGAAGCCGTTCTACCGCGCCTTCGCGGAGCTGCCGCTGGTGTCGATCTCGCATGCCCAGAGAAAGCCGTTGCCGCCGGTCAATTGGATGGCGACCATCCACCATGGCATGCCGAAAGATCTGTACCGGCCGCACCCGACCGGCGGGTCGTACCTCGCTTTCCTCGGCCGCATCTGCCCGGAAAAGGGAATCGAGGATGCGATCGCCATGGCCGAGCGGACGCAGATTCCGCTGAAGATTGCGGCCAAGGTCGACCGGGTCGACCGCGAGTACTACCAGGCGCGGGTGAAGCCGCTGCTTTCCAGCCCGTATGTCGAGTACATCGGCGAGATCGATGATCGCGACAAGAACGAATTTCTTGGCGGCGCGCGGGCGCTGCTGTTCCCGATCCGCTGGCCCGAGCCGTTCGGGCTGGTGGTGATCGAAGCCATGGCCTGCGGCACGCCGGTGATTGCCTATCCCTGCGGCTCGGTGCCGGAAATCGTCGAGGACGGCGTCACCGGATTCGTCGTCAAAGGCATCGAGGAAGGAGCGTCGGCGGTGAACCGGCTGAACGCGCTCGACCGCAACCGCATCCGTGAGCGGTTCGAGCGTCGCTTCACGGTCGAGCAGATGAGTACCAAATATTTGGATGTATATCGCCGGCTGGTGGATTCCCGTCTGGACTCCATTGCGGCAGCATAGAGGCGAATGATTCGTGGCGATGGGACAATCGCCGATGAACAAGCTTCCCGATCCCGCGCTCGCGCACGGCGACGCCTCGGCGCCGTTCTATATCGCGGCCACGGCGTCGTTCCAGGAAGCCTGGCCGCGGACGCTGAAGCACGGCGACACCTTCGCCATGTTCGATCAGCATGGCGACATCCTGAACGCGGCGGGCAATCCCGCCGGCATCTTTCATGAAGACACTCGCTATCTGTCCGGCAGCTATCTGCTGATCGAGGGACATCGTCCACTGCTCCTGAGCTCCACGGTGCAGGACGACAACGCGGTGCTGACCGTCGATCTCGCCAATCCCGACATTACGCGCGGCGATGAGGTGGCGCTGTCGCGCGAGACGCTGCATCTGGTGCGCACCAAGTTCCTGTGGAACGGCGGCTGCTACGAGCGGATCGCGGTGCAGAACTTCGACTCCCGGACGCACCAGACGCGGCTGCTATTGTGGTTCGCGGCGGATTTCGCCGACCTCTTCGAAGTCCGCGGCATCCACCGCCCCCGGCGCGGCGCCTGTCATGGCGAGCGGATCGGCGCCGACAAGGTGATGTTCCATTACAAGGGCCTCGACGGGGTGGACCGCTACACCCATCTGCAGTTCGCACCTGCGCCTTCGCTGCTCGACCAGCACCACGCCGCCTTCGACTTGAGCCTCGGCGCCGGCGAGCGGTGGTCTGCGGTGGCAACCATCCGCTTCGGCACGTCGGCGCGCATCGGCGGACCGAAGTTCGTGCCGGCGCTGCGGGCCGCGCATAAGGAATTGCGCGAGCGGGCAAGCCGCGCCGCCGCGGTCAGCACCTCCAACAATCTGTTCAACGCGGTGCTCTGCCGTTCGGTGTCCGACCTTTACATGCTGATCACCGAAACGCCGCAGGGGCTTTATCCCTATGCCGGGATTCCGTGGTTCTCCACCGCGTTCGGCCGCGACGGCATCATCACCGCGCTTCAGATGCTGTGGCTCGACCCTGACGTGGCCTTAGGGGTGCTTCGGTTCCTCGCGATGCACCAGGCGACGGCCTATGACGAAGTGTCGGAGGCGGAGCCCGGCAAGATCCTGCATGAGATCCGCCACGGCGAGATGGCGCAGCTGGGCGAAGTGCCGTTCAAGCACTATTACGGCAGCGTCGATTCCACGCCGCTGTTCGTGCTGCTTGCCGGCGAATATTTCGCGCGCACCGGCGACCGCGAAGCCATCGCCGCGCTGTGGCCGAACATCGAAGCTGCGCTCGGCTGGATCGACACCTGCGGCGACTTCGACGGCGACGGATTCGTCGAATACCGGCAGAAGACGGCGCAGGGGCTCAACAATCAAGGCTGGAAGGATTCGAAGGACTCGATCATGCATGCCGATGGGCGGCTCGCCGAAGGCGCCATCGCGCTGGTCGAAGTGCAGGCGTATGTGTTCGCGGCCAAGCGCCACGCCGCGAACCTGGCGCGCGTGCTGGGGCACCAGGAGAGGGCGGAGGCGCTCGATGCCGAAGCCGAAGCCTTGCGCAAGCGCTTCGAGCAGGCGTTCTGGTGCGAAGACATCGGCACCTATGCGCTGGCGCTGGACGGCGACAAGCAGCCGTGCCGGGTGAAGAGTTCCAATGCCGGACACGCGCTGTTCGGTGGCATCGCATTGGCTTCGCGCGCACGCCGTGTGGCCACCGCGCTGATGCGGCGCGATGCCTTCTCCGGCTGGGGCATCCGCACGCTCAACGCAGCGGAGAAGCGCTACAATCCGATGTCGTACCACAATGGATCGGTGTGGCCGCACGACAATGCGCTGATCGCCGCCGGATTCGGCCGCTATGGTTTCAAAGAAGACGTCCTGAAGGTCTTCAGCGGGCTGTTCGATGCCGTGCGCACCATGGATATGCGTCTGCCGGAGCTGTTCTGCGGTTTTCCGCGTCGCGCCGGCAGCGGGCCCACCCTTTATCCGGTCGCGTGCACACCGCAGGCCTGGGCGAGCGGCACCCCGCTCATGCTGCTGGAGGCATCCCTCGGCATGACGCTCGATCAGGCGCACAACGAAATCCGCTTCAACCGGCCGCTGCTGCCGGCCTTCATCGACGACATCCAGATCCGCAATTTGCGACTGGGCGACAACACCATCGATCTGTTGCTGCAGCGCCACGGCCGCGACGTGGTGGTGGATATTCTCAACCGCACCGGCGACATCCGCGTGGTGACGATCAGCTGACGCGCACTGTTGTTTGACCGGTGCTAATCTTGCCGCGCGCTTCGCCGGATATCTCGCGTGGTTTATGCCGGATGGTTTCTGCTTCTGATTGCGCTGTGCGGCGCGGCGTATACCGTGGCGGCCGCGGTGTTGGCTGCGCGCCTGTTGACCGGAGCTAGCGATCCATCGCCGAATGCGATGCCGCCGGTGACGATATTGAAGCCGCTCTCCGGCGCCGAGCCGGAGCTGGAAGCGGCGCTGGCGAGTGCGCTGTCGCAGGACTGCGCCGCGCCGGTGCAGATGGTGTGCGGCGTGTCGATTGCCGCCGATCCGGCGATTGCCGTCGTCAACCGGCTGAAACAGCGGTTTCCGGACCGCGATATCGCGCTGGTGGTGGACAGCCGCGTCTACGGCGCCAACCGCAAAGTGTCGAATCTGATCAACATGCTGCTATCGGCAAAGCACGAGGTGCTGGTGGTCGCGGATGCCGATATCGCCGTGCCTCGAACCTGGTTATCGGCCGTGCTCGGCGCGCTTTCACAGCCGGGTATCGGCGCCGTGTCGTGTCTTTATGCTGGAGAGGGACGAGGGCGATGGGCGCAGCTCGCGGCCATGGGCATCAGCTATCAGTTCCTGCCCAATGCGGTGTTCGGCACGGCAACGGGGCTTGCGCATCCCTGCTTCGGATCCACCATCGCCTTGCGGCGGCAAACCCTGAACCAAATCGGCGGCTTTGCGGCGTTCCGCGACTGTCTCGCTGACGATTATGAAATCGGCAGGGCGGTGCGGGCCAAGGGCTATGGGCTCGCCTACCCACCGCTCACCGTGCGGCACATCTGCACCGAGCGAAGCTTGCGGGAGCTGTGGACCCACGAACTGCGCTGGGCGCGCACCATCCGCACGGTGGACCCCGTGGGGCATTTCGGGAGCGTGGTGACCCATGCGGTTCCGCTGGGGCTTTTGGGCGCAGTCCTGGCCTTTTCCCTGCCCGGGCTTGCGGTCCTTGCAACCGTTCTGGCGGCCCGCCTCTTCCTAAAGAGCCGGATTGACCATATAGCCGGGGTCCGCGCCGGCCCGGCCTGGCTCCTGCCGGTGCGCGACGTACTATCGTTTGGCGTGTTTCTGGCTTCGCTGGCTGGCCGGGGCGTGGCGTGGCGCGGCGAGCGCCTCAGGATCGGCGAACGCGGCGCGATTCATAAGGTGGGTTGAATGCGGACATTGTTTCTTCAGGCGCCCTCCTTCGACGGTTTCGATGGCGGCGCCGGCTCGCGCTACCAGGCCAAGCGGGAGATCAAATCCTTCTGGTTTCCCACGTGGCTCGCCCAGCCCGCCGCCCTGGTGGAGAACTCCAAGCTGATCGACGCGCCGCCGCACCGGATCGGACTGGCCGAAATTGCGGCGCAGGCCAAGGACTTCGACCATGTGGTGGTGCATACCTCGGTGCCATCGTTCAAAGCCGACGTGGCGACGATCGCGGCGCTGAAGGAGACGAATCCCAATCTCATCGCGGGGCTGATCGGCGCCAAGGTGGCGGTGAACGCGGAAGGTTCTTTGCGCGAAGCGCCGGTGGTGGATTACGCCGCCCGCAACGAGTTCGATTTCACCGTCAAGGACGTGGCGGACGGCGTTCCGTTCAAGGACATCGCCGGCATTACATATCGGGACCGGCGCGGCGTCATTCAGCACAATCCCGACCGGCCGATGATCGAGGACATGGACGCGCTGCCGTTCGTCACGCCGGTGTACCAGCGCGACCTGGACATCGAGAACTACTTCATCGGCTATCTGAAGCACCCGTACATTTCGCTCTACACCGGACGCGGCTGCAAATCGCGCTGTACCTTCTGCCTCTGGCCGCAGACGGTGGGCGGGCATCGCTACCGCACCCGCAGCGTGGGTCACGTGATCGACGAAATCCGCTGGGCGAAGAGCGCCTTTCCGCAGGTGAAGGAATTCTTCTTCGACGACGACACCTTCACGGACGATCTGCCGCGCGCCGAAGCCATCGCGAAGGAACTGGGCAAGCTCGGCGTCACCTGGTCGTGCAACGCGAAGGCCAATGTGCCGCGCAAGACTCTCGAGGCGCTGAAAGACAATGGACTGCGCCTGCTGCTGGTTGGCTATGAGTCCGGCAACCAGCAGATCCTGTTCAACATCAAGAAGGGCATGCGCATCGAGGTGGCCGAGCGCTTCACGAAAGATTGCCACGAGCTCGGCGTCACCATCCACGGCACTTTCATTCTCGGGCTGCCGGGCGAGAATGAAGCAACCATCCGCGAGACGGTGGAGTTCGCCAAACGCATCAACCCGCACACGATTCAGGTTTCGCTGGCCGCGCCCTATCCCGGCACGTTCCTCTACAATCAGGCAGTGCAAAACGGCTGGCTGGATGCGGCGAACGCGGAACTGGTGGACGAGCACGGCATCCAGATCGCGCCGCTCCATTATCCGCATCTCTCGCATAAGCAGATTTTCGATTCGCTCGAGGGCTTTTATCGCGAGTTCTATTTCCGGCCCGGCAAGATTGCGTCCATCGTCGGCGAAATGGTGCGCTCAACCGACATGATGAAGCGGCGGCTGCGGGAAGGCGTGGAGTTCTTCCAGTTCCTGCGCGAGCGACGCAAGGCGGCTTGAGAATGACGCGGCAGCCCCTGACGTTTCCGAACTTGCCGGCGGAAGAGGTGACCCCGCCCGAGGGGCCCATCTGCATCGGCAGCGACGACCACAAGAAGCTATTCTGCCACACGCTGCTCTCGACCTTCGATCCCTACAAGCCCGCGGTCGTCGATTGGCCAAAGCTCGCGCCGGATGCGCTCGCGCGCCTCACCCGCTTCATGCGCAAGCCCGCGCACGCGTGAGCGCCGCGAAACGCAATGTGCGGCTCGGTGCCCTGAGTGCCGCGCTGGCGGGATTGGCGGGCGCGGCCTATCTGATCTTTCATATCGGCTTCCGCCCGATCCTCAATGCGGCGCTTTCCGTCGGCTGGGGCGGTTTCGCGCTGCTCTGCCTGTACGGCACGGCGAATTTCGTGCTGCTCGGCTTCGCGTGGGCGGCGCTGGTGCCGCCGTTCAGCGGGCGCAGGGCGATCATCTTCTCCTGGAGCCGCGCGGTGCGCGATTGTGCCGGCGATCTGCTGCCGTTCTCGCAACTGGGCGGCATGGTGATCGGCGCCCGCGCAGCAATGCTACGCGGCATCCCGCAGGCCACCGCGTTCGCCTCCACCATCGTCGACGTCACCATGGAGATGATCGGCCAGATTGCATTCATTGTCGCCGGCCTCGTCATCCTGGCAGTCCATCTGCCGGGCGCCGCTTCCCGGGTGCCGATGATTCAGTCAACCGCGGTGGGCATCGTGGTTGCGGTCGCCGCGGTGGCGGTCTTCTTCGTTGCGCAGCGGCGCGGGTTCTCTGCCATCGAGCGGCTGGCGATGCGCTTTCTTCCAGCCGCCGCAGGTCACGCCGCCGCGGTAGACCGCGAGGTCCATGCTATCCACGCTGCGCCAGCGCGAATGGCTGCGGATTTTTCGATCCATTTGTTGGGATGGATGTCGGCCGCGTTCGGCACCTGGCTTGCGCTCGCGCTGATCGGCTCGCCCATCCCGTTCGCTGCTGCCGTTGCCATCGAAAGCCTGCTCTGTGCCGCGCGGAGCGCCACTCCGTTTGTTCCCGCCGCCATCGGTGTGCAGGAAGCGGGCTATGCCGTCATGATGCCGCTGTTTGGCCTGCCGGCGGAAATTGGGCTGGCCGTGTCGCTGCTCAAGCGCGCCCGCGAAATCGCCGTCGGCGTGCCGGTGCTGCTCAGCTGGCAGGTCGCGGAAGGCGGTCATGCGCTCCGCGGACGCAATCGCGAAGGCGCGCGATGACCGATCTGGTCCTGGTGACCGGCGCGACCGGATTTGTCGGCTCGGCGGTGGTCCGCAAGGCGATTGCGCGCGGATTTCTGGTGCGGGCGTTGGTGCGGCCGAAGAGTTCACGGGCCAATCTCGCTGATGTGGCGTACGAAGTCGCCGAAGGCGACATGCGCGATGCCGCGTCGCTCGCGGCCGCGATGACGGATGTGCGGTACCTGTTTCATGTTGCGGCGGATTACCGGCTGTGGGCACGCGATCCGGACGAGATCATCCGCAACAACCGTGACGGCACGCGCGCGGTGATGGAGGCGGCGCGCGGGGCCGGCGTGGAGCGCATCGTGTACACCAGTTCGGTCGCCACGCTGAAGCCTCGCGACGACGGCAGCGATGCGGACGAATGGGACCGCGCCGACGTCAATAGCGCCATCGGTGCCTACAAGAAGAGCAAGGTGGCGGCGGAACGCGTGGTGGAATCCATGGCAGGGGACGGACTGCCGGTGGTTATCGTCAGTCCCTCGACACCGATTGGGCCGCGCGATATCCGGCCCACGCCCACGGGCCGCATCGTCGTCGCGGCGGCGAACGGGCGCATGCCAGCCTATGTGGAAACCGGACTCAATCTCGTGCACGTGGATGACGTGGCGGATGGCCATCTGCTCGCACTGGAGAAAGGCCGCATCGGCGAGAGCTACATTCTCGGCGGGCACAATGTCATGCTGAAGGACATTTTGACGGAAATCGCACGGCTCATGGGCCGCCGGGCGCCACGGGTGAGTCTGCCGCGCGCGCCGCTCTACCCGCTGGCGATCGCGTCGGAAACGCTGGCGCGCATCACCGGGAGAGAGCCGATGCTCACGATCGATGCGCTGAACATGTCCAGGCACAAGATGTTCTTCTCGTCAGCGAAGGCGAAGCGCGAGCTGGGCTACGCCACGCGCCCGTGGCGGCTGGCGATTGCGGACGCGCTCAACTGGTTCAAGGTGACCGGTGCCGTCCGATGAATGCATTGACGGCTGCCGCGTTTCTGCCGTTCGCGATCTGGCTCTATCTGCTGCTCGGCCGCGGCATGTTCTGGCGCGCGCGCGAACGGGACGATGCCGAGCGAATTCCCGAGCCCGCGCACTGGCCCTCCGTGACGGCCATCGTGCCGGCGCGTAACGAAGCGGATGTCATCGAGCGCTCCGTGGGAAGTTTGCTCGCGCAGGACTATCCCGGCGTTTTTCGCATTGTGGTTGTCGACGACCAGAGCGAGGACGGCACCGGC
Source organism: Alphaproteobacteria bacterium UBA6038 (assembly GCA_002429315.1). Lineage (GTDB taxonomy): Bacteria > Pseudomonadota > Alphaproteobacteria > Micropepsales > Micropepsaceae > Rhizomicrobium. The sequence goes on from DIZC01000052.1 coordinate 40,936, forward strand.
GAGGTTGCGCGTTCGCTCAATACGGGCGGTAAGCTCGCCGTGGTTGCCGGCGGTGCGCGTCCGGGCGGATGGACGGGCAAGCTGTGGGCGATGTCGCAGGGCGCGGCACACGCTGCTGGCAACGATGCACCCGACTATCTCTGGTTCACCGATGCCGACATTGCATATACACCGGACAATCTGCGCCGGCTGGTCGAGCGCGCGGAAGCGCGCCATCTTGTGCTCACCTCCCTGATGGCAAAGCTGTCGTGCATCACCGCTGCGGAACACTTCTTCATCCCGGCATTCGTGTATTATTTTGAGATGCTGTATCCGTTTGCCTGGGTGAACCATGCGAACGATACGACAGCTGCGGCCGCGGGCGGCTGCATGCTGGTTCGGCGCAACGCACTGGAGGCAGCAGGCGGCCTCGCCGCAATCAAGAGCGCTATCATCGATGACTGTGCTCTTGGGCGCCTGATGAAAACGCAGGGGCCGATCTGGCTTGGGCTGACTGACCGCGCGATGTCGATCCGTCCTTACGCAGACATGGGTTCCATTCGCCGGATGGTTTCGAGGTCAGCTTACGCGCAACTGAACTATTCGCCGCTGCTGCTGGCGGGCACGCTTGCGGGACTTGCGCTGATGTTCCTGGCGCCGCCCTCGCTGGCGGTGTTCGGCGCGGGTGTCCTGCGTATGGCCGGATTGCTGGCGTGGGCGATCATGGCGGTGAGTTTCATTCCCATGCTGCGGTTCTATGGCCGCTCGCGTTTTTGGGGTCTGGCGCTGCCGTTGATTGGTGTGTTGTACGCCGCCTTCACATTGGATTCGGCCGTGCAGTACTGGCGCGGGCGCGGCGGGATGTGGAAAGGTCGCGCGCAGGCGATGGCGCGATGACGGCGGCGGCAGAGTTTCAATCGGGCAAAGGGCACCGGGACGAAAACTTCCCGGTCGCCTCATTTCTGATCCGGCGCCGGCACCGGCCCGTCATTCACGCCTTCTACCGCTTTGCGCGCGCGGCGGACGATGTGGCGGACCACCCGACCGCATCGCCTGAGGAAAAGCTGAATCTGCTGCAGGAAATGGATCGCACGCTGACCGGCGAGCTCGACAGCGCGCCGGAAGCGCTGGCGCTCCGCCGGGTTCTGGATGAACGCAGACTCAGCGCACAACACGGAATGATGCTGCTCGAAGCCCTCCGGCGCGATGTGACCAAGCTGTGCTACGTCAGCTGGGAGGAGCTGATGGACTATTGCCGCTACTCGGCGATGCCCGTGGGCCGCTTCGTGCTCGACGTGCATGGCGAGAGCCGCGACACCTGGCCCGCCGGCGATGCGCTGTGCGCCGCGCTGCAGGTGATCAATCATCTGCAGGATTGCGTCAAGGATTACCGGGTGCTGAACCGCGTCTATATCCCGCAAGATGCAATGGCCGCCGCCGGCGCACGCGTCGAAGAGCTAAGCGCAGACACTGCCTCCTCTGCACTGCGCCGCGTCCTGTCCGATCTCGCACAGCGAACGGAACGCTTGCTCGAGGAGGCGCGGCCGTTTGCAGGCCAAATCCGGGACCGCCGTCTCGCGTTTGAAGTTACGGTTATCCAGCGGCTCGCAGAGGATTTGGCGGCGAAACTTATGCGATGCGATCCGCTGTGCGAGCGGGTGCATCACCGAAAGGCCGATCTCGTCCCCCTCCTTCTGCGCGCCACCGCGCGTTTCGCACGCACGCGGTTCTCGCGTGACCGGCGCAACCTGACGCTGGGGCATTCGCCATGAGCGCGGCCGCGTCAGTGGGGATATCGCCGGAAGTTCGCGCCATCGAGCAGAAGGCGCAGAGCAGCTCGTTCTACACAGCCATGAAGCTGATGCCGAAGGCCGAGCGCGAGGCGATGTTCGCGATCTATGCCTTCTGCCGCGCTGTGGACGACATTGCCGATAGCGGCGTGGGCACACGCGCGGAGCGCCACACGGCGCTCGATGCGTGGCGCGCCGATCTGGAATCGCTTTATGCGGATGGCGCTTCGGGCCGGGCCGGGTTTCTGATCGAAACCGTGAAGCGATATGGATTGCGCAAGGAAGATTTCCTCGCCGTCGTCGACGGCATGGAGATGGACGTGGCGGAGGATATCCGCGCGCCATCGCTCGACACGCTCGACCTCTACTGCGAGGGGGTGGCCAGCGCAGTGGGGCGGCTGTCGATCAAGGTGTTCGGGATGGAGGAACGGCCGGGCTTCGCGCTGGCACATCATCTCGGCCGCGCGCTGCAACTCACCAACATTCTGCGCGATCTCGATGAGGACGCGAGCATCGGGCGTCTCTATCTGCCGCGCGAATATCTGCAGGCCGCAGGGATTGCAGCGTCCGACCCACATCACGTGATTTCGAATCCGACGGTCGACCGGGCGTGCCGAAATGTGGCGCGGCTGGCCCATCGGCACTACGAGGACGCAGCACGGGTGATGAAGGCGCGGCCGAAGGGGCGGCTGCGCGCCCCGAAGCTGATGGCAGCCGTCTATTCCGAAATTCTGCGCGAAATGGAGAAGGTTGGGTGGGCGCCACCACGCCGCCGCGTGCGACTGTCCAAGCCCAGGCTCGCGCGCATTGTGCTGGCCCATGGCCTGATCGGATGACGGACGGCACGGTCTACGTCGTCGGGGCTGGAGTCTCCGGCCTCGCCGCCAGCGTTGCGCTTGCAAGCCGCGGCGCGCGTGTTGTGCTGATCGAAGGCGCGGGGCAGGCGGGCGGACGTTGCCGTTCCTATCTCGATCCGGTGCTCAATCAGACCATCGACAACGGCAATCATCTGATCCTGTCCGGCAATCACGCGACGTTCGCCTATCTGCGCACGGTCGGCTCGGCGGATCGCCTCGCCGGACCGGAGCGCGCGCGCTTTCCGTTCGTGGACGTGTGGAGCGGTGCGCGCTGGACGGTGACGCCGAATGAAGGATTAATTCCATGGTGGGTGTTCTCGCGGCGACGCCGCGTTCCGGGCACATCCGCGCGCGATTACCTGCCGATCGCCAAGCTGCTCGCCGCGCCGTCGGGCAAGCGTATCGATGAGGTCATCGATTGCAGCGGGCCGCTGTGGGAACGCTTGCTGCGGCCGCTGCTGCTGGCGGCGCTGAATACCGAACCGGAAACAACGTCGGCAGGTTTGGCCGGCGCAGTGCTGCGCGAGACGCTGATGAGAGGGGGGCGCGCGTATCGGCCGCGTATCGCGTCTCCGCATCTCGCCGCAACGTTCATCGATCCGGCGCTGGACTATCTGAAGCGCCACCGCGCTGAAGTCCGGTTCGGAGCGCGGCTCCGCAGCATTGGATTTAATGGACGGCGCGCTGCAACTCTCGATTTCTCCGATGGACCGGTTGCGTTGGCAGAAATTGACCGCGTGGTGTTGGCCACGCCGGCCTGGGTCACAGCCGACCTGCTGCCCGATGTGCCTGCGCCCAACGAATTCCGCTCCATCGTGAATGCGCACTTCGCCATTGCGCCGCCCGCCGGTGCGCCGCTGATGGTTGGCGTCCTTGGCGGAACAGCGGAATGGGTCTTCGCCTTTCCTAATCGGATATCGGTCACCGTTTCGGGCGCCGACGCCATCGTAGATCGCGACCGCGAAGATCTGGCGAAAACCTTGTGGCGCGATGTGGCCGCGGTGCATGGGCTCGGGGCCGAATTGCCGCCGTGGCAAATCGTGAAGGAGCGACGCGCCACCTTCGCCGCCACGCCGGAGCAGGGGTGCAGGCGTGCCAAAGCGAAGACGCGCTGGTCAAATCTGCTCCTCGCCGGCGACTGGACCGACACCGGTCTGCCCGCCACCATCGAGGGGGCGGTGCGCTCCGGCAATCGCGCGGCCGAATTGGCGCTGCGCTCGTTGGCACGGTAATTTGCCACTATGGATCAAGCGCTCACCATCGACCCCGCCGAACTGGATTCGGCCATAGCGAGCGCCACGAAGGCGTTGCTGAAGCTGCAGCGGGCAGACGGGCACTGGGTGTTCGAGCTGGAGGCGGACGCGACCATTCCCGCCGAATATGTCCTGCTCGTGCATTATCTGGGTGAGACGCCCGATCTCGAACTGGAGCGCAAGATCGGCGTGTATCTGCGCTGCAGGCAGGCGGAACACGGCGGGTGGCCGCTTTTCCACGACGGCGCCTTCGATATCAGCGCGACGGTGAAGGCGTACTTCGCGCTGAAGATGGTCGGCGATTCACCGGATGCGCCGCACATGGCGCGGGCGCGCGAGGCCGTTCTCGCCCGCGGCGGCGCGGATCACAGCAATGTCTTTACCCGCATCCAGCTGGCGCTGTACGGCGAAACCGCGTGGGACAACACGCCGACGGTGCCGCCCGAGCTGATCCTGCTGCCGCGCTGGTTTCCCATCCATCTCTCCAAGATGTCCTACTGGGCGCGCACGGTGATCGTGCCGCTGCTGGTGCTGCAGGCGCTGAAGCCCCGCGCGTGCAATCCCCACAATGTGCATGTGCCCGAGCTGTTCCTCTCCGGCTGTCGAGCGGTGCGCAAACGTGCGCCGCACCAGAGCCGCGGCTGGGCTGCATTCTTCGGGGCGCTTGATTGGGTGCTAAAACGCGTCGAGCCGCTCTGGCCGAAGAAACTGCGCCAGCGCGCAGTTCAAGCATGCGTGGACTTCGTCACTGAGCGGCTGAACGGCGAAGATGGCCTCGGCGCCATTTATCCCGCCATGGCCAATTCGGTGATGATGTTCGATTGTCTGGGCTATCCGCCCGAGCATCCGCATCGTGCCATCGCACGCCGCTCGGTGGAGAAGCTGCTCGTCGTCAAACCCGACGAAGCCTACTGCCAGCCCTGTGTGTCGCCGGTGTGGGATACCGCGCTTGCATGCCACGCCCTGATGGATGCGGGCGGCACAGAGGATGCGGTGGCGCGCGGACTGCACTGGCTGAAGCCGCTGCAGGTGCTGGACGTGAAAGGCGACTGGGCGGAAGAACGCCCGGATGTGCACCCCGGCGGCTGGGCGTTCCAGTACAACAATGGCCATTATCCCGATCTCGACGATACCGCTGTCGTGGTGATGGCATTGGATCGCGCGGGCGGTCGTGTGGCGTCGGGCGAAGCCATCGCGCGGGGGCGGGAATGGATCGAAGGGCTGCAGAGCAAGAATGGCGGCTGGGGCGCCTTCGACGCCGACAATTGCCACCACTACCTCAACAACATTCCGTTCGCCGATCACGGCGCGCTCCTCGATCCGCCGACGGAGGATGTGACCGGCCGCTGCCTCGGCATGCTGGCGCAACTGGGCGAGCCGCTGGATTCACCGCGCATGAAAGCGGCTGTCGATTATCTGGAACGCGTGCAGCGGAAAGACGGCAGTTGGTTTGGGCGCTGGGGCGTGAATTACATCTACGGCACCTGGTCGGCGCTGGCGGGGTTGAATGCGGCGGGGATCGATCCAAAACATCCGACGATGCGCAAGGCGGCGCAGTGGCTGATCGCGATCCAGAATGCCGATGGCGGCTGGGGCGAATCCTGCGACAGCTACAGGCTGGACTATGCGGGCTATCAGCCTGCGCTTTCCACGGCGTCGCAAACCGCCTGGGCACTGCTAGGGCTCATGGCCGCGGGCGAGGTGGACCACCCTGCTGTCGCGCGCGGCGTCGCCTATCTGCAGGAAACGCAAGCCGAAGACGGATTGTGGAATCAGCTGCACTATACCGGCGGCGGATTCCCGCGCGTGTTCTACCTGCGCTACCATGGCTATCCGAAGTTCTTCCCGCTGTGGGCGCTGGCGCGTTATCGCAATCTGAAATCTGGCAATTCCCGCCGCGTGTCGCACGGGCTATGATCCAAGAGAACGCGGGCGATCACGCATGAGCATCGAACTCAACCACACCATCGTATATGCGAAGGACAAACAGGAATCCGCTGCGTTCGTCGCAGAGATTCTCGGCCTTCCCGAAGCGGAGTCTTTCGGCCCATTTCTAGTAGTGAAGACGGCAAACGGAGTCAGCCTGGATTTCATGGGCCATGCCGGCCCGATCGACGCGCAGCATTATGCGTTTCTGGTTTCCGAAGCGGAATTCGATGCCGCGTTCGGACGCATCAAAGAGCGTCGGCTCGACTACTGGGCCGATCCCGCCAAAAAGCGGCTTGGGGAAATCAACAACAATGATGGCGGCCGTGGCGTGTACTTCCACGAGCCGTCCGGCCATTTCCTGGAAATCCTCACTGTGCCTTATGGCGGCTGGCGCTAAGAGTGCTCGTCGCCGTCACCGGGATGGAGCGGGAGGCGAAGCTGCTGCGCGGTCGCTGCGATGTCATCGTGGCGGGTAGTGACAGTTCCGCACTGGCCGCAAAGATTGAGGCGGCGATTGCGCATGGCGCTCGGGCGCTCCTTTCGTTTGGTATTTGCGGCGCGCTGTCGCCGGAGCTTGCAGTTAGCAGTGTGGTGGTTGGAACGGACGTCATTTGCCAAGGCGAGCGATGGCGAGCGGATGAAGCCTGGGCGAGCGCTCTCGCGGCTTCATGCGGTGCAGCGACTGGACTGGTGGCAGGGAGTGACTCCGTAGTGCTGAACGCAGAGTCGAAGGCGGCGCTCCATCAACAGGCTGGCGCAAGCGCCGCCGATATGGAGTCGCATATCGTGGCGCGGGTGGCGAGTGAACACGGCATCCCGTTCGCGGTGCTGCGGGCTGTTTCGGACGCCGCGCACCATACATTGCCGCCGGCGGCGGCGTTCGGCCTCAACAAGGAAGGCCGCGTCGATTATTCGGCGGTGATGCTGTCGCTGCTGGATGAGCCGGCGCAGCTCAGCGCGCTGATCCGGACGGCGCGCCACACCAACGCGGCGATAAAAGCGCTACTCCGCTGCCTCGAGCGGCTGGGGCCGCGTCTTGGCTGTCCGTATCTCGTCTAGCTTGTGCTCAACATGGCGGGAGAACACGAATTCCGCCGGCCGCTGGTTGGCGAGCGAAATATCCGGCGCCATCGCGCCTTCGGTTTTCACGCCGCGCAATGCCACGGGAATCATCTTCCATGGATGCGTGATGGAGTCGGCGACAGCGGTGCCCTCGAAGCCGCAATGCACCATGCAGTTGGCGCATTTCTCGTAATTGCCGACGCCGTATTTGTCCCAGTCGGTCTCTTCCATCAGCTCCTTGAAGGTCTTGGCGTAGCCTTCGCCGAGCAGATAGCAAGGCTTCTGCCAGCCGAACACGCAGCGCAGCGGCATGCTCCACGGCGAGCATTCGTAAGTCTGATTGCCGGCGAGGAAATCGAGGAACAATTCGGACTGGGTGAACTCCCAGTTCTTGCCGCCATTGCCGCGGCTCAGAATATTGCGGAACAGCTTGCGCGTGCGCTCGCGGTCGAGGAAATGCTGCTGGTCCGGCGCGCGCTCATAGGCGTACCCGGGCGACACGGTAATGCCGTCAATCCCCATCGCCGTCATCTCGTCGAAGAATTTTGCGGTGCGTTCCGGATCGGCGCCGTGGAACAGGGTGCAGTTGATCTGGGTGCGGAAGCCTTTCGCCTTCGCCAATCGGATTGCCTCCACCGCCTTCTCGTACGTGCCGTCGAGGCACACGCTCTTGTCGTGCATCGCCTTGTCGCCATCGAGATGGATCGACCAGGAAAAATTCGGGTGCGGCGCGTAATCGTCGATCTTCTTGGCGAGCAGCAGCGCGTTGGTGCAGAGGATCACGAACTTGTCGCGCTCGATGAACCCACGCACGATCTTCGGCATCTCGCGATGCAAGAGCGGCTCGCCGCCCGCGATGGAAACTGCCGGCGCGCCGCATTCGTCGATCGCCTGCATGCATTCGTCGTACGACAGGCGCTGGTTGAGGATTTCGTCCGGGTAATCGATCTTGCCGCAGCCGGCGCAGGCGAGATTGCAGCGGAACAGCGGCTCGAGCATCAGCACCAGCGGGTAGCGCTTGCGCCCCGTCAGGTGCTGCTTCACCGCATAGGCGCCGATCTTCGCGGCCTGTCGGAAAGGAATTCCCAAAATTAATCTCCGTTTTCGTCCGGCTACGGACGATTGTTCAGGCTCGCAATTCGGCCGGCAGCCGGAACGCGATGTGCTCTTTCTTGCCGTCCAGCTCTTCCACTTCCAAACCGGGATCGAGCAGCCGCAAAGTTTCGATCACTTCCAGGACCAGTTTCTCGGGTGCTGAGGCACCGGCCGTCAGCCCGATGACTTCCTTGCCGTCCAGCCAGCGCGGGTCGAGCTCGCTCGCGTCCGCGATCAAATAGCTGGGCGCCCCAGTCTCATGGCCGATCTCGCGCAACCGGTTGGAGTTGGAGCTGTTCTTGGCGCCGACCACCAGCACCACATCGGCAACCTTGCACAGCGCGCGCACCGCCATTTGGCGGTTCTGAGTGGCGTAGCAGATGTCGGACGTATCCGGGCCCACCACATCGCTGAATTTCCGCTTCAGCGCCGCGATGATGGACTTGGTGTCGTCGATGCTGAGCGTGGTCTGCGTCACATAGGCCACCCGCGTATCGTCGGGAATATCCAGCGCCTCGACATCGGCTTCCGAGGACACAAGGTAGGTCGGTGCGCCAACCTGTCCCATGGTGCCTTCCACTTCGGGATGTCCGGCGTGGCCGATCAGGATGAGCACGCGGCCATCGCCGACATATCGTCGGCCCTGATTGTGAACCTTGGAGACCAGCGGGCAGGTGGCGTCCAGCACGGGAAGGCCCCTCGAACTGGCTTCGTCGATCACCGCCCGCGGCACGCCGTGGGCGCTGAATACGGTCATCGCACCGTCCGGCACTTCGCTCAGCTCCTCCACGAAGCGGGCGCCCTTGCTCTTCAGGTCCTCGACCACGTGGCGGTTGTGGACGATCTCGTGGCGCACATAGACGGGCGCGTGATAGCGATCGAGCGCCTGCTCGACGATATCGATCGCCCGCACCACGCCGGCGCAGAAGCCGCGGGGCTGTGCCAGGATCACGCGCATTCGAACTCCGACTCTACAAATCGGTTGCCAAGCCCCCGGTTTCTAGGGAACTCCTCGGACGGGGGCAATGTGCGGCGAAAGGCATCAGGCATGAACCGGCCGGGAAAGGGAACTTTGGTGCCAGATTTTGCCGGGCTTTCGGCGGCTTTGCAGGAGTCGGCCGACCAGATGGATGCCGCGCTGGAGCGGCTGCTGCCTGTGGCGGCCGGGCTTCAAGGGCGGGTGCAGGAGGCGATGCGCTACGCCGTATTCGCCGGTGGCAAGCGGCTGAGGCCCTTCCTGATGATACAGAGTGCGGGGCTATTCGGCGTGCCGGCGGAGCGGGCGCTGCGCGCAGCGGCGGCGATCGAGTGTGTCCACACGTATTCGCTGGTGCATGACGATTTGCCCTGCATGGATGACGACGATCTGCGCCGCGGCCGGCCCACCACGCACAAGGCCTTCGACGAAGCCACGGCGGTGCTGGCCGGCGACGCGCTGTTGACCCTTGCGTTCGAGATTCTGGCCGAGGTGGAGACGCATCCGTCCGGAGAGGTGCGCGCGCGGCTGGTGTCCGAACTGGCACGGGCGAGTGGCAGCAACGGCATGATCGGCGGTCAAATGATCGATATCGAAGCGCCGAACCATGCGTTCGGCGAAGACGAAGTGATCCTGCTGCAGCGGTTGAAGACCGGCGCGCTGTTCGAATTTTGTTGCGTGGCCGGACCCATTCTCGCCGAAGCCGGAGCGGAACATGAAACGCGCCTGCGCGCATACGCGCGCGATTTCGGTCTGGTGTTTCAGATCACCGACGATCTGCTCGATGTGCTGAGCACGGCGGAGAAAACCGGCAAGGCGGTCGGCAAGGATGCCGACCAGGGTAAGGCCACGCTGGTGTCGCTGTTGGGAATCGAACGGGCACGTGAACGTGCGGAAGCCTTGGCGAATTCTGCATCGCAATTGCTCACCAGCTATGGCGAACCGGCGGCGCTGCTTCAGGCGCTGCCGGTCTATCTGCTCAACCGCGAGCGTTGATGCGCGTTCAGTGGGTAGAGGCGGTTGCGCCGGGACCGGACAGCTGCGCCGTCACTTCCTGCAGATGCGTGGTGAGCGCCGGGACGCTTTCGCCATGCTGGCTCAGATAGCTGCCGAACTCGGCGCGCTGCGCCAGTCCCAGCCAGATTCCCTCGATCGACGCGTCGACCACCGCGTATTTCCCGCCGCCCTCATCCGTGACGCGGAACCCGACCTGCAACGGATTGGGGTCTTTCGGGGCAGACGGATCGACCACCACGGCATTGACGATGTAGTCGCCGGTCGCGCGCTCGATCGAGCCGGTGACTTTCAGCGACTGCCCGCCATAGCCGTTGAGTTGCGACTCATAGCTGGCGATGGTGAACGCCTTGTAGATTTCGGCGTAGGTGTCGATATCGGGCGTGGCGGCCTTGTCCCGCACATCCCCGATCATGAACAGCGCCATTTTCTTGGTATCGAGGATCTGCGCCATGAAGTCTGCGAGCTGCTTGCGCCGCGTCGCATCGCCCAGGCTCGTGTCCTTGAGCACCGCAATGCCGCGGTCGATGTTTTGCTGCACGAAGGTTTCAACCGGCGTTGCGGCTTTCGCCGCCCCGCCTACAAAAACCGCTACTGCCAAAGCAGGAATCAGTCTGCGCCAGCCACCCTTCATCGTCGCCTCCCTACGCCTGGGCACCGATATCTTTGCGCGAAGTTTGCGCCGCTGCCAATCGGGAATTTGCGGTTTGCGGACGGTCCTACGGTGTGCAACTTTCGATAAGTTAGGCTGTTTACACCGGACGGGCGGCCGCGGTCGCCTGAGCTTCACGAGCTCCCAGGAGCTGCCGATGACCAGAGCCGTTCGCCTGATCGCCCTTCCGCTTGTTCTTGCGCTCTGCGGTCCGGCCGCCGCGGTCTCGAAGAGCAAAACCCACAAGACGACCACCACAACGGCGGCTTCGCCCGTCGCGTCCGCTGGCGACGCGGTGAAAGCGGTCGAGGCGTTCCACGCCGCGCTGCTCGATTCCATGAAGCGGGCGAAGGAATTGGGCGTGCAGGGCCGCTACAACAGGCTTGCGCCGGCGGTGGATGCCGCGTTCGATTTCCCGGCGATGACGCAGGCGATCATCGGGCCGGACTGGACCAACATGTCGGCGGCCGACCGCAAGAACATCATCGATGCCTTTCGGCGCACCACGATCGCCGACTACGCGCGCAGCTTCGACGGCTATAACGGTGAGCAGTTCGTCAGCAATCCGCAGGTGCAGGACCGCGGGGCGGAGAAACTCGTGTCGACGCAAATGATGCGGCCGGGCAATGCTGCCGTTCCGTTCGTCTACAGGCTCGACAATGACCATGGCGGCTGGAGAATCGACGACATTTTCGTGAACGGGTACGTCAGCCAGGTCGCGACGAAGCGCTCGGAGTATGCCGCCACCCTCAAAAGCGGCGGCGCCGCGTCCCTGGCGCAAAAGCTGAATGCGCTGGCGGACGCAAATTTGAAGGGCGGCTGACGCTCATTCGGCGGGGGCCGCTGCCGGTTGTTCGAGGCCCTCGTTCGGCAACACCCTGTGCAGTAGCGCCGGCAAGACAATCAGCATCGACACCAGAATCCAGAACAGCGAGATCATCAGCAACAGCCCCATGCTGGCAGTGCCCGGGTGGCTCGACAACGACAGCGTGCCGAAGGCGGCACCGGTGGTGCCGGCGCTCATCAGCACGGCGCGCGTGAGGGGCGATTCCAGCAGATTGCGGCCGCCATCGCGCCACCACATGACGAAATAGATGTCGAAGGCAACGCCGACGCCGAACAGCAGCGGCAGCGCGATGATATTGGCGAAGTTCAACTGGATGCCGAACAGCACGGCAGTAGCGAGCGTCAGCAGGCCGGCTAGGACGAGCGGGATCAGCGTCATCAGCTCGTCGCCGAAGCGGCGCAACACGACGAGCAGAATGATGACGATGGAAACGAAGGAGAGGATGCCGGCTTCGACAAACGCCCAAACGATGGTGTGCGCCGATTCCAGGATGATGACGGGCGTGCCGGTTGCGTCCGGCGCCACGGCCATCACGGCGCGTGTGAAGGTCCGCAGCTGCCGGTTGTTAGGATTGCCAACCGGGAACACCTGCACCCGGTACTGCCCGTCCGGCGAGATCCAGTCGCGCTTCAGATCCTGCGGCAGGGTGTCGAAGCGGATGGGCACAGGATGCAGCACCGTCTTCAGCTGCCCGAGCATGGTTTTCAGACCGGGAATGAACGCGTTTGCGGCGCGGACGCGCGCGGCGGGACTTGCCTGTGCCAGCCGATCCAGCGTGGCTGCCAGCGCGCGGGCGTGGTCGGCTGGAGCGCCTTTGGCCGTGGCGGCCGCATTACGCAGCGAAGTGGCCGTGCCGCGCAAAGCGGCAATGACCTCGGCATCGCCGGGCGGCGGTGCCACAGAGAAAGGATTGAACACGGTGTCGAGCAGGTTGGCCGAATCGCGAATAATCACCAGCTTCGCATCCTGATTCTGCGGAACGAAGCCTTCGATGGTAAGTGTCTGTGAAACCTGCGGCAGCTTCGAGAGACGGTCGGCGAGCGCGCGCGCCGCGCTCAACGACGGCCGGAGTACGTTGATGGTGTTGGGCGAGGTCTCGGGGTTCTTCATCAGATCGAGCGCTGTCGCCACCGATTCCGCCTTCGGATTGCGCAGATCGAGTGGATTGGAATCGAAATGCATGAACGGAATGGCGCAGCCGCCGATGACCGCCGCGACCGTCGCGCCAATCAGCACGTGCTGGCAGTTCTGGGTGAGGAAACGGTCTACCGGCCGCAATTGCCGGAAGCCGACTTCCTCTGCTTCTTCCGTGGGGTGCAGCAGGCGCAGGAGCGCCGGCAGAAGCGTGATGCTGAGAATGTAAGTGATGACCATGCCGGTGCCGGCGATGCCACCCAGTTGTGCGAGTCCCGCGTAGTTCGTCGGCAGGAAAGAATAGAAGGCCAGCGCGGCGGCAACGGCGGCAAGGGTGAGCCCCGGTCCGGCGCACGAACCGGTATGCGCCAGCGCCTCCTCGAGCCCACCGAGGCGGTGTCGCTCGGCGCGATAGCGCACGCAGAACTGTATGCCAAAATCCACCCCCAGACCCACGAACAGCACGATGAACGCGACGGAGATCACGTTGAAACGGGTGTAGATCAGCAGACCGATGGCGGCGGTGATGGCCAACCCGATAACGATGGTTCCGAGGACCGCGAGGATCATCCGCACCGAGCGCAGCGCCAGCCACAGCATGATCAGCGTGGCCCCGAGCATCAGGCCCACGAGCAATGCCCCACGATCGGTGATGCTGGCGAATTCTTCATCGGCCATCGGCACGGGGCCGGTGATCCGCACATTCACGCCGTTTTCCGGCCTAAGGCCTAGTCGCTTGGCGGTGTTGCGGATGGCCCGCGTGGCCCTCACGCCCGGCAACAGCGCGGAGAAATCGAGCTTCGGCTGCACTTCGACGAAACGACGCGTGCGCGACAGATTGCCTTTGCCGGCCAGTAATCCGCTCCAGCCGAACGGCACCGGTTTTCCTTGCAGCACCTCCGTCAGGGTCGTGTTGAATGCGATGATCGGCTTGTCGAGGCTGGCGAGCGTCGTCTGTCCGCCGGTGACGCCGAGCAGCGAGGTGTCCAACGTCTTCATCACGCCCCGAAGGCTGGGATCGGCGGAGAGCCCGCCGAGGAAGGGTTGCGCCTCCACCAGCGTGTCGACGGTCTGCTTCAGTTCGGACAGCGGCATCAGCAGCAGCCCTTCGCGGGTGAAGAACGGCCCGCCATTCGGGCGACGGACGGAATTGAACTGCCTGCGGTTCTTTGTCAGTGCGGTGGCGAGCGCGCCTGCCGCTTCGTCGGCGCGCTCCGCCGTGGCGCCGTCGATCACGACGTCTATGGTGTTGTTCTGCTGCGGGAAGGCGTTGTCATAGCGGATTTCGTTCTGCCGCCAGTCGGCATTTGGCGAAACCAGATTGTCGCTGTTGGTGTCGAGCTGGAAGTGCCTGGTGGCATAGCCTCCGGCAATGAGGCCCAGCAGCACCGCCAGAATCGTAATGGGCCACGCGGCGGCGGTGCAGGCGCGGACGATGGCGGCAACAAGCGAAGACAACATCCGGAAAGCCGCGATGAACGAGCTTGCTGCAGGGTCAACCGATCGGGCTTACCGGTCAACCCGTGCAGTCGGGCGACGAGAATGCGCTAACAGCAGGTCCCTGTTTCAATGAGCGGATTTCGGCAGGATCAGCGTCGCCATCTGGTCCGCCCAGCAGCCATCGCCGGAATGAATCCGCGTCCGGCGGCGCAACTCGATGGTTGCTCCCGCCTGCACCGCCTGGCGAAGCGCAGCGTTGAGGTCTTCGATGGTCTGCTCGACCATTTCGAGCGCGTCGCGCAATTCGGGCGTCAAATCTCCGCTGTCGATTGCGGGAGCCTCTCCGGCTTCTAACGAAACGCAGTGGCCGCTGTGGCTGGCTGAAATCATGTCGCCGGACATTTGTTTGCTCCTTGGTTGCTACGCTGCCGCAATGCCGAACTGATGGGCTTCGGTGGACTCGGACATTGCCGTGGTTGAACTTTTCCCCCCGCCGATGGCGAGCGAGACTGCATCGAAATAGCCGGTGCCGACTTCGCGCTGGTGCCGCGTGGCGGTGTAGCCGTGCTTCTCGCTTTCGAATTCCGCCTGCTGCAGGACGGAGTACGCCGGCATGCCGCGTTCGCGATAATCGCGAGCCAGCTCGAACATGCCGTGATTGAGCTGATGGAAGCCGGCCAACGTGACGAACTGGAACTTGTAGCCCATGGCGGCCAGCTCGCGCTGGAAATGCGCAATGGTGTCGCGATCGAGATTGGCCTCCCAGTTGAACGAAGGCGAGCAATTGTAGGCCAACAACTTGCCCGGAAAACGTGCGTGTACGGCCTCCGCAAATTTGCGCGCGTCGGCGAGGTGGGGCTTGGACGTTTCCCACCACAGCAGATCGGCATAGGGCGCATAGGAAATGCCGCGTGCGATGCACGCATCGACCCCATTGCGCAGATGGTAGAAGCCCTCGGGCGTGCGTTCCTGCTTCATGATGAAGTCATGGTCACGCTCGTCGATGTCTGAGGTGATGAGCTTGGCGGCTTCCGCGTCGGTTCGCGCCACGATCAGCGTCGGGACGCCCATGACGTCGGCGGCCAGCCGCGCAGCGCACAGATTGCGGATGTGCGCGGCCGTCGGGATAAGTACCTTGCCGCCCATGTGGCCGCATTTCTTTTCCGAGGCGAGCTGGTCTTCAAAATGCACCGCGGCCGCGCCCGCTTCGATGTACGCCTTCATGATCTCGAAGGCGTTCAGGGGGCCGCCGAAGCCCGCTTCGGCATCGGCCAGGATCGGCACGAACCAGTTCTCGACGGTCTTCTTGCCTTCGGCGTGCTCGATCTGGTCGGCGCGCTGCAAGGTCTTGTTGATGCGCCGCACCAGCTCGGGACCGGAATTCGCCGGATACAGGCTCTGGTCCGGATACATCGCACCGGCGGCGTTGGCATCCGCGGCAACCTGCCAGCCGGAGAGGTAGATCGCCTTCAATCCGGCCCGTACCATTTGCATGGCCTGGTTACCGGAGAGAGCGCCCAGCGCCGCCACGTAATCTTCCGCGCGCAGCAGCTCCCACAACGTGTTCGCGCCGCGCTCGGCGAGTGTCTGCTCGATTCGGAGCGAGCCGCGCAGCCGCTCCACATCTTGCGGCGTGTAGGGGCGCTCGATGCCGTCGAAGCGGCGAGACGGCGCCAATGGGATCAGGTCGGAAAAAGTCGTCACGTCATGCTCCGGTGGTTGGGATGTCGTTCTCGATGTCGAGCAGGCGGCGATAGGCCGGCAGCGTGAGGAACGGCTCCAGTGACTCTGCAAGACACAGCTGCTCGAAGAGCGCGCGTGCGTCCTGCAAAGCCGCCGGAGCATTTCCGTTCATGCTGAGGTGAGCGACTTCCTCCGCAATCGCGGTCCTTATGAGTGGACCGTCGACTGTCTTTCCCGTGTCGAGCTGCACGCCATGATGGCGCCATTGCCAAATCTGGGTGCGCGAGATCTCCGCCGTGGCGGCGTCTTCCATCAGATTGTAGAGCGGTACGCAGCCCAGCCCGTTCAGCCATGCCGCGATGTATTGAATCCCGACGCGAATGTTGGTGCGCAGGCCCGCTTCGGTGATCGTCCCTTGCGGGCGCTCGATCAGATCGGCTGCGGTGACCTTTACGTCGTCGCGCTGCCGCTCGACCTGGTTGGCAGCCGGCATGAGGACATCGAAGGCGGTCCGCGCGATGGGAATGAGTCCGGGGTGCGCTACCCACGTCCCGTCGTGGCCCTCGCGCGCCTCGCGCTCCTTGTCGGCTTTGACCTTGTCCAGCGCCGCGGCATTGGCTTCTGCATCGTTGCGGATCGGAATCTGGGCTGCCATGCCGCCCATGGCGTGGGCGCCGCGGCGGTGACACGTCTTGATGAGCAACTTGCTGTACGCCGACAGCGCCGGAGACGTCATCGTTACCTGTGCGCGATCCGGCAGCACGAAATCGGCGCGCCGGCCCAGCGTCTTGATCATCGAGAAGATGTAATCCCAGCGCCCGCAATTCAGCCCGACGATATGGTCGCGCATCTCGAAAAGGATCTCGTCCATTTCGAACGCGGCGGGCAGCGTCTCGATCAACACGGTTGCGCGGATGCTGCCGCGGGGGATGTCGAGCTGCTTTTCTGTGGCCAGAAAAACATCGCGCCACAGCGCCGCCTCATGATGGCTTTCCATCTTCGGGAGATAGAAATAGGGGCCGGTGCCGCGCGACAGCAGCTCGTGCACATTGTGAAACGCGAACAATCCGAAATCGAACAGCGACGCCGACACGGGCTCGCCGTCAATCTGCATATGGGCTTCGTCGAGGTGCCATCCGCGGGGACGCATGATGAGGGTCGCCGTCTGGGGCGCGAGTTCGTAGCGCTTCTCGGTCGCGGGCTCCACATAAGTGAGCGTGCGGCGCACCGCCTGAATGAGATTTGCCTGACCCTCGATGTTGTTGCTCCAGGTCGGCGAATTGGCGTCTTCGAAATCCGCCATGAAACAGTTCGCGCCGGAGTTCAGCGCGTTGATGATCATCTTCGCGTTGACGGGCCCGGTGATTTCGACGCGGCGATCCAGCAAATCCGCGGGCGGGGGAGCGATCTTCCAGTCGCCGTCCCGAATCTCCGCCGTCTCCGGCAGGAAATCCAGCCGCTCGGCGCCGGCATCGAGGCGGGCTTGCCGGGTGGACCGGCGGCCAAGCAGCTCGCGGCGGCGGCGCTCGAAACGGCGGTGCAGCCCGGCGAGGAACGCCGCGGCATCGTCGGTCAGGACGGCGGCCTGGTCCGGCGCGCCGCCCCGGATGACAATGCCTTCGGCCTGCGTTGCCTGCACCGGATTCTCCTTCTGTAACAGTCTTTACAAATGAACATCTCTATTCAATGATCGTGCCGCCTCAAAATGGTTGAATTGTCAAATCAGTGACAACGCGGCTACCAGATTTGTCACAGGTGCAATGAGCGAAGGTCGGCGAAGGGAAGCGGGAGAACGGAAAGTCTTTGCGGGCCCGCGCGTCCGGCACCTGCGGCTGTCGCTCGGCCTGAGCCAGACCGGGATGGCCCGCGATCTGGGTATTTCGGCAAGTTACCTGAATCTGGTGGAACGCAATCAGCGTCCCCTGACTACCCAGCTGGTGCTCAAGCTCGTCGCCATTTACGACCTCGATCTGAGGGAGCTGCACGGGGACAAGGAAGCCGAGCGGGTCGCGGAGCTGACGGAGATTTTCTCCGATCCGGTGTTCGGCAAGATGCCGTCCACCACGGTGATTGGCGAACTCGTGAACGGCTACCCGGACGTCACCTCGGCCTTCGTGTCGCTCTATAGCGCCTACCGCAGCGCGCTGACCCGGCCGGAAGGTCAGGCGGACGAGGGTGGACAGGCGGCGCACCACGACACGCGCTATCCGGTCGAGGAGGTGCGCAGCTACTTCCAGTCCCGCAACAACTACATCGCCTCACTCGATCTGGCGGCCGAAGCGTTTCATGCGTCGCTCAACGCGGGTGACGACCTGTTTCCTGCGCTCCAGGGGCATTTGCGCGACACGCACCAGATTCGCGTGACCGTGCTGCCGGTCCACGCCATGCCGGATGCGCAGCGGCGTTACGATCGGCACAATCGGCGCATCTTCCTCTCCGAGCTGTTGCCGGCGCAAAGCCGCATCTTCCAGACGGCGGCGCAGATCGCGCTGCTCACCTACTCCGACGATATCGAGCGGCTGGTTGCCGAGGCGATGACTGCCGACCCGGAAGTGAACCAGCTGCTGCGCATCGCGCTCGCCAATTATTTCGCCGGTGCGCTGATGATGCCGTACGGCCGGTTCGTCGAGGCCGCCACCTCCGTGCGCTACGATCTCGACATTCTGGCGGGGCGTTTCGCTGCCACCGTCGAGCAGGTGGCGCACCGCCTCACCACCCTGCAGCGAAGCGAGCGGCGCGGGGTGCCATTCTTCTTCCTGCGGCTCGATAATGCCGGCAATGTGCTGAAGCGCATTTCGGCGGGCGGATTTCCCTTCGCCCGCTTTGGCGGCATCTGTCCACGCTGGCGCGTGTACGACGCCTTTGCCACGCCGGGCGAAACGCTGGTGCAGCATATCGCGCTGCCGGATGGTGCGCGCTATCTCACCATCTCCCGTACGGTCGAATCCGTACGGCCGCGGCACCCGCTGGGCATGCGCCGGCTTGTGATGTGCATCGGCTGCGAGATCGGCCATGCCAAGGCGCTGGTGTATGGGGACGGACTCGATCTACGCGGAGTCGAGACCGCGACGCCGACCGGCGTGACGTGCCGCGTATGCGAGCGGGCAAACTGCCCCACCCGCGCGGTCCCCTCGATGACGCAGCCTTTGAAGCTGGATGCCGGGCGAAAAGGCTTTTGGCCGTTCGAATTTGCGTGAAAGAATAAGTTTCCCAACTGCGGCGCAAAGCGGTGCCGCCGCGATCAGGATCGAAGATGCTTAAGAGGCTGTTGATTGCCAATCGCGGCGAAGTGGCGATCCGGATTGCGTGGAGCGCCGCCGAATTGGGCATCGGTACGGTTGCCATATTTTCGGAGGACGATGCAGCGGCCCTGCACACCCGCATGGCCGACGCGGCTCGGCCGCTTCGCGGGACGGGACCATCCGCTTATCTCGACGCAGCCCAGATCATCTCGGTCGCCCGGGAAGCCGGCTGTAAGGCCGTGCATCCGGGCTACGGCTTCCTGAGCGAGAACGCCGAATTTGCGCGCGCCTGCGCGGACGGCAGGCTCATGTTTGTCGGCCCCACACCAGAAACCTTGGCCGCCTTCGGCGACAAGGCGCGCGCCCGCGAGATCGCGAAAGGCTGCGACGTGCCGGTGCTGCCGGGCACCGGCACGATTTCGCTGAAGGAGGCCGGCGCGTTTCTGCGCGCGCACGGCGCCATCATGCTGAAAGCAGTCGCCGGCGGCGGCGGGCGCGGCATGCGTCTCGTGCAGAGCGCAGCGGAGCTTGAGCCGGCGTTTGCGCGCTGCGCTTCCGAAGCGAAGAGCGCCTTCGGCAGCGACGCGGTTTACGCCGAAGCCTACATGCCCAGCGCGCGCCATATCGAAGTGCAGGTCGTGGGAGACGGCGCGGCCGTTTCGCATTTGTGGGATCGCGATTGCAGCATCCAGCGCCAGCGGCAGAAGCTGATCGAGATCGCACCGGCAGTCACAGTGCCGGACGATATCCGTGCAGCCCTGCTCGATGCCGCGGTGAAGATCGCGTCGGCGGTGGAATACAAGAATCTCGGCACGATCGAATTCCTGGTCGATGCGGAAAACGAGCGGTTTGCCTTCATCGAAGCCAATGCGCGCCTTCAGGTCGAGCACACCATCACCGAAGAGGTCCTGGGGCTCGATCTGGTGCGCATCCAGCTCGAGATTGCGGGCGGTGCCAACCTCGCCGAACTGCATCTGAAGCAAGCCGAAGTGCCGCCCCCCCGAGGCGTGGCGCTCGAGGCGCGCGTCAACATGGAAACCATGCACGCGGACGGCAGCGCGCGTTCGGGCGGCGGCGTCATCGACATTTACGAAGCGCCGTCCGGGCGCGGCATCCGGGTGGACGGGTTCGGCTATGCCGGGTATCGCACCAGCACGCGGTTCGATTCGTTGCTCGCGAAGCTCATCGTGCATACGCCGTCGCCGCGCCTGGCGGATGCCGTAAGCAAAGCGTATCGGG
This sequence comes from Alphaproteobacteria bacterium UBA6038, assembly GCA_002429315.1. Classification (GTDB taxonomy): domain Bacteria; phylum Pseudomonadota; class Alphaproteobacteria; order Micropepsales; family Micropepsaceae; genus Rhizomicrobium. The sequence goes on from DIZC01000052.1 coordinate 61,128, forward strand.
CCCTGAGCGAGTTCCGTGTCGTCGGCGTGCCGACGAACATTGCATTCTTGCAAACGGTCCTGCGGCACCACGCCTTCGAGTCCGGTGCCTTCCACACCCGAACGGTGGAAGACAATCTCGCCGCGTTGTTGCCGGAAACGGATGCACATAAGGCGCTGTTTGTCACGCCGGAGCGCACGCCAGCTCGCGCCGGCGTTCGCGTCACGGGCGCCGACCCATTGGCCGTCTTGCATCACGGCAAAACCGAGTCACAGCATCACATCGCGCACTCCACCGCATTGAAGCCGCCTGACGGCATGACGCCCCTGCTGGCGCCGTTGCAGGGCACCATCGTCAACCTTGCCGTGACCGAAGGGGCGACGGTGCGCGCGGGCGAGCCCGTGCTGGTGATGGAAGCGATGAAGATGGAGCACGTCATCGAGGCAAATGTCGGCGGCGTGTTGCGCGAATTCGCCGTCGAGCCAGGCGACACTGTGTTCGAAGATGCGCCGCTCGCGTTCATCGAGGAAGCGGACGTCGGCAGCACCGCGCGTCACGAGAATGAAACCATCGACCCCGATGAAATTCGCCCGGATCTCGCCGAGCTCTACAAACGCCGCGAATACACGCTGGACCGCGCGCGCTCCGAGGCGGTGGCGCGCCGGCGCCAGACGGGCCAGCGCACCGCGCGCGAGAACATCGAAGATCTCTGCGATCCCGGCTCGTTCGTGGAATACGCCTCGCTGGTCGTGGCCGGCCGCTTGCGCCGCAACACGATGCAGGAGCTGATCGAGCGCACGCCGGGCGACGGGTTGGTGATGGGCCTAGGGCGTGTCAACGGCGACAAATTTTCGGACGAGCAGGCCCGCATCGTCGCGATGGCGTATGACTACACCGTGCTCGCCGGCACCCAGGGACTTCGCAACCATCAGAAGAAGGATCGGCTGCTGCAGCTCGCGGAGAAGTGGCGCATTCCCGTCGTGTTCTTCACCGAAGGCGGCGGCGGGCGGCCGGGCGATACCGATGCGCAAAGCGCCGGCGGCCTCAACACCACGACGTTCATGCAGTTCGCGCGGCTTTCGGGCCTCGTGCCGCTCGTCGGCATCAACTCCGGGTACTGCTTTGCGGGGAACGCTGCGCTGCTCGGCTGCTGCGACGTAATCATCGCCACGAAGAACTCCTCCATCGGCATGGGCGGCCCGGCGATGATCGAAGGCGGCGGCTTGGGCGTGTTCCACCCGAAAGAAGTTGGACCGGTGTCGGTGCAATCGCCAAACGGCGTGATCGATATTGTCGTCGAAGACGAGGCCGAGGGCGTGGCGGTCGCGAAGAAGTATCTCTCGTACTTTCAGGGCGCGCTGCCGGACTCGTCATGCGCCGATCAGCGCGTCCTACGGCGACTCGTGCCCGAGAACCGCCTGCGCGTCTATGACGTCCGCAGGGTGATCGAGACATTGGCCGACGACGGCTCGGTGCTTGAGATTCGGCGCGAGTTCGGCATCGGCATGATCGTGGCGCTGGCGCGCATCGAAGGCCGGCCGATCGGGATTGTCGCCAACAACCCGAAGCATCTCGGCGGCGCCATCGACCGGGACGGCTCCGACAAGGCCGCACGCTTCATGCAGCTGTGCGATGCCTATGACATCCCGATCCTCATGTTGTGCGACACGCCCGGCAACATGGTTGGACCCGAGGCCGAGAAGGACGCCATGGTGCGCCACAATTCGCGGCTGTTCGTGATTGGCGCGAACGTCAGCGTTCCCCTGTTCACGGTCATCCTGCGCAAAGGTTACGGACTCGGGGCGCAAGGCATGGCCGGCGCCAGCTTCGTGGCGCCGTTCTTTACCGTGTCGTGGCCGACCGGCGAATTCGGCGGCATGGGATTGGAGGGCGCGGTGAAGCTCGGCTACCGCAACGAGCTGGCGGCGATCTCCGATCCCGCCGAACGCAAAGCCAAATACGAGGAGATGGTCGCCCGCTCCTATGAGCGCGGCAAGGCGCTCTCCGCCGCCACACTGTTCGAATTCGACGAGGTGATCGATCCGGCGGAAACCCGCAAATGGATCATGGCGGCGTTGCGCTCGGTGCCGCCGCCCCCCAGGCGGGCCGGTAAAAAGCTGCCATGGATCGACGCCTGGTGAGGGCCGTCAACGCGCCTTTGCACCCGGGTGCGGCTGGGTTTCGCCCACGAATTCCACCGGCGTTCTCTTCTTGACGGCTTTGCCGAGCGCCGCCGCATCCCAGTTGGTCAGGCGGACGCAGCCATGCGACGCCGTCTTGCCGACCAGCTCGGGATCGGGCGTGCCGTGGATTCCATAGGTCTCTATGCTGAGCGAAATCCACGTCGTGCCGACGGGATTGTTCGGTCCCGGAGCAACGGTTAGGCGACCCAGCGATTTGGGACCGAACGTCAGCCTGCCCGGCTCATAATTGTACGTGGGATTGGACGCGACCGCGACGACCGTGGCCGTTCCGCTCGGAGCCGGTCGTTCGGTGCTGCCGACGGTCGCAGGAAAAGCCCCGACAATCTTTCCCGAGGCATCGTAGGCGCGCACCTGATTGGCCGACTTGTCCACTTCGACCCGCACCACCGCCGGAAGCGCGCCGGTGCCGGGGCGCGCCACGAGAAGGGAGGTGCCGGGCGTGACGAAATTCGCCTTCGGATTGAGGTCCCGCAGCAGTTGCGGGCTCATGTGGAATTTCTCCGCGAGCATCTCCTGCGGATCGCCGTACCCGACGGCTTTCAGCTTCGCCAAATCTTTCAGCTGCTTCGGCACGCGCCCGAGGAACGGTCCCTTCTCGTCTTCGGCGGCGATGGTGTAGAGCTGCATCACCGGCTGCCCGTCGGCGCCCGTGAGCGCGTTCAGCAGCGCGGAATCCAGCTGTTGGGAGTTTGACAGCCCATGCGCCTCCTTGTAGGCGGCGATGGCCCGTTTCAGGTTGTCACCGTCGCGGCCGTCGATTTCTCCAGGCGAGAAATGCGCGCGATCGAGCAGCACTTCCACGCGGATCAGAAGATCGCGCGAGTGTTTGCCGTAGTCGCCGGCTGGTTGCGCGGACTCGATCGCCTGCTCGGCGCTGTCTGCGGGCCCGTTTTCGCCGGACAGCACCGATCCGGCGGGTGCTTGCTTGGACGGCGGCGCGGCGTGCAAGCCAACGGGCATGAGAAGCAAAAGAAAAGCGCTGACTGCTTGATGAATCCGCACCATATGGTTTCCTTAATGGGCGCTATCAACAAGCCTTCGCTGCGGCTCTGGTTCCCTTGCGTCCGCCAAGAATGGGCCGGTCTGCTGGTCGCCTCGGCGATGGCGTCTCTCCCGGCGGGGGCGTTGGCCGCCGACCCCTCTTGCACCAGGGGCGCCCAGCAGGCCGCGACCGTAAATGCGCAGTCGGTGAAGACGTTGGTCGTTTCGCCATTCGGACGTCCGGAGACCGGCTGGAAATTCTATGAACTGCTGATCGCCAACGAGGTCGGCACGAATTGTCCCGCGGGGAGCGCCGGATTTGCGGATGCCCTCGCGCGCTGGCAGGGCGGCCATACTCTTGAGCCCACGGGCATCATGAACGAACTCACTCTCGATGCGCTCAAGCAGACCTGGCAGCAACGCCGTCCCTTTGTGCTCGCGACGCGAGAAGGTTGCCCCGAGGCGCCCGAGGAGCGGATGCTGCAGCGCGCCGCGGTTTCGGAGAGCTACGGCGGCAAGACCATCCTGTTGCGCCCGAAGGCGCTCGCCGCGTACCGGCAAATGGCAGAAGCCGCGCGCAAGGCGGGCCTCATTCCGCGAGGGTCCGCGCTCTTCAGCATATTCTCCGCTTACCGCAGCCCCGCATACGACGCGGCGCGATGCGTCCGGGAAAACAACTGTCAGGGTCTGGTCCGCGCAACATGCTCCGCCCATCGCACCGGATGGGCCATGGACATCAATCTGGGAGCGGCGCCGGGCTTCACGCCGGATTCGTCGGCCGACGCAAATCGGCTCTACATCTCGCAAACGCCGATTTATCGCTGGCTGGTGAGAAATGCGTCTCGCTTCGGGTTCGTGAACTACGCCTTCGAGCCATGGCACTGGGAATTTGTCGAGAACGCGCGCGCAAACCCTGACGTGCACAACTAGAGCACGATCCAGTCAGAC
>DIZC01000054.1:0-14516 GCA_002429315.1 Alphaproteobacteria bacterium UBA6038
AGATGTGTATAAGAGACAGCGCACACGCCGCAGCCAGGAGGCGGTGCTGCGGGATATCGCACAACTCGGCACGCGTTACGAAATCGATGCGGGCACACAGATCGCGCGGCGCGAACTGACGGAAACGCGGGCTCTCCAGCAAGCCGCAAAGCGGAAGACGCTGCTGGTCATGGGCGTGAACCGCCGGCCGGGGGATGTGCTCTTTTTCGGCAACACGGCAGCGGCGCTGATGAAAAAGTGGAAGGGACCAATTCTATTTGTTGCGAGCTGAATAGGCGATCATCGAGAACGCTCGTCGCGACAACAGCGCGATCGCGGGGAGACTGATCAGGAACAGCACACCCAGCAGCAGCCACGCCTCGTTGAACGATGCCGTGAGGGCGGTACGATTGACCAGCGGCGCGACCATCTGCTTCACGGCTTCGCTCACCGGCCCCAGGGAATGACCGTGAAACATGGCGGATGGTAGTCCCACGGATTCCGCAGTCAGCGGGTCGCCGGCCTGTAGCCGATTTATAATGTGCGTCACGTGCGTGGGCGTGCGCTGCTCGGCCACCGTGTCCACCAGCGCAATGCCGATGGCACCGCCGAGATTTCGCATCAGATTGAACAGCGCACTCGCATCCGGAATCTGCATCTCCGGCCAGCCTTCCAGTGCCATCCGGGTGGAGGGCAGGATACAGAACATGATTCCAGCGCCACGCAAGGCCTGCGGCAGAATGAGGCCGTTAAAATCGGTGTGTATGGTGGAGAAACCTTCTGTCAGTAGCCCGGCCCCGAACAGCGCATAGCCGATGGCGACGAGGGCCTTCCCGCTCATGCGCACCTCGAGCCACGCCGCAATGGGTGCGCAGACAAGTTGCACCGCGCCCGCCACCATCATGGTCTCGCCGATTTCGAGCGCGGTGTGCTTGCGCACGAAGCCGAGGAACAGCGGCAGGAGATAGGTCGCGCCGTAGAGTCCCAGGCCAAGGATAAAGCTCAGGAAGCAGGCCACCGCGAAGCCGCGATCGCGAAAGCGGCGCAGATTCACGAAGGGGGCTGCGCGCGCAAGGCACTGTTGAATGGTGAGCGCGAACGAAACAAGGCAGACGACGAGCAGCACCTCCACGACCGGACCGTGCCAATGGCGCTTCGGCGATTCCTTCAGCAGCAGTTCGAGGCTTGCAAGGAAGATCGCTGCCAGCACAATCGTGATGTACGCGATGTGCTTCAGCGCCGGTAAATCAGGCTTGCCGATGTGGATGCAGAGTGCGACCAGCAGTGAAACCAACAGCCCCGGCGCGACATTGATCAGAAAAATCGCATGCCACGTGTATGCCTCGGTCAGATAGCCGCCGACGATCGGGCCGGCCGTCGGCGCCATCATTGCGAACGTGCCGGCAATCGCGGTGGCCAGGGGATGCAGCCGCCGCGGGAACAGCTCGAACACGGTGGTGAACACCGCCGGAATCAACGCGCCGCCGAAAAAGCCTTGCACAGTGCGCAATGCGATCAGCGCCGCAAAATTCGGACTCGCCGCGCAGCCGATGCTTGCCAGCGTGAACCCGAGAGTGGCCCCGGCGATCAGCCAGCGCACGGTAAACACTCGGGTCAAAAATCCGGTGAGCGGGATGGCGATGATTTCGGAGATGAGATAGCTGGTTTGAATCCAGCTTAAGCGGTCCTGCGGAATGGCGAGCGCCGTGCCGAGGTTCGGCAGCGAGCTTGCCACCACCTGGATATCGAGTATCGCCATGAACATGCCGATGCACATGGCGACAAAGCCAATCCAGGCAGAGGCGGGAACGGGGGCTTCGCTGTGGGCGGCTGTCACGGCATGGTGGCGGCAGGACTCTCATCAGCATAGCCCGGTTCCAGGCTCCCTGCTGCAAGCGGTTTTATGCGGTGGTCCATGACGGCGCGCCAGAGCGGCGGCGCAAGCGCCAGCAGAATGGAGCCGGCATATCCGAGGGGAAGCTCCGGCGCGCCCGGAGCCGGCTGCAGATGCTCGTAGCTGATCGCCGGCCTATGATGATGGTCGCTGTGCCGGCCCATGTTGAATATGAGAAAATTCCCCGTGCCCGGGCTGTTCCAGCTGTGGTGGTCGGAAAGTGGCTCAAGCGTTCCACCAAACCAGACGCGCGTCATCCCATAATGCGCCACGTAGTTGAACAGCTCGAGGACGATAATCGCGAGGATGCTCTGCGCGGCGAAAAAGGCCGCGGCGCGCCAGCCCCACAGCAAAAGCAGCGCGGCATAGGCGGCGCTCACAATGAAGATGTCGTGTCCCACGCGGTTCTGCAGCATCGCGAAAGGCCGATTGCAGCAGCGTCGCCGCTCGAAACGCCAGGCCTCCGCTGCTTGTGCGGGAACGGTACGCACAAGAAACGCGTAAAAGCCCTCGCCCATTCGCGCCGTAGAGGCGTCGCGATCGGTTGCCGCAAAACGATGGTGGTTATGAACATGCGCGATGCGGAAATGCCGATAGCTCATGCCGGTCAACATCGCTGTCCCGAGAACGCGGCGCCAATGCGTGCGGCTGTGCACCATTTCATGTGCGGCGAGCATGCCGAAGACGCCTGTGCAGATGCCGAGCGATGTCGCGAGACTTGCGAACGCCAGCGGCGAGGCCATCGCAGCCTCGCGCGCGGCCCAGAGCGTCACCGAAAGCTGCAGCGGAATATAGAGGACCGGGAGCCCGCGAAAAATTGCCGACGGTGCACCCTGGCCGAGCGGAAGCCTCAGCTGCTCTGTCACGAGCAGTGCAACCAGGAGCGCCAGCGGTGAGAGGAAAGGGGCGGCGTCGGAGACGGCGCAAAGCAGCGGGATCAACAATACGAACAGGAAGGGTCCTGAATATCGCAGCGCTTTCATACCGACCCTTGTTCGACTCCCCTAAAGCCTCTGACGTGGCGCGAGCGCCGTTTCTTCCTCCCGAATCCGCCAGAACAGCAGCACGCCGTTGAGAACCGAGAAGAGTGCGGCCACGCGGACTTCGCCGAATACCAGCGGCAACAAGGCGATCTCGCCCACCACGATGAGGTAGTTGGGATGGCGCACCAGGCGATACGGTCCGCGGCGGACGATCGGCGCCCCGGGCAAGGTTATGATCCGTGTGGTCCAGTAGCGGCCCAGCGAGAGCATCGTCCAGACGCGAAGCAGCTCTAACGCGAGGTAGCCCGCGAGCGGCAGCCAGTGAATCGGCGCAGATCTCGGCAAAGCCAGCACGATCGCCAGCAGCCAGCCGGCGTGCAGCGCCACAAACAGAGGATAGTGCGCACCGCCGACTTCCACCGCGCCGTTCGCCAGCAATGCGCGGGTGTTGTGCTGCGCATAGGCAAGTTCCGCGAGGCGCTGCGCCACCACCAGCGCAATGATGATGTAGGCGGGTGTCATCCGTCCAGCATCAGGAAGGCGGCAGAGAATCCCGGCCCCAACGCGCTGATCAAGCAGCGTCCGCCCAAGCCGCGCTCGCGCATGCGGTGCAACACGAAGAGCGCCGTGGACGCCGACATGTTGCCGTACGCGCGCAGCACGGCGCGGCTGTCTTCCAGTCCACCGCGCGGAAGATCGAGCGCGTCTTCCAGCGCATCGAGCACCTTGGCGCCGCCGGGATGACAGGCGAAGCCGTCGATGCTGTCGCGGGCGATGTCGTTCCGCCGCAGGAAGTTGCTTGCGATGCTTCGGAAATCGCTCGCCACCAGCGACGGAATGCTTTGGGCAAACCGCGCCTTCAATCCATCCTCTTCCACCTCCCAGCCCATGATGTCGAGCGAGTTTGGCCAGGTGTGGCTGCCGCTCGTGCCGAGTTCCGGTCCATTGCCGGAGGCAGAGATAATTGCGCCGGCCGCGCCGTCGCCGAACAGCGCCGCCGCCACGATGTTGCTCTTGGAGAGATCGTTCTTGCGGAAGGTCAGCGCGCAAAGCTCGACGACGAGAAAAAGAACCCGGGCACCGGGCATCGCCCGCGCCAGATCGGCGGCGCGCGCCAATCCGAAGACACCGCCGGCGCAGCCGAAGCCGAAGATCGGCAGGCGGACGATATCCCGGCGCAACCCCATCCGCTCGATCAGCAGCGCATCGAGGCTGGGGGTGGCAATGCCGGTCGTCGAGGCGACGACGATCGCATCGATGTCGCTGCAATCCATCTGCGCTTCGGCCAGGCAATCCCGTGTCACCTGCTCCAGAAGGTCGACCGAATGCTTCAGGTAAAGTTCGGTGCGTTCCTTCCAGCCGTGGCTTTCGCTGTACCAGTCGATGGGCACACAGGAGTAACGTCTCTCGATTCCCGTGTTGTCGAAGACGGACAGCAGGCGCAAGACTTCAGGATGGCCTGCGAACAGGTACGCTGCCCGGCGCGCGGCATCCGCCTGATCCACCGGATAGGCCGGAACCGCTGTCTTGAGGGCGATGAGCCGTGGACTCGCCGGCATGCTCTCCTTCGTCTCTCCCCGCACAGATGACGCGGGATCGGCAGCTGTTATTCCATGACAAGTCTCGAAAGGCTAATGTGAACCCGGCCTGAACAAATCCCAATACGTCGGCGCGACGGCATGGCATTGGTGAACAAAACAAACGCGAAGCCCGCCACCTTGGCGGCGCAGGCACTCGGTTGGGTGGATGAGCAGACACGGGCCATCGCGCCGCCGTTGCATCTGTCGAGCACCTTCCTGCGCGACGAGGATAATCTCTATCGCTCGGGGCGCAATTATGCGCGCGGCGACAATCCGGCCTTCGATCAGCCGGAGGCGGTGCTCGCAGCGCTGGAAAACGGGGCGGATGCGCTGGTGTTCGCCTCCGGCATGGCGGCCGCAACGAGCGTGTTCCAAGCACTCGCGCCCGGCGATCACGTGGTGGCGCCGAAGGTGATGTACTGGTCGCTGCGCAACTGGATCGCCGGATTTGCGAACACCTGGGGGATTGGTGTCGATTTCGCCGATATGAGCGATCTGGATGCCGTTGGGCGGGCCATGCGCCCGGATCGCACCAAACTCGTGTGGATCGAGACACCCGGCAATCCCATGTGGAACATCACCGATATTGCCGCGGTGACGGAGATTGCGCACACAGCCGGCGCGCGGCTGGCGGCGGATTCCACGGTCGCCACGCCGGTGCTGAGCCGCCCGATCGAATACGGCGCCGATCTCGTCATGCATTCGGCGACCAAATACCTGAACGGCCATTCCGACATCGTCGCGGGCGCGCTCATCACGCGGGCAGAAGACGAATTCTGGGGGCGCATCAAGAACAACCGGGTTCAGATCGGTGGCATTCTGGGCTCGTTCGAATCCTGGTTGCTCCTGCGCGGCATGCGCACGCTGTTTCCGCGCGTGAAAACGGCATGCGCTGCGGCGCAGAAGCTTGCGGAAGCCATGGTGCAACATCCGCATGTGCGCGAGGTCCTCTATCCCGGCCTGCCGGATTTTCCTGGCCACGATATCGCCGCGCGCCAGATGGGCGGCGGGTTCGGCGGCATGCTCTCGATCCGAGTTCGAGCGGGCGAGGCTGCGGCGATCGCTACCGCGGCCAAGGTGCAAATCTGGAAGCGCGCCACCTCGCTCGGCGGCGTGGAGAGCCTCATCGAACATCGCGCCTCCATCGAAGGCCCCGATACGCCGTGCCCGCCCGACCTGCTGCGCCTCTCCGTCGGCATCGAAGACGTCGATGACCTGATTTCCGATCTCAGCGCGGCGCTGGACGCGGCGCACGAGTGAGCCATGCCCAAGATCAAGGTCTTCACGTCCAATCTCGGTTTCTACGAAACGGCAGTGGCCGCGCGGTCGCAGAAAATGGCGCTCGCCCATTGGGGCGTCACGCGCAATCTGTTCCGTGAAGGCACAGCCAGGGAAACTGGCGATCCCAAAGCGGTCGGAGCCGCCATGCGCAAGGTTGGCATGGTGGTGCGCAGGCCCATCGGCTCAAGCGGCCCTTTCGAGGAACGCGCCGAAGCCGAGCGAACGCTGCTGAAAGCGCGCGACTCCAAACCGCGCAAACCAAAGCCGTCCCGCGCGAAGCCTGCAAACGCCGAGGCCAAACCGCGGCCTGCGGCGCGCAGCAAACGGCGCAAGCGCTAGCCATTTGCCTTTCGGAACCGAGGGTCTAAACTTTCGTGGAACGCCATTGCCCCTTGCCGGGCGGAGACAAGTCATGTCCGCAGTTCCCAAGCTCGATACCATCGGTGAACGCGAAGTCGACGACGCGCTGAAGGAAGCGCACATTCCCAGTTTGATGGCCGCGTTGGTGCACCTGACCGGCGATGCCAGCCTGCTCACCGACGAAAACAAGCCGGTTTACGATTTCTTCGGCGACGGCCAGGGCAACATCAAGCCCGAGGTGCAGGAGCAGGTGCGCGCGGTAGTGAAGCACGCCTGGCTTGACTACGCCCGGGGCAAGAAGCTGCCGCCTCCGCCGCCGCACCAAACCATCCGCCGGATGATGGATTTCGTGGCCGGCGCGCAAATTCCAGAGCGCTACGTTCCGTTCCTGAAGGAAGAGCTCGGTATCGCGGTGGAGGACACGCGCGTGCCGCGCTGGGATTCGCCGAAGCTGAAAGACGCCGCGGCGAAGATGAAAGTGGTGATCGTCGGCGCGGGGTTATCCGGCCTGCTCTCCGGCGTTCGGCTCAGCCAGGCGGGCGTGCCTTTCGAAATCATCGAAAAGAATCCGGATGTCGGCGGCACCTGGTTCGAGAACGCCTATCCGGGCTGCCGGGTCGACAATCCGAACCACATGTACTCGTTCTCCTTCGAGCCCAACCATCACTGGCCGCAGCATTTCTCCACCCAGCCGGTGCTGCTCGCCTATTTCCGCCGCATGGCTGACAAATATGAGTTGCGCAAGCACATCCGCTTCGAAACGCAGGTGACCGAAGCGGTGTGGGACGAACAGACATCACGCTGGCACGTTCACGTCCGCGACAAAGACGGGAAGAAAGAAACGCTGATCGCGAACGCGGTAATCAGCGCGGTGGGCCAGCTCAATCAGCCGCGGATTCCCGAATTCAAGGGCCGAGAGAAATTCAAAGGCCATGCGTTCCATACCGCGCGCTGGCGGCACGATGTCGATCTCACGGGCAAGCGCGTGGCGGTGATCGGTACCGGCGCTACCGCCTTTCAGGTCATCCCGGAAATCGCGCCCAAGGTGGCGCATCTCGATGTGTATCAGCGCTCCGCGCCGTGGCTCGGTCCCACGCCGGACTATCACAAGGACGTCGGCGAGGGGAAAAAGTGGCTGCTCGAGCACATCCCCTACTACGACAAATGGTACCGGTTTTGGCTGTTCTGGACATTGACCGACGGGATTCTCGACGGCGTGGCCGTCGATCCCTCCTGGAACGACACCAGCAAATCGGTCAGCCCGGCGAACGACATGCTGCGCGGCATGCTGATCCAGGCGATCGAAGCACAGGCGCCGCATCGTCCCGATCTGATTCAGAAAGTGATTCCGGATTATCCGTTCGGCTCCAAGCGCTCGGTGCGCGACAACGGCGTCTATATCGCCGCATTGGCGCGGCCGAATGTCGATCTCATCACCACCGGCATTCGCGAGATCACCGAAAACGGCATCGTCACCGAAGACGGCATGGAGCACCCGGCCGAGGTCATCATCTACGGCACGGGCTTCCACGCCAGCGATTTCCTGCGCACCTACAGAATCGTCGGCCGCGACGGCGTCGAGCTGCACGAGAAGTGGAAGGGCGATGCGCGCGCCTATCTCGGCATGAACATTCCGGGCTTTCCCAATTTCTTTTGCATCTACGGGCCCAACACAAACATCGTGGTGAACGGCTCCATCATCTTCTTCTCGGAAGCGAGTGTGCGCTATATCGTGAATGCGCTGAAGCTGCTCGCGGAAACCGGTGCGAAATCGATGGAAGTCCGCGCCGACATTCACGACGATTTCAACCGCCGCGTGGATGAGGAAAACAAGAAGATGGCGTGGGGCCTGCCGGACGCGAAGAGCTGGTACAAGAACCAGTTCGGCCGGGTCAGCCAGAACTGGCCGTGGCGGCTGGTGGACTACTGGAACGCCACCGTCGCCCCCAACCCGGACGATTTCACGCTGACCTAGAGGCCATTTTCTCGCTGGAGCCGAGCCGACCATCCGCCCGGAAGCGGGGAAAGACGCACACACCTCGCGAAAAAGTGTCGTCCCTCCATTCCCCAGCGCCGAAGCTGGGCTAAGATGCCCACCTTCCGCTGGGAGCCACCGATGAGCCTTCGCGTCTTTTCGACCCTTGCCCTCACGCTCGCCGCCGGCGCTGCGCTCGCGGCCACCGTTCCGCTGCCGCCCGCCACGCCCACCGGCAGCACAGTCGATGTTATCCAGGGCGTGAAGATCGCGGATCCCTATCGCTGGTTGGAGAACTGGAACGATCCGAAGGTGCAGGCGTGGAGCGACGCACAAAACGCGCGCACCCGGGCCTACCTCGATTCGCTGCCGGACCGCGCGCCCATCAAGGAGCAGCTGACGCAGCTCATCAAAGCAACCTCTCCCTCCTATGCGGAACTAAAGGCGCGGGGCGCGCGCGTGTTCGCGATCTACAACGATCCCAAGTTCCAGCAGCCCATGCTGGTAACGATGAATGCATCGGCCGACCCGAAATCGCGAGCTCCGCTGCTCGATCCCAACGCGCTCGATGCGAAGGGCCTCACCGCGATCGACTGGTTCGTGCCGTCCGGTGACGGGACGAAGATTGCCGTGTCGCTGTCGGAGAACGGCAGCGAGGACGGCACCGTACACGTTTACGATGTCGTGAGCGGCAAGGAGATCGATACGCCGATTCCGCGCGTGCAGTATCCGACGGCTGGCGGCAGCCTCGCCTGGGCCGCCGACGGCAAAGGCTTCTGGTACACGCGCTATCCCGGCCCGGAAGCGCCGGAGGCCGAGCAGCACTTCAACACGCAGGTGTACTTCCACCGCCTCGGCAGCGATGCGGCGAAAGATACGCTCGCACTGGGCGCCAGCGACGGGCTGGAGCGCGTCTCGGAAGTCTTCCTCGACAACCGTTTCAACCTGCCGTCGGTCATGGCGATGGTCCAGCGCGGCGACGGCAACATCTGGGCCTTCTATGTGCTGAAGGAAGGTGAGGCGCCGGTGCAGATCGGCACGTACACGGACGATGCGGTGTACGCCACCATCGGGCCGGACGGCGCTGTCTACGGCATCTCGCGCAAGAACGCTTCGAACGGCAAGATCGTAAAGCTGGCGCCCCCGTTCGCGAAGGGCGCCCTCGCCGGTGCGAAGGTGATTGTTCCCGAAGCGAATGTCGCCATTCTCTCCGGCGGTGCCGAGCAGCAGACGGCCGATCTGAGCTTCAGCAAGGACCGGCTGTTCGTGCGCGACATCGTGGGCGGCCCCAATCAGGTCCGCGTATTCGATCTCTCCGGCAAGGCGGAAGGCAAGCTGCCGTTGCCGCAAATCTCCGCCAACAGCGAAATAGAACCGCTGTCTTCCGGCGACGTGCTGTTCGATATCTCGACCTATTTGCGGCCGCGCTACTACGCGGACTGGCATCCGGCGACCGGCAAGGCCGAGGAAACCGCGCTGAAGGTCACCTCACCGGTCTCGTTCGCCGATGCGGAAGTGACGCGGGTATTCGCAACGTCCAAGGACGGAACGAAAGTGCCCGTCAACGTGATCATGCGCAAAGGCACGAAGCTGGACGGCAACAATCCGGCGCTGCTCTACGGCTATGGCGGCTACGGGATCAGCCAGACGCCGAGCTTCCTCGGAGCCTTCCGGCGCGTGTGGCTGGACGGTGGCGGCATCTATGCCGTCGCCAACACCCGCGGCGGCGCGGAATATGGCGAGCGCTGGCATCAGCAGGGCATGCTGACGAAGAAGCAGAACGTGTTCGACGATTTCTCTGCGGCCGGCGAATACCTGGTGTCGCGCAAATACACCTCGCATCAGAGGCTTTCGCTGATGGGCGGCTCGAACGGCGGGCTGCTGATGGGCGCTGAAATCACCCAGCATCCAAAACTCGCGCGCGCGGTCATTTCGGCCGTCGGCATCTACGACATGATCCGGGTGGAGCTCGATCCCAACGGCTCGTTCAACGTGACCGAATTCGGCACGGTGAAGAACCCGGACCAATTCAAGGCGCTCTACGCCTATTCGCCGTATCACCACGTGGTGAAGGGCACGCCCTGTCCGGCCGTGCTGATGCTGACTGGCGCCACCGATGGGCGGGTGAATCCGCTGCATTCGCGCAAATTCGCCGCCGCGCTGCAGGCGACCACCTCGTCCGACAATCCGATCCTGTTGCGCACCAACAAGACCTCGGGCCACGGCATCGGTAGCTCGCTGGACGAGCGTATCGCCGAACAGACGGACGAGCTGTCGTTCCTGTTCGACCAGCTCGGCATGCATTATCCAACGGCGAGCCCGCACAGCAGCCCAGCGGAGGCTTCGGCGCCCTGACGCGCTGAAGTGGACGCGAGGCTGCGAAAGGGGATCGGCTACTCGGAACGATTGGCCGATGTCGGAGCGGCGCCGTGCTGGGCCACGAGGACAGTCTTGATGTTGACGAATTCGCGAATGCCGAAGCTGGAGAGCTCGCGGCCGTAGCCGCTGTCCTTGACGCCGCCGAACGGCAGCTTGGGATCGGATGCCACCGTGGCGTTGACGAACACGGATCCGGCCTCGATCCGATCGGCGGCGATGCGTTCGCCAAGCGCGAGATCGCGCGTGAACACGCCGCCGCCCAAGCCGAATTCTGAGTCGTTGGCGATGCGCACCGCGTCGTCGATGTCCTTGGCGGCAATCACCGCGGCGACAGGACCGAACATCTCCTCGTCGTACGCCGGCATGCCAGGATGAACCTCCGCGAGCACGGTCGGCGGGTAAAGGGCGCCGGGGCCGTCCGGCACCTCACCGCCGCACAAACAGCGCGCGCCCTTGGCGATGCTTCTCTGCACCTGCTCGTGCAGATCCTCGCGCAGATCGCGCCTGGCCATCGGCCCAACCGTCGTCGTCTCGTCCAGCGGATCGCCGACTTTCGCCTTGCCCATCTCTGAGACCAGCTGCTGTTCGAAACGGGATTTCAGTTCCTCCACGACGATGAATCGTTTTGCAGCAATACAGCTTTGGCCGGAATTGACCAGGCGGCCTTTGGCACAGGCGGCGGCGGTGAATTCGATGTCGGCGTCGGACAGCACCAGATACGCGTCGCTGCCGCCCAGTTCGAGCACCGCTTTCTTCAGCGCCGCGCCGGCCTTCGAAGCAACCTCGCGTCCGGCCGGCGTGCTGCCGGTGAGCGACACGGCGCGAACGTGCGGATGCGCAACCACATCGCCGACCATTTTGCTGCCGATGAGCAGGGTGCGGAAAAGATTTTCCGGGAAGCCGGCCTCGCGGAACAGTTTCTCCAGCGCGAGCGCGCACCCGGGCACGTTGGATGCATGCTTCAGCACGCCGGCATTACCCGCCATCAGCGCGGGCGCGGCGAAGCGGATCACCTGCCAGAAGGGGAAATTCCACGGCATCACCGCCAGCACGACGCCCAGCGGCCGAAAGGCGACGAAGCTCTTGCGCGGCGCGGTGTCCACCGGCTCATCGGCGAGAAAGCGCTCCGCGTTTTCGGCATAGTAATCGCACCCGGTGGCGCATTTCTGCGCTTCGGCAATGCCCTCGCGAATCGGCTTGCCCATCTCCAGCGCCATCAGCCGGCCGTAATCGTGCGCCCGCTCGCGCAACAGTGCCGCCGCTCGCCGCATCGGCTTTGCGCGCTCATCGAAGTCTGTGTCGCGCCATATCAGGTAAGCCTCGTGCGCGGAATCGATCGCCGCGTCCACCTGTGGTCGCGTCATCTCGTCATAGCGCTCGAGGATTTCGCCGGTCGTGGGATTGATGCTTTCGATGGTCATGTTGCTGCGCCTCTTGAGGAGCACCTTTAGCACGAATGCGCTGGCGGAGGCCTGTCGCTCCCTATTTCGTCGAGGTGCTCAGCAGCTCCGCAAGATAACTCTTCCATACGGCCGCCCAGGTGTGGGTGCCGTGACCATGCGTCTGATTGCTGGTCGGGATCAGCATGAACCGGCCGTTCTTCAGCCGTTGCGCTTCCGGTTCGGCGATGCCGAGCTCTGGCGGGTTAATGAAATCGTCCGCCGAATTTACCCACATGATGCGCGCGGTGATCTTCTCCAGCCCCGCCGACGGATCGTAATCGCGCGACGCGTCGACCTGATACAGCAGATCGTTCGCGTCCAGCGCCGCGATGTTCTTCGCCATCGTCTCCAAGAGATACCGGTCGGCGGCGTCACGCGTGGGATAAGCCTTCTGCATCTGGTGCGGCGCGCTGCCCGCGATCATCAGCAGATCGCTGGCAGTTCGCAGCGCGCCGAACGGTTCGCTCCGGTATTCGCCGCCCTGCCAGGCTGGATCGCTGCGGATCGCGTCGATGATCATCTTCCGCCACAAGCGGTTGCGGCCGGCGATCTGCACCGGCAGACAGGCGAGCGGCATCAGCGCATCCATGAAAT
This sequence comes from Alphaproteobacteria bacterium UBA6038, assembly GCA_002429315.1. Classification (GTDB taxonomy): domain Bacteria; phylum Pseudomonadota; class Alphaproteobacteria; order Micropepsales; family Micropepsaceae; genus Rhizomicrobium. The sequence continues at coordinate 12,468 of DIZC01000054.1, forward strand.
CGGGATAGGTCTCAGCCCACATGAAGGATTGCATGCAACCCATCGAGGTCCCCATCACCAGCCGCAGATGATTCACATGCAGTGCTTGGGTGACGAACGCGTATTGTGCGGCGACCATGTCGTCGTAATCGTAATGGGGGAAGCGGGCATGGAGGCGATCGCTTGGCTTGGACGATTTTCCGTGGCCGATGCCGTCGGGCAGGATGATGAAATATTTCGCGGGATCGAGCAGCCCGCCCGGCGCGAACAGCACATCGGCGAATTGCGGGCGCAGGAACTGGTGCCCGTCGCCGCCGGTTCCGTGCAGGATCAACACGGCGTTGCTCACCTGGCCCCGGCTGCCCATCTGGGGCGCACCAAGGGTCGTGTAATGCAGTCTGAGTTCAGCCAGGCTTTCGCCGGAGCGGAAGTGGAAATCCCGCACCGTGAAATCGCCCTCCTGAGTCTGCAGCGCCCGCGCCTGTCCCGCAAAGACACAGGCGAGCAGAACAAGGCCCCTCAGCGTGCCGGCGGCGCATCTCGTCCAAAGTGGCTGCCTTCTTGCAGCTTTGCGGCCGCCCCGTCCCACGTAGGGAATTCTCAAGGCGTCGGACCGTAATGTGCTAACCATGTCTCGCTTTGCCTTCGTTTGCTGGGCCGTGCTGGCCCTATTGCTGACGCTGCCAGCCGCGTCTGGCGCCCAAGGCACGTCAGTTGGGAAGCCTGCGATAACCGCTGAGGACTCCTACCAGTTGGGGAGCGGCGACAAAATTCGGGTCATTGTATTCGGTGAAGAGGATCTCGGCGGCGAATTCCAGGTGGACGGCAATGGCCGCCTCAGTCTTCCCCTCATCGGCGAGCTCCAGGCCAAAGGTCAGACCGCCAACAGCCTTGAGCAGGAGATTGCCGCCAAGCTGGCGGACGGCTATCTCCAAAGCCCGCGGGTAAGCGTCGAAATCAGCACCTACCGGCCCTTTTACGTCATCGGCGAGGTCAACAAACCGGGGGAATATCCCTATGTGAACGGGATGAGCGCGCTTAACGCCATCGCTTTGGCGGGCGGCTACACGACCCGGGCGAACGAAGGGCCTATTTACATCCGCCGCAACGGCAGCCTTCGCGAAGAGAAGCTCGAAGCGGATCAAATGACCCGAATACTGCCCGGCGACGTGATCCGGGTCCCTATCAGCCCCTTCTGGGCGGTCATGTCGGTCGTTAGCCCGCTCGCCAGTGCGGCGTACGCCGGCGCCCAGATCGCGCCCTAACGGCTCCTTTCCGACTATCCACAGGGCGGTCTCCGCGCGCGGTCGCGTCGCGGAACTCTTGGGCGTCTCCCGCGTTTAGGCGCCTGCGAGGTCTTATACCTCCGGGGGCGGACTGAATGGGGCGTAACGAGTGTTGCTGACAAATCAACGCATTATCGCGTCCTGTCTCTTGTCCCTGGCGCCGGCGGAGTGCTTCGCTGAGGTTCGCCCATCGGCCGTCTTTACCATCGTTTTCCCTTGCCTCTGAGGAGCAAGACATGAGTACGCATTCCGAACCGACACCGATCAAGCCGGCGGCCCCCGGTTCCCGCAACCGCAAGGGCAACGGCGCCGGCGCTACGGGCGCCGAGCAGGTGGACCTGCAGGAGCTGCTAGGCGCGCTACAGGCGATGAAGGTCGGCGACTTCTCCGTCCGCATGCGCAGCGATCAGGTGGGTATCGCCGGCAAGATTGCCGACGCATTCAACGACATCGTCGCAACCAACCAGCGTATGGCGGAACAGCTGGAGAAGGTGGGCGAGCAAGTCGGCAAGCAGGGCAAGACCCGCCAGCGGGTGAAGTTCGGGCAATCCATCGGCGCCTGGGCCGAAATGGAGTCTTCGGTCAACACGCTCATCGACGACCTGTTGTGGCCGACGGCGGAGGTGACGCGCGCCATCGCCGCCGTGGCGCAAGGCGACTTGTTGCAAACCGTACATCTCGACGTGGAAGGCCGCCCGCTGAAGGGCGAATTCCTGCGCTCCGCCAATATCGTGAACACCATGATCAAGCAGCTGTCGGTGTTCACCTCGGAAGTGACGCGCGT
>DIZC01000054.1:14746-14926 GCA_002429315.1 Alphaproteobacteria bacterium UBA6038
GTGGCGCGCGAAGTGGGCACCGAAGGCAAGCTCGGCGGCCAGGCGCAGGTCCGCGAAGTGACCGGCGTGTGGAAGGATCTGACCGAGTCCGTGAACTCGATGGCGAACAACCTCACCGGCCAGGTGCGGAACATCGCCGAAGTGACCATTGCCGTCGCGAACGGCGACCTCTCCAAGAAG
>DIZC01000054.1:15134-15616 GCA_002429315.1 Alphaproteobacteria bacterium UBA6038
GACGTGCGCGGCGAAATTCTGCAGCTGAAGGAAGCCATCAACACCATGGTGGACCAGCTGCGGTCCTTCGCCTCGGAAGTGACGCGCGTGGCACGCGAAGTGGGCACCGAAGGCAAGCTCGGCGGACAGGCGCTGGTGCCGGGGGTGGCGGGTACATGGAAGGATTTAACAGACTCGGTGAACGCCATGTGCGGCAACCTCACCGACCAGGTGCGAAACATCGCGCAGGTGACGACGGCCGTGGCGCGCGGCGACTTATCGCGCAAGATCACCGTGGACGTGAAAGGCGAGATCCTCGAGCTGAAGAATACCATCAACACCATGGTGGACCAGCTCAACGCGTTCGCTTCGGAAGTGACGCGCGTGGCGCGCGAAGTCGGCACAGAAGGCAAGCTCGGCGGCCAGGCGGCCGTGCCGGGTGTCGCGGGTACATGGAAGGATTTGACGGACAACGTGAACTTCATGGCGGGCAACCTGACCTC
>DIZC01000055.1:0-10666 GCA_002429315.1 Alphaproteobacteria bacterium UBA6038
GCGGTGTCAGCGGGCGCGCGACATCGCCGCAATGCCGAACAAGGTGCGGCCGCAGATGGCTTCCGCCGGAATGCCGGTGGTCTTGCACAGCACCTCGGTCTCGAGCAGCAGGTCGAGCGCATCTGCGAGCCTGTCTTCGCTCCAGCGCGCCACCTGCGCCTTGAACGACGCCGCGCGGGCGAAGTGAATGGGCGGGCGCAGCCGCCGCATGACGGACTCGACGGATTCGCCGCGCGTCGCATCCGCCTTCGCCAGCAGCAGCTTCTGGAAATGGCCCATCGCCAGCCGCACGACCGCGACGGCGGACATGTCCTCCGCCCAGAGGCGCTCGAGCGCCACGTCGAGGCGCTTCAGATTGCCTTCGCCCGCGGCATCGCACGCTTCTTCCACCCGCGCCTCGCCTTCATCCCCCATCGCGGCGCGCACGTCTTCCAGCTCCACGCGCTTTTGCCCTCGCATGTAGAGCGCCAGCTTTTCCACTTCCTGCCGGGTCACGCCGCGATCCGAGCCGAGCCGAGCCACCGCCTCGTCGAGCGCTTCGGCGCCGATCGCCAAGCCTTCCGCCTTGAGCGCATTGCGCACCACATCGGCGAGGCCGGCCGCGCTGTCGGGATAGCACTGCACCGCGGCGGCGTTGTCGGGTTCTTCGAACACCTTGCGCAGGCTCGCGCTCTTGGCGAGATCGCCGCCCTCCACAACGACCAGCGCATCGCCTTTGGGATCGTCGAGAAACGCTTCGAACAGCTTGGCCAGCGAATTGCCGGCGCTGCGCACGCGCACCACGCGCCGGCCGCCCAGCATGGAGATGGCGGCCGCTTCGTCGAACAGCCGAGCGTTGTCCGCCGCAAGAGCCGCCTCGTCGAGTTCCGCCACCCGGAATGGGTCCTGCAGATCCGGGACGACGGATTTCGCCAGCGCTTCGGCGCGTTCGCGCACCAGCCCCTGATCCGGACCGAAGACCAGCGCCGCGATCAGGTGGGTGGGCGGACGCTGCACGAACCGGTCCGCCTCGTGCGACTTCACGATCATTTCGGCGCGCGCGTCTGCTGAACAAAGTAGATGCCGAGCCGCAACCGGAGCTGTTGCGCGATATCCTGCGCGGTGCGGGCCTGCGCATCCTTCTGCGCGACCAGCGTGGCGTAGGGAGACGCCACGACATCGTAAGCCGACAGCGAGCTCTCCGTGCCCTTGGTCAGCACCTTCTGCGTCTTGCGATCCACCAGCTCGTAGTTGGCGACCAGGGTGTAGTTGTAACGGGTGATCTCGACTTCCTTCAGCGTGCCGATGGTTTCGTTCTGAATGGCGATGGGCTGACTGCGTTCGATCAGGGTGACCTTCAGATCGTACAGCGTGCCCGCCGGGTTCACCTTCGCCTGCAGCAGTTCGGCCAGATCGTTGCGCAGCTCGTAGCCCGCGGTTTCCAGTTCGATCGGCGGCACATAGATCGAACCGAACATCGCCTGCGCACCGGGGCTGTCGCCGATCCGGCCGTAAAGCGGATGGAACCCACACGCGGCGAGCGCCAGTGCCAAGCCGCAGGTTGCGGCAATTGCCAGCCACGCTCTCATGCCACGACATTCACAATACGATCCGGCACCACGATCACGCGTCGCGGCGCTTTGCCGGCAAGCGCGCGCGCCACCGGCTCGAGCGACAGCGCCGCAGTCTCCAGTGCCGGCTGGGCCGTGCCGCGCGCGACGTCGATGGTGCCGCGCAGCTTGCCGTTCACCTGCACGGCGATGGTGATGGTGTCGCTGCGCACGAGTTCCGGATCGGCTTTCGGCCACGGCACATCGGCGACCAATGTTTCATGGCCCAGCGCCTGCCAGCAGCTTTCGGCGAGGTGCGGCATCATCGGACCGGTGAGCAGCACCAGCGCCTCGAGCGCTTGGCGCCTGACGCTGCCCGGAATCGATGGGTCCGCGGCGCCGATGGCGTGCGCCAAGGTGTAGATCTGCGCAACCGCGCGGTTGAAGCGCAGGTTATCCAGATCTTCGGTCACCGCGGCGATGGCGCGGTGGGTGGCGCGGCGCAGGTCCAGCGCGGGGCCGTCAACCGCATCGACATTGGTATGCGGCGGCGGCAGACCGGCCGCTTCGGTAACCAGCCGCCAGATGCGCTGCACGAACCGCCAGCAGCCTTCCGCGCCTTCATTCGTCCATTCCACATCGCGTTCCGGCGGCGTATCGGAGAGCATGAACCAGCGAATGGTGTCGGCGCCGTAGAGATCGATGATCGCTTCCGGCGCGATGCCGTTCTTCTTCGATTTGGACATCGCCTCCGACCGGCCGATCGTCACCTCGGCGTCGGTGCCCTTGAGGTACGCTTTGCCATCCCGCTTCTCGACCTCATCGAGAGCCAGCCACTGGCCGTTGTGGCCCTTGTAGGTCTCGTGACAGACCATGCCTTGCGTGAACAAGCCGGCGAACGGCTCGTCCACATCGGTGTAACCGAGCCGGTGCAGCCCGCGCGTGAAGAACCGCGCGTACAGCAGATGCAGGATGGCGTGCTCGATACCGCCGATATATTGATCGACCGGCAGCCAGTAACCGGCCGCCTTGCGGCTGACCGGACCATCCGCGCGCGCGTCGCAGAAGCGCGCGAAGTACCACGACGAATCCACGAACGTGTCGCAGGTGTCGGTTTCGCGCTCCGCCGCACCGCCGCATTGCGGACATTCCACATGCTTCCACGTCGGATGCGCGTCGAGCGGATTGCCGGCGCCCTGGAATTGCAGCGCCTCCGGCAGCAGCACCGGCAGATCGGAATCCTTCACGGGCACCAGACCGCACTTTCCACAGCGGATCATCGGAATAGGACAGCCCCAGGGCCGCTGGCGCGACACCAGCCAATCGCGCAGGCGATAGTGTACTGTGCGTTCGGCTCTGCCTTCCGCCTCAAGAAGTTTGGCAACCTCCGCCTTCGCACGTTCGACATCCAAGCCGTCCAGGAAACGCGAATTCGCCAGATGACCGGGCCCAACATAGGCTTCGGAGCCGATTTCAAAATTCTTTGGGTTCGCGCCCTGCGGCACCACCACCGGCAAAACCGGCAGCGCATATTTGCGGGCGAATTCCAGGTCGCGCTGATCGTGCGCCGGGCAGCCGAAAATCGCGCCGGTGCCGTAGGCCATCAGCACGAAATTGGCGACATACACCGGCAGCTGCCAGTTGGGATCGAACGGATGAGCCGCCGTCAGCCCGGTGTCGTAGCCGCTTTTTTCGGCCGTCTCAATCGCCTCTTCCGCCGTGCCCAGACGCCGGCGTTCGGCAACGAACGCGGCGAGCTTCCGATCGGACTTCGCCAGACGCTCGGCGAGCGGATGATCGGGCGACAGCGCCACAAAGCTCGCGCCGAACAGCGTGTCCGGCCGGGTAGAGAACACATCGACGTGCTCGCCGTTCGACAGAGCGAACGAGAAGCGCAAGCCTTCCGAGCGGCCGATCCAGTTCTTCTGCATCAGCCGCACTTTTTCCGGCCAGCGGTCCAGCCGATCCAACGCGCTCAGCAAATCGTCGGTGTATTCCGTGATCTTGAAGAACCATTGCGACAGCTTGCGCCGCTCCACCGGCGCGCCGGAGCGCCAGCCCCTGCCGTCGATCACCTGCTCGTTGGCCAGCACCGTGCCGTCCACCGGATCCCAGTTCACATCCGCCTCGGCGCGGTACACGAGCCCCGCCTTGTAGAACTCGACGAACAGGCGCTGCTGCTGCGCGTAATAGTCCGGATCGCAGGTGGCGAACTCCCGCGACCAGTCGATGGCGAGCCCCATCTGCTTGAGCTGCGCGCGCATGGCCGCGATGTTGGCGTAGGTCCAGTCGCGCGGGTCCACGCCCTTTTCGCGCGCCGCGTTCTCCGCCGGCAGGCCGAAGGCGTCCCACCCCATCGGATGGAGCACGTTGTAGCCTTGCGCGCGGCGGAAGCGTGCCAGCACGTCGCCCATCGTGTAGTTGCGCACGTGGCCCATGTGGATGCGTCCCGACGGGTAGGGAAACATCTCGAGCACGTAGCATTTGGGCTTTTCGGATTCGTTGGGCGCGACGAAGCACTGCCGCTCGGCCCAAACGGCCTGCCAGTGCTTTTCCGAGTTTTTGGCGTCGTAGCGCGCCATGCGAGCATCCTTCGCGCCGCCGCATGTTCTGCGCCGGGGGCGTGACAGGTTTACAGCGCGTCTGTCCTAACTTCCACCGCTCGCAAGACGAAGCTCGCGCGCCCGGGTGAGGATGGCGTCTTCGAGCTTCACCGCCGTTTCCGGATTGACCGCCGCATCCACCCAGCCCTGCGGACCGAGCGACTGCCGGAACACGGCCACCTTGAGTCCATCCGCCCGCAGGCGACGGTCGAGAATGTAGATCGTGACGCGCATCCGATCGTTGGGGGCGGCCGGCGCGGAATACCAATCCGTGATGATGACGCCGCCAAACGGGTCGGCAGATTTCAGCGGCATGAACGAGAGCGTGTCGAGGCTCGCGTGCCAGAGGTAGGAGTTCACGCCCAGCGTGATGTGGCCGCTGGAGGACGAAATCGCCGTCGAGCCCGTCGCGGTGTCGGCGGTGTCGTCCGCATCGTCGGAGCCGCAGGCGGCAAGCAGCATGGTCGCCAGAAGGACGGTCAAAATGCGCATGGAGTCACTTTTCTAGTATCGTGCCGAGCACGCCCAATCGTCCCCCCGGCCGGCGCTTATACTGGCGTAGGGTTAACCGCGCAACGTGGCCGCCAAATGCCCAAGGCGCCAGAACGACTTACACGAAATTGCCGCAGCTCAGGCGGCCAGGCCGCCGATTGCGGCGAGCCCGGCGAAGCGCGAGTCGGTCAGCCGGGAGGCGGTTTGCGCATTCATCCCGCCGAGCGCGTAGACCGCCAGCGGCGCCAGCCGGGCAATGGTCCTGGCGCGTGTGGCGCCGAGATGGGCGCCGTCCGGATGGCTGTCCGTGGCAAACACCGGGGCAAGAAACGCGGCATCGGCACCGCACCGATGGGCGCAGGCGCAGCCGGCAAGGGAGTGCGCGGCGGCAGTGATCAGCCAGCGCGGACGCTTCGCGCGCCAATGTGCCGCCTGCCGTGCATTGTCTTCCGACAAATGAATCCCGGCGGCGCGCACGCGATCCGCCAACGCCGGATCGTTGCCGATGAGCAGCGTCAATCCGCGGGCGCGGGCGACCGCGCGCAACGATTGCGCGAGCTTGGCGCGGTGTGACGATTGACGTGCCCGCACCACCACCATGCTGCCGCGAGGCAGCGCGCGCGCCGCGGCCAGCGGATCGGTCAGCCGCTCATCGTCGGTCATCAGCACCAGCGGCGGCAGTGCACCGCGGCATCGATTGAGCGTCGCCGCCGCTCTTGCTAGCCTGATCCGCGCGAGCTTCACGATGTCCTCCCTGGAACCGTCATCGCCGGCCGCCGCTCTCGCCGCGGTCGCGGCCCGCATCGACAAAGCGCGCGCGGCAGCGATTCGACCGGCCCCTTTTACCACGCTCGTCGCCGTCTCGAAGGGCCATGGGCCTGAGCGGGTTCGGCCGGTGCTGGAGATGGGGCACCGCGTGTTCGGCGAAAGCCGTGTCCAGGAAGCGAATGCCAAATGGCCGGCGTTCAAGCTGGCGCACCCCGACGTCGAGCTGCATCTGATCGGTCCCCTGCAGACCAACAAGGTGCGCGAGGCGGTCCAGCTGTTCGACGTCATTCAGACGCTCGACCGTCCCAAGCTGGCGACGGCGCTGAAGACAGAACAGGCCCGCACCGGCCGCTCGCCCACCCTGTTCATCCAGGTCAATACCGGCGAGGAGCCGCAGAAGGCCGGTGTCGCGCCGCAGGATGCGCCGGGATTCATCGCCTGGTGCCGCGATGAGCTGGAGCTGCCGGTGGGCGGCCTGATGTGCATCCCGCCGATCGACGAGCCGCCGGCGCCGCACTTCGCGCTGCTCCAGAAGCTCGCCCGCGATCACGGCCTGCCGCTCCTCAGCATGGGGATGAGCGATGATTTCGAGACCGCGATCAAATTCGGCGCCACCCATGTGCGGGTCGGCACCGCGCTGTTCGGCGCGCGGGAGACGGAGACGGCGGCGAGTCACGATGTTGCCGGAATGGTGCAAAAATAGCAATATCTTTCTTGCGATTGCCGCTTGACAGCGTGACGCTGGTTTTGCATATTCTATCAATTCTCCGGCGGTGCGCCCGGAGGCGGCCCGGCCAGCGGAAATCCCGCAGTCCCGGGCTTTTTTGTTGCCTCCCGCCGCACTCCAAAACGCTGCGAAAAATAATTCTAAAGCTGGATTTCCGCACATCGGTCGCCGATGCGATGTGCGATGTGCTCCCCAACCCTCCCCTTGAGGGAGGGTCGAAAAATCTGGAGCGAGAGCGGAAGATTTTTCTGGGAGGGGTCGATCCTGGATTGAGGCATGCCCCCTCCCCGAAATTTGCTTCGCTGCCGCTTGCAAATTTCGACCCTCCCTCAAGGGGAGGGTGGGGTGAGTCGATGCTGTTTTAGCCAACTGTGAACACCTTGAGGAGGACAGCGATGTCCCGATTGATTCCCCGCGCGGGGTAAACCTCGCGCGCGTGAATTCCCGCGCCTCGAATCCAGCAGTGCCCGCCCGGTAGCTAGCGCCGGCGAAATGCAGGCGGGATTCGGGGAGCCTGATAACCCATCGCGGAAAAAGCGTGTGCCCTCGCTTCATGGCGAGGAACCTCACGCATGTGCGATGCCCGTAGGCGAACGCGACGAACACGGAAAAACGGGCTGAAAACCGAAAACTCTATTTTCGATGGCCGCCCGAATTGCGTCTGAATCGACCCCCATTTCCGCACCGGATTCATGCAGAGGACGCGGAGTTCCTGCGAATCGAGCTTTGCAAGCGGCAACGCCGCCCCCGCGGTTCCCAATCGGTTGCCGGGTCCTTCCGCCGCCGCGGCCTCCGCGGCCTCCGCGTGGAACAAGCCGATCGGCTCGACTAAAGCTGGTACGCGGCGATCACCATCGCGACGATCAGCGCGGCGATGCCGACGAGGAACGACCCATCGGCGAGTCGCGAGCGCCATTCGCGCTCCACGCCGTTGCGGATGCCGAAATACGAAGTCGCAATGCTGACGACCAGAAAAAAAGCCGCCGCCCACGCGACTTCATCTGACCAGGTCCTGGAATTCTGGTTCGTCAGCTTCAGGCCGCCGATGATGATGAAGCAGATGCCGAGCAGGTTGGTGGCGGCGTTCAGCACATGCGGATGACGGCGCAGGGCGCTGTTCTCCGCAACCGGACGGGAAGCGTTACCGTTCTGCGAATTTCCGTCATCTTCGCGAGCGCCGATTTGAGTGCCGCTGCTGCCGGCGCCCACGGCTCGACGAAAATTGCCGTCGCAAACGCCGCCAGCCGAAGCAGCAGGAATTGCAGCCAAGCTATCCACCCGATGGCAATCTCGCGCAAGACAGCTGAGGACTGGTCCTGCTTCGGCAAGGCCGACATGGGGTCTCCTTTCGACACCCACCCCGCCCGACGCGTTCTTACGAATCGGCCCTCGCCTGGCCCAATGAAATCGCCGCCATCATGTAACGGAATGTCTCTGGCCGCCTGTCGAGACATGAAAGCGGATATTGAAGAGGAAGCGACAGTCCGCCCGGCCGATGGCGCCGCCCTTCACTTCCGCGAGAGACTGCGGCGAAAGCGCTTCGGGCGACAGGCCGAGACTTGTACCCTCTGCCTCACGAACCGCGACGGACTGCTCCGCTCGGTTGCGGCGATCGTCGTGGCGGCGCGGCCCTGTTTCCACATACACCCGGAGCCGGAATCCGGGTAGAGTTCGAGCCGTGGGATGGGCGCGGGAAGAAAGAGCAACCCGACGAAGGGACGACACGATGCCAAGCGCCAAGCGGGTTTTGCTGGTCGACGACGACGCCATGCTGCGCAGCTCGCTCGCCGAGCAGCTGGCGGCGGAGGACGAATATGCGCCGGTGGAAGCGGCGAACTGCGCCGAGGCCCGGGAACGGGCGCGCGAAGGCCTTTATGAGTTCGTGATCCTCGACGTGGGACTGCCCGATGGCGACGGCCGCGCGCTGTGCCGGCAATTGCGGGAGCAGGGCATCACCTGCCCGATCATTCTGCTCACCGCCAAGGACAGCGATGCCGACACCATCGAGGGTCTGCAGTCCGGCGCCAACGACTACATCACCAAGCCGTTCCGGTTTGCGGTGCTGATGGCGCGGGCGCACGCGCATCTGCGCAGCCACGAGCAGAGCGAGGAGGCCGTCTACCGCATCGGTCCCTACACCTTCCGCCCCAGCGCCAAGCTGCTGCTCGATCCCGGCGGCAAGAAGATCCGGCTGACCGAGAAGGAAACCAGCATCCTCAAGTATCTCTACCGCTCCGGCGACACGGTGGCCCGCGACACCCTTCTGCACGAGGTCTGGGGCTACAATCCGGCGGTCACCACCCACACGCTGGAGACCCACATTTACCGGCTGCGGCAGAAGATCGAGAGCAATCCGGGGCAGGCGCAGATTCTGGTCACCGAATCCGGCGGCTATCGGCTGGTGGCCTGAATTCTCGGACAGGCTGGCGTTTTGCGGCCGCTGTCACTAGTTTGTTCTTCGTGCGCAGGCGGCATTCCGCACTTGCGAAATTTCCGTTCTACAAACACTACTGCGAACACCCTATCTGTGGGGGGTGCCAATCACCCGGCCGGGAGGCCGACATGACCGAGCAAACGAAATCGCTGTTGATGGGCGCCGCCGTCGCCGCCCTCCTCATCCTGCCGGCCGCCGCCGCGGAGGATTGGGTGACGTGGCCGCAACGGAGCTACAGCGCCAGGGGCCTCAAGGTGGACGATTTCGTCGGCACCCTCCTCGTCAGCGTCAGCAACGGCGGCAATGCAACGGTCAACGTCTCCGGCACCCGCGAGCGGACGAAGCAGGTGGAGGTGTATTCCGCAGGCAGCACCGTGGTCATCGAGGGACAGAACACCGAGTCGGTCTGGGACTGGCACAAATGGTTCAACTTCTCCGATTACACCCGATCGAAGCCCGATCAGCTGGTGGTGAAGGTCAGCCTGCCGCGGGGCTCCGCGGTCAGCGTTGAGGATCTCGTCGGCAAAGCCACCATCGGCGACACCATGGGACCGCTCAAGTTCGAAGCCTCCGCCACCGAATCCAAGATCGGCAAGGTCTCCAGCGCCAAGATTTCGCTGGCCGGAACGGGCCGCATCGACGTGGCCGCGGTGACGGGCCCGCTCGATCTCGATATTGCCGGCTCCGGCAAAGTGACGGTGGGGCCGTCGCAGCGCGTCAAGGCCGATATTGCCGGCGCGGGCGACACGGCCCTTGGGCCGATCGCCGAGGGGCTGGACGTGGACATCGCCGGCTCCGGCAACATCTCCACGCCGCGCGTGAACGGGCCGGTGAAGGTGGACATCGCCGGATCGGGCTCGGTCAACATCGCCGACGGCGTGGCCAATCCGCTGCATGTCGACATCATGGGTTCCGGCGATTTCAGCTTCGGCGGCACCGCAGTGAACCCGCATGTGAGTTCGTTCGGCTCCGGCAGCGTGAAGATCAAGGCGTACAAGGGCCACATGTCGAGCGAAGGCATGGCCAGCGTGGACGTCGGCACCCCCGATATGCCGGCGCCGCCGCGGCCGCCGCATGGTCCGCGGCCGCCCAAGCCGCCCGCCCCGCCGCACCATGGCGACGATGACGGCGACGACTAAGCCAAAGTAACCGTGACGCAACCGCCCGCCCCAATCCGCTGATTCTGCGCGCTAGATCCTCCCGAGTTGGGCGCCGCGGACTACCGGACCCCGCGCCATCCTGATATGCACGGGGCGATTCCCCGGGGGCGCGATGTTCAGCGAAAATCCTTTCGCCGTGCTGGCGGCCTCGGTGCCCGCGCCGCTGATGCAGCTGTATGTGGCGCTGATGATCGCGTGCGTGGCGGCCGGCACCCTGTTCGACATGCTGCACAAGCGCAACGCCGCGTACTTCTTCGAGCATTGGCGGAAGGAAAAGGCGCGCGCGCAGCGCGAGATTGGCGGCGGGAAAAAGGTGTTGCTCGCGTTCGAAACCGCGGCCGAGGCGCTGGTCTCCGGCGAGTTCTGCAGCGCGCGACGCCGCATTGCGCACCTGCTCGCGATGTACGGCTTCATCGCTTACGCGGTCACAACGTTCGTCATGGTGTTCTGGTATTCAGGGCCGGGCGCCGCGACGCCGGCCATCCTGCCGCTCCTCTGGCACATTGGAGCGGCGATGATCCTGATCGGCGGTTGCTGGTTCTGGTTCTTCATTCGGGTGGATGTCGCGGCGGAAGGACACTCCCCGTTGCGCGTCGTCCGCGCGGATCTGTTCATCGTGGCGTTGCTGAAAAGCACTGCTTTGGCGCTCATCTGGTCGTGGCTGCAATGGGCGGAGAGTCCGCTCGCGATATGGGCGCTTGGGCTCTATCTGATCGCCACCACGGTGCTGTTCGGATCGGTTCCCTGGTCGAAATTCTCCCACATGTTCTACAAACCGGCCGCCGCGTTCCAGCGACGGCTGGAAGACGCGCGCGGCACGCGCATGAACCTGCCTTTGCCGGCGGATAAACCGGAAACCTTCGGCAGCACCCGCGAACTGCCGCGGCAGTACTGATGGATGAAACGCATCTAAATGCTCACGTCTTGGCCGGGCTTGCCCCGGCCACCCATGA
>DIZC01000055.1:10774-18494 GCA_002429315.1 Alphaproteobacteria bacterium UBA6038
GGGCTTGTCCCGGCCACCCATGAACACCTTTCCCGATCGTGTTTATGGATGGCCGCCACACGGGCGGCCATGACGAGCGGGTGATGGAAGGATCAACATAACATGCCGACGTTCGTGTATATGACGGCTTGCGACGGCTGCGGGCACTGTGTCGACATCTGCCCCTCCGACATCATGCACATCGATACGACCTACCGCCGCGCCTACAACATCGAGCCGAACTTCTGCTGGGAGTGCTATTCCTGCGTGAAGGCCTGCCCGCAGAACGCCATCGACGTGCGCGGCTATGCCGATTTCGCGCCGCTGGGCCACAGCGTGCGGGTGCTGCGCGAAGAGAAGAAAGGCACGATCTCGTGGCGCATCAAATTCCGCGACGGACGCGAGAAGGATTTCGTTTCACCCATTCGCACCACGCCTTGGGGTTCGATCAAACCACCGTCTGAATACGCACCGCCGAGCAAAGAAGCATTTGCGGCGCAGGAACTGGCGCACGAGCCGGAGTCGCTGAATGTCCCAAAGCTGCCGGCGATCGCGCCCGACAGACTGAAACAGGGCGTGCTCTGATGGCGTTGTTCTCACGCCACAAAACAATTCACGTCGACTCGGACATTCTCATTATCGGCGGCGGCATGGCGGGCTGCGGCGCCACCTACGAATCGCGCTACTGGGGCCGCGATTTGAAGATCGTCTGCGTCGAGAAAGCCAACATCGAGCGCAGCGGCGCGGTGGCGCAAGGTCTCTACGCCATCAACTGCTACATGGGCATGCAATGGGGCGAGAACCAGCCCGAAGATCACGTGCGCTACGCGCGCAACGATCTCATGGGCCTGGTACGCGAGGATCTGGGCTACGACATCGCCCGCCACGTCGATTCCACGGTGCACAAGTTCGAGGAATGGGGCCTGCCGATCATGCGCGATCCCGCCACCGGGCGGTATCAGCGCGAAGGCAAGTGGCAGATCATGATCCACGGCGAGAGCTACAAGCCCATCGTCGCGGAAGCGGCGCGCAAGGCCGCCACGCACATCTACAACCGCATCATGGTCACGCATCTGTTGATGGATGCTGGCAAATCCAACCGGGTGGCGGGCGCGGTGGGCTTCAATGTGCGCACCGGCGATTATTACGTGTTCCGCGCCAAGGCGGTGATCGTGTGCGCCGGCGGCGCCTCGCACATCTTCAAGCCGCGCGCGGTGGGCGAAGGCATGGGCCGCACCTGGTATGCGCCGTGGAGCAGCGCCTCAGCCTACGCGCTGCCGATTCTCGCCGGCGCCAAGATGATGCAGATGGAAAACCGCATCGTGCTCACCCGCTTCAAGGACGGCTACGGTCCTGTCGGCGCGTACTTCCTGCACCTCAAGACCTATACGCAGAACGCGTACGGCGAAGAATATGAGACGCGCTGGTTCGACAAGCTGCGCGAAACTATCGGCGATTATGTGGACCATCATCCGGTGCCCACTTGCCTGCGCAATCACGCCTTTCTGGAGGAGACAAAGGCAGGCCGCGGGCCGATCCGCATGGTGACGAAAGAAGCCTTCCAGGATCCGCACAAGGAAACGGTCGGCTGGGAAAACTTCCTCGGCATGACGATCGGGCAGGCGGTGGTGTGGGCGTCGCAGAACATCGACCCCAAGCACACCAATCCGGAGCTCACCACGTCGGAGCCTTACGTGATGGGCTCACATGCGACGTGTTCCGGCGCCTGGGCGAGCGGGCCATCGGACTACGCCCCCACCGAATACCAATGGGGCTACAACCGCATGATGACGGTGGACGGCCTGTTCGGCGCCGGCGACACCATCGGCGGCACGGCGCACAAATTCTCGTCCGGCTCATTCACCGAGGGCCGCATCGCGGCGAAGGCCGCGGTGAATTACGTGCTCGATCTGCGCGACCAGCCGCAGGTCAGCGAAACCGAATGCGATGCGCTGAAGAAAACCGTGTTCCGGCCGATGGAGCATTATGCGGTCTACCGCAACGAAATCGTCGCCGGCACCGTCTCGCCCAGCTTTTTGCTGCCGATCCACGGGCTGCAGAGGCTGGAGAAGCTGATGGACGAATATGTCGGCGGCATCGGCGCCAACTACACCACCAACGAGCCGCTGCTCGTGCGCGGCCTCGAACTCTTGCAGATGCTGAAGGAAGATTTGGCGCAAATCGGCGCGGAGGATCTGCACCAGCTGCAGCGCGCGTGGGAATTGCGGCATCGCGTGCTGGCCTCGGAGGCCGTCACGCGCCACACGCTCTACCGCACCGAGACCCGCTGGCCCGGCTACTACTACCGCGCCGATCATCCAAACCTCGACGACGCCGACTGGCACTGTTTCACGCTGTCCCGCTACGACCGCAAAACCGGCGCGTGGCAGCTCGAAAAGGCGCCCGTCTATCACATCGTCGACTGAACACGCGCGGACGCCTCGATAGCGAATCGGGCCTCGCACTACTCGTGCCGGAGCGCCTCGATGGGGTCGAGGCGGGCGGCGCGGCGGGCGGGGAAGTAACCGAAGGCCACGCCGACGCCGGCGGAGAAGGCAACGGCCAGCGCCACGATCTCCGGCCGCAGCACGAACGGCAGTTTCAAAGCGGAAGCGGCCGCGGCCGATCCGGCCAAGCCGACGAGGATGCCGAGAATGCCGCCCAGGGCGCTCATCACCACCGCCTCGATGAGGAACTGCAGCAGCACGTCGCGCTCCCGCGCCCCGATGGCGAGGCGAATGCCGATCTCGCGCGTGCGCTCCGTCACGCTCACCAGCATGATGTTCATGATGCCGATCCCGCCCACCAGGAGGCTCACCGCCGCCACCGCGGAGAGGAAGGCGGTCAAGATCCCCGTGGTGGTTTCCACCATGCGGGTGACTTCCTGCATGTCGCTCACCTGGAAATCGTCGGCGGCAGCTGCCGCCACGTGGCGGCGCTCGCGCAGCAGGCGCTCGACGTCGGCCTTCACCCGCGCGGTTTCGGACGCGCGCGCCACGCTCATCCAGATCATGTTGACGTCGGTGTTGCCGGCGAGGCGCCGCTGCACGGTTTTCAGCGGCATCACCAGCAGATCGTCCTGATCCTGGCCGAAGGTCGATTGGCCCTTTGCGCTCAACACGCCCACCACGTCGCAGGAAATCTTGTCGACGCGGATGCGGCTGCCCACCGGGTCCTGCGTGCCGAACAGCTCGTGGCGCACGGTTTCGCCCAGCACGCACACCGATTTGCCGGTGCGGTCTTCCGCCAGGCTGAAGGCGCGGCCCACCGCGATCGGCCAGTCGCGGGCGGTGAAGAAATCGTCGGTGGTGCCGGTCACCTGCGTGGTGCGGTTGCGATTGCCGGCCACCGCCACGGTGGAACGCGACACCGCGGGCGCCACCGCGGAAAGCCCCGCCACGTCGCGGTGGATGGCGACGGCATCGTCCAGCTGGAAATTGGGAGCGGCCACCAAGGTCCCGGGGCGGCGCTGGCCCGGCACGGCGATCAGCAAATTGCGGCCCATGGAGGCGATGTCGGCGGTGACGCGCTTGGTAGCGCCGGAGCCCAAGGTCACCATGGCGATCACCGCGCCCACCCCGATGACGATGCCCAGCGTGGTGAGCCCCGCGCGCAGCAGATTGCTGCGGATCTCGCGCAAGGCCAACAGGAAGGCGTTGGCGATCATGCGCTAGCTGTCACCCGTGAAGCGAGGGACTGCATCCTCCCCCGCTTGCGGGGGAGGTGCCGAATGCGAGCGAAGCGAGCATGAGGCGGAAGGGGGACATTTCCCCCTACCGTCTCGCACTCGCTGTGCTCATGCGAGCCACCTCCCCCGTAAACGGGGGAGGATAATCTGGCCATCATGACCCCTCCCCCGAATTTGCTTCGCTGCGCTCCGCAAATTTCGACCCTCCCTCAAGGGGAGGGTTGATACGAACCATTCCGGTATCCGAAGCGATGCGACCGTCGATGAAGCGCACCTGCCGTTTGGCATATTTCGCGATGTCCTCCTCGTGCGTGACGAGCACGATGGTCAGCCCGCGCGTTTCGTTGAGCGATTTGAGCAGCGCCATGATGTCGTGGCTCTTGGCGGTGTCGAGATTGCCGGTGGGCTCGTCGGCGAACATCACCAATGGATCGGTGACGAGGGCGCGCGCGATGGCGACGCGCTGCTGCTGTCCGCCGGACAGCTCGGCGGCCGTGTGCCCCCCGCGATCGGCAAGGCCGACCTGTTCCAGCGCGTGTCGGGCTTTGGCGCGGCGTTCGGCTTTCGCCACGCCCCGATAAACCAGCGGCAGCTCGAGATTCTCCGCGGCCGTGGTGCGCTTGAGCAGATTGTATCCCTGAAACACGAAGCCGATGTAGTAGCGGCGCAAGAGCGCGCGCTGGTCGCGGCTGAGCGCGCCGACATCGGCGCCGCGGAAGAAATAGGTGCCGCTGGTGGGCGTATCCAGGCAGCCCAGGATGTTCATGGCGGTGGACTTGCCGGAGCCCGAGGGCCCCATCACCGCGACGAACTCGCCGTCGGCGATTTCCAGGTCGATGCCGGCCAGCGCCGCAACCGCCGCTTCGCCCGTGCCGTAGATCTTCGTCACGTTGCGCAGCTGGATGAGCGGAGCGGTCATTCCTTGCCTTGCGGCGTCTTGATGTCGGTGACCACCTCATCGCCGGCCGCGAGATCGCCTTTCACGACCTGCGTGACATGGCCATCGGTTGCGCCGAGCATGAGATCGTGCGGCTTGAGGCGGCCGCTCTCCACCGTCCATACCCGGCCTTGCCCGGCGGCGTTCGGCACCGGCGGCGCATTGGTGCTGCCAGCCGGCGGTACGAAGCGCAGCGCAGGGTTCGGCACCAGCAGCGCGGAGGCGAGGCGCGAGGCGGTGATCTGCGCCGTCGCCGTCATGCCCGGCTTCAACAAGCCGTTGGGATTGGAGACCAGCAACACGCCCTGATAGGTGACGACGCCCTGCACGGTTTTGGGCGCACTGTGAATGGAAATCAGGGTCGCCTCGAATTGCCGCCCCGGATAGGCATCCACCGTGAACGTTGCCTTCTGGCCTGCATGCACCTGGCCGACATCGGCTTCGTCGATGTCGACGTCCAGCTCCATCTGCGACAGGTCGCTCGCCAGCGTGAACAGCACCGGCGTCGTCATCGCAGCCACCACCGTCTGTCCCTGCGACACCTTGCGGTCGAGCACCACGCCATCGATGGGCGAATAGATGGTGGCTTTCGACAGCAGCGTCTCGTTCGCCCGCACCTGGGCGGCTGCCAGATTCACATTGGCACGGGCGCGCAACAGATCGGCGCGCGCATTGTCGAGATCCTGCTTGGAGGCGGCGTTGCTTTTGGCGAGCGCCACCGTGCGCGGATAGTTCTGCGACATCTGGGTCAAGGTGGCTTGCGCCTGCGCCAGCGCGGCCCGGGTTTGCGCCAGCTGCGCCTCGATCTGTTCGGTGTTCAGTCGGGCGAGCTTCTGCCCCTTCTTCACATGATCGTTGTAATCGGCATAGAGCTGCTCGATGCGCCCGGAAATTTCCGCGCCGACATCGACCTGATCGCGCGGCGCCAGCGTGCCGGTGGCGCTGACCGTCACCGCCAGCGGCCCACGCGTGACCGCTTGCGTGACGTAATCCGTGGCCGCCCCGCGGCGGAGAAACACCAATGCAAGGATAATCAGCGCGACAACGCCGAGCCCGATCAGAATCCAGCTGCGGCGTGACAGGCCACCCGCGCGGTCGCCCATCCCGAGCCGCTGCGCGAGATCGGCATCTGCGGATTTCGGAAGGTCGTTCACCAAAGCTCCAGCCTGACCAATCTACCTCTGTGCGCCGCCGCGATCCGTCAAGGCCGCGGCTTATCGCAGGCGCCCTGGGCGAGAATAAGGAAGTTCATCCGCTCCTTGCGCGTTTTGCTCGTGAGCAGCGTCGCCTCAACGTCGCCCTGCATGGCGCGATCCTCAAGCCTGGCGCCGTAGGTTTGCGTGACATATGTCCGCAGCCGTTGTGGCACATTACCATCGCCTTGCCACACGACGAGGCATTCGCCGGGTACCGGTGGACCGAAGGCGCGAGCGGGCGCCTGCGGCGTCACCACGCGCGCATCCGGGAAGCTGAGCCGCAGATTGCCGGCGAGCCCCGCCTCCGGCGCCGCGATGGTGCCGTCGAGGAATCCCGCCTGCCGGAATGCATCGGCATAGCGCGGCATCGGCCAGTACTCGCGGCAGTGCTTGCAGCTTGCGGCGTGCGTTTCGTAGCTCCAGATGCGGCCGGCGATGGCGGCGACCGCGCACAAGACAACGACTCCGGCAATTCGCTTGTCGCGTTTCTGCGTGTCA
This sequence comes from Alphaproteobacteria bacterium UBA6038, assembly GCA_002429315.1. Lineage (GTDB taxonomy): Bacteria > Pseudomonadota > Alphaproteobacteria > Micropepsales > Micropepsaceae > Rhizomicrobium. Next base: position 17,073 of record DIZC01000055.1, read on the forward strand.
GCGCCATATGCCAGTTGCGCGCGCAGGAAGAGATAGATCGGCAACGGCAGCAGGCCGGGATAGACCCAGCTCGCCTTCGCATCGCGTGCATGGAACAGCAGCATCGCCGCGGCAGCGGCGATCAGCGCGGCAAGCATGGCGATCTTAAGAAAGCGCAGCCAGGTCTGCTCGCGATCTTCGCTGCGCAACGGCTTGGCCGCACGCGGATACAAAGCCGGGAACACAAGCACGGCGGGCAAGGCGAAGACGATCAGCGCCACTGCGAACCCGCGCAGGATTGCGAACGCGCTCGGCACGGGGGCCAGTGGGGCGCCCGCGAAAGCATAGGGCGCGAAATACGCATACGGCGCAACGATGACGAGAGCGACCGCAGCGGCGATGGCGAGCGGCGGCAAGCGAAGACGCGCGCGCAGTTCCGGCGTCAGCGCCGCCGCAACCGACATTCCAAACGGCAGCACAAGGAACACATAACTCGAAAGCACACCCAATCCGGTGACCGCACCGAGCACGACGTAATCGCCGATGCCGCCCCGCGTCAGGGCGCGCACATCGGCCCACAGATACGCGGCGCACAGGGTGGAAAGCAGCACGGTTTCCATACTGCCGACATGGACGAGCCAGCCCATTCCGAATGTCGCCAGCAGCAGGAACGCGGCCAATGCCGCGCGGCGCGTGTCGCCGATCATCGCCCGTGCGGCGGCGAAATAGGCGATGAGCCCGAGCGCGAGTACCGCTTCGCGCAACAGAAACAGCGCCACGCGGCTGTTCTGGCTGGCGGCCAGCGTCACCCAGGACAGCCAGGTGGCCAGCGGCGGATGATCGGGCCGGTAGCTCCATCGGAAGCTCTGCCCGAACAGCGTCTGTTCGGCTTCGCCGAGATTGAGATTTGGACTCAGCAGGAACCGCACCAGGACGTGAACGGCGCAATAGAGCAGGAGCAGCGAAACGACCGTTCGCGCCTCTTGCAGCGAGTCCCAGAAGCTTTGCCGCGGACGGGTTGGTGCACTCATGCGAGTCCCTTCTGCCCGACATCTACGCACGTCAGGCGGCGGGACCTCAACATCTGGGACCCACCGTCGACGCGCGCGGCCATTTGTTTAACCGCCGTTAAGGCTTAACGGCTTAGAAACCCTTTGCGAAAGGGTTGGCGGGCATGCCGGCGCCGAAGATCGAACCGCATCTCCGCAAGCGCATGCAGGCCGCGGCCGAGCATGCGTCCAAGGCTTCCCACCCGTCGCGGACACTGCAGAAGCCGAAGCGCAAGCGCACCTGGCCGTACGCCCTCGCGCTCATCTGCGCCTGGGGCCTCATCGTCGGCGCGGTGTTCCTGTTCCACTGGATTTCCGAGCTTCCCGATACCAACAATCTGCTGCTGAAAGGGCCGTCGCACGACATCACCATCGTGGATCGCGACGGCCGCCT
>DIZC01000056.1 GCA_002429315.1 Alphaproteobacteria bacterium UBA6038
GTGAACACCTTGAGGAGGACAGCGATGGCCCGATTGACTCCCCGCGCGGGGTAACCTCGCGCGCGTGAATTCCCGCGCCTCGAATCCAGCAGTGCCCGCCCGGCAGCTAGCGGCGGCGAAATGCAGGCCGGACTCGAGGAGCCTGATCCCCCCATCGCGGAAAAAGCGTGTGCCCTCGCCTCACGGCGAGACGCAGCGCAAGTGCGATGCCCGTAGGCCAACGCGACGAACACGGAAAAACGGGCTGAAAATCGAACCCTGAAAATGGGCCATGAGTCGACGGACGCTCGGACTCTGCCCGAAACGCACCCAAATTCGTTTGCCCCTTCCGGAAGAAGCGCCGCCGGGGCCGCCGTTCCGTTCGTACCCGGACGATCTTTGTGTTAAGCTTGCTGCAAAGGGGCGGATCTTAGAGGGATTGAGCGCGTGCGTGTGCTCGTTTTCTTGCTCGGTCTTGCCGGGCTCGGATGCCTGGCGGCGCAGGCATCGCCCGATTTTCCGCCCGGGGCGGAAGCGTCGGAAAAGCACCTCCTGGCCGGCCTCGACTCCTATTGGCAGAACTGGATCAAGGAGCAGGCTCGCACTGTCGTCTCCTCGGGGCGAATTTCGGAGGACCGGGCGCGTTCGCTGGCCGAGGGCGCGCACATGTCGTCCGGCGCCGACGTGAATTCGATCAGCTTCCTTCTCCTCATGCAGGCGGCGCGCGACGCGGATGCGGACCTGCAAGCGACCATGGACCGTTCGCAGGAGCAGTGGGCCGACCAGGAGGAGCGCAGCAACATGGCGCACACCAGCGCGCCGGTGGTCTCGCAGCTCAGTCCGGAAACCCAGACCGTGCTGTCGATGCGGGCCCGCGTCCGGCCGGTGATGACGTTACGCTCGAATGAGGCGCCGCCGCCGGCGGCGCCGACGGCCGATGTCGATCTGAGCGTGCACCTCGATCTGCAAACCGCCATGGATCACCAGGCGGCGGCGGAAGACGCCTTGTCCTCCGCGAGCAAGCGGGTGCTGAATCCATTTGCACGGTAACCGCGCCCTGGGGCCGGAGCACCTCGCCGCACAGCGTCACCGGTTTTAAAGGACGAAGGGCGCCGCCTCGGCGGCGCCCTCGACTTTGCGGCCTCAGGACTTGCCTAGAGGCCGACCGGCCCGGCGGGCGGGCCCGTCTTTTCGCCCGTTGCGCCTGTTCGGCCGGGCAAAACCGATCATCGGACTCCGGCGAAAAAGCGTCAATCGCCAAGCCGATCACAAATTGCATCCCGCACTGCAGCACGGGCCGGAACACCTCGCCGGGTCAAGACTTTACAATGAAAAAGGGAAACGGATGCGATGGTGGAGCGCCACGACACGAAAACCGGATTCGAGGCGGCGTGGGATCGCCTGGCCGAGCGCTGGTCGGCCTTCCGCGAGCGCCAGCGGGAACGCGCGCGCGCCGAACAGGCCGCGCTGGAAGCCAGGCACGGCGGCGAAGTGCAGCATCACTCGCCGCTGCATCCGGCGCTCGCGGCGCTGAAGTGGGGCGGCGGCGCGCTCGTCCTGCTGATCATCCTTGTGCTGATCTTCTTCGATTGGAACATGCTGCGCGGCCCGCTGTCGCGTTACGCCTCGTATCGCCTGCACCGTCAAGTGCGCATCGAAGGCAATCTGCATGTGCATCTGTGGTCGTGGACGCCGCGGGTGGATGTCGGCGGCATCCGCATCGCCAACACCAAATGGGCCGGCGGCGGCGACATGGCGAAGGTGGGCCATCTCGCGGTCAGCGTGAAGCTGCTGCCGCTGTTGGGCGGACATGTGCGGCTGCCGTTGGTCGATCTCGAACATTCGTCGTTCCTCGTCGTGCGCGACATGGCGGGGGACTCGAACTGGCAATTCAACAAGACGGCGTCCAACCGGCCGCTGAAACTTCCCGCGATCAATCACTTCATCATCGATGATGGGCACGTGCGCATCGACGACGCGCGCAAGGGGATGCACTTCGTCGGCACCTTCTCGTCGAGCGAAAGCACGACCGGGCAGGGCAAAGGCTTCGCGTTGGCCGGCGACGGCACATTGAACGGGCAGAAATTCACCGCCGAGGTGCATGGCGCGCCGCTGCTGAACGTGGATCAGTCGCGGTCCTATCCGTTCACCATGGACGTGCATGCCGGCTACACCCACGTGGCGGCGCGCGGCCAGGTCACGCAGCCCTTCGATCTCGGCGGGCTGACGGCGGCCGTCGGCTTCTCCGGGCGGGACGCCGCCGATCTCTACTACCTGACCGGGCTCGTGCTGCCCAACACGCCGCATTACGAGGCCAATGCACAGCTCGTGCGCGACGGCGAGATCTTCCGCATCACCGGTCTCTCCGGCACCATGGGCCACAGCGATATCTCCGGCGCGCTGACGGTCGATGCGTCGGGGAACAAGCCCCTGCTGATCGGCGATCTGCACTCGCGCCGCGTCTATTCCACCGATCTGGGATTCCTGTTCGGCAGCAAGATCGCGACGCCGGCGCCCGCCGTCACGCGTGCGGCCGCGGCGTCCTCCCCTGGCATCGGCCTTGCCGGCGACACGCATCCGGTGCGGCAGACCACGCTCCTGCTGCCCGATGCGCCGCTCGATGTCGATCGCGTGCGCCAGATGAATGCCGACGTGCGGTACCGGGCGGCCTCCATCGTGTCGAGCGACTTCCCGCTGCGCAGCGTGCGCGTTCATGCGCGTCTCAATGACGGCGTGCTGCGGCTCGATCCCCTCGCCGCCACGCTGGCGCAGGGCACTATCGCCGGTCATGTGAAGCTCGATGCCAGCCGGCGGGTTCCAGTTACCAGTCTCGATCTGCGGCTGCGCGACATCCGGCTCGAGAGTCTGGTGCATCTGGTGCGCGGGCAGGCCACCATCGAAGGCGGCCTCGAAGCGCGCGCCGTTCTGACCGCGGCGGGCGATTCGATGCACCGCGCCGCGTCCAACGCCAACGGGTCGCTGACCTTCGTGATTCCGCACGGGCAGATGCGCAAAGCCTTCGCGGAGCTGCTCGGCATCAATCTGTTGAACGGCGGGCTCGCGCTGCTGACCGGCGATCAGACGCAGACCAACATTCGCTGCGCCATCGCCAACTTCCAGGCGCATAACGGCATCTTCAACGCCAATCAGATCCTGCTCGACACCGACGTGGAGCAGGGTTTGGGGCGTGGCACCCTCGACATGAAGACGGAAACGGTGAACCTGGCGATGAGCGGCGAGGCGAAGTCTTTCCGCATTCTGCGCATGAACGCGCCGATTACGGTGAGCGGTTCGCTCAGCCATCCCAAGGTGGGCGTGCAGGCGGGCAAGGCGCTGCCGCAAGGGGGGCTCGCCGTGGCGCTGGGTGCCCTGATCAATCCCCTCGCCGGGCTGCTGGCGACCATCGATCCGGGTCTTGCCAAGGATGCCAATTGCGGTGCGGTGCTGGCGGAGGCCAAGCAGAAAGGTGCGTCGGTGACCAAACGCGCGATCGCCGCGAGCCGCGGTGCCGTGCCGTCGAACCCGCGGCTGCAAACGACGCCGACGGCGGAGCATGTCGCCCGGCGGGCGCAAATCCCGCGCTGAAACGTCGACTCTTGGATCCGGCGTATATATGGCCAGAAGAGCAGAGCTGCCTCTTCCGGAAGTGGCCGATGGACTCGAATGCGATGGATCTGAGGAGACGTTTGACCGGGGATTCCGGAAGATTGAGCAGGCGAAGGCGTCAAAGCCAGTCGTACGAAAGCCACAAACCAAAGCGCTTGCATATGCTGTTCTGTGTCGCTCTCGCGGTGACTTCTTGGGCGGGTGCTGCGAATGCCACACAAGACCTCACCGCGAACCACATCTGCAAACTTCTTTCACGGTCAGAGCGCGGAAAGCACATAGGCGAGACGCTCACCTTTTCCGGGGACTACGGGTCCGACATTGAACGGGCTGTCGCATGGCCTGACGGCTGCCCTTGGGGCGTTGGCGTCAGGAATGTCAGCCGACAGGCCGGAAAGGGTATAGACGCCTTCCAAGGCCATCCTGTCACAACGGTGCATGGAATCATCACCGGAACCCTGACACGGACAAGGCCAAACGGGTTCGAGTTCTACAAGGATGACGGCGTTCGCCTAGACATCACTCTTCTGGCACATTCAGCGCCGGGGAGGCGCAAACCCTAATCACGTGTTTGCGAAGTGTATGCGAGTTCAAATGCCATTTGCGACCGCGGCACACAACGTGTTGCAGTCTCCAAGCCCCTGCATGGTTTAGCGGGGCGGAAGAAGCGGGCCGCGAGGCCCGCTCCCCAAATGCTTACCAGTAGCGCCACACGCAGACCCGGCGGTGGTGGTGCCAACGGTGGCATACCCAGGCGCGGTGTCCCCAGTAACGGCCGTGCCACATCCAGTGGCCGTGATGATGCCAATGGTGGCCGACGCGAACCACCACGGCGGCCGCCGAGGCGGGCGCGGTGACGGCGGCGATCGAGCCGGCGCCGATCAGAACGGCCAGGCTCGCGGCAATGATGCTTTTCATGAGATTCCCCTGTTGTAGGCCATCTCGTCTGATAGCAGCTTTTCGACGAATCTGGAACGGGGCTTGCCAAATGATAGCGTCCGGCGGCGTCGCTTGACGCGCGGCGGCGGTGCTGATTTGTCTCCCGCCCCATGACGCGGGCGTTCATCTTTCCTGGACAAGGCAGCCAGGCTGTGGGCATGGGAAAGGCCCTGGCCGAAGCGTTCGCCCCGGCCCGCGACGTTTTCGAGGAGATCGACGAGGCCCTGAAGCAGCGGCTTTCCAAGCTGATGTGGGAGGGCCCGGAGGACGAGCTGACGCTGACCGAGAATGCCCAGCCGGCGATCATGGCCGCCAGTTTGGCGATCGTTCGGGTGCTGGAGCGCGAGGGCGGCCTTGACCTGGCGCGCCACGCCCGCCTCGTGGCCGGCCATTCGCTGGGGGAATACAGCGCGCTTTGCGCCGTGGGCGCATTCACCCTGGCCGAGACGGCGCGGTTGCTGCGGACCCGCGGCCGGGCAATGCAGGACGCCGTGCCGGTGGGTGAAGGCGCCATGAGCGCGCTCCTGGGCGCGGAGATCGGTCTCGCCGAAGAGGCCGCCAAGGAAGCGGTGCTGAGTGCGCCGGAAAAGGAGAAAAACCCGATTTGCGTAGTCGCCAACGACAACGCGCCGGGGCAGGTGGTGATCTCCGGCACCCGCGCGGCGGTGGAGCGCGCCGGCGATCTCGCCAAGGCAAAGGGGGCCAAGCGGGCGATGATGCTGAATGTCAGTGCGCCGTTTCACTCGCCCCTGATGCAGCCGGCCGCCGAGCGCATGCGCGACGCCCTGTCGGAGGTGACGATCCGTCCCCCGGCCGCGCCGCTGGTCGCCAATGTGACCGCGACGGAAGTGAGCGAGCCGGAGACCATCCGCCGCCTGCTGGTCGAGCAGATCACGGCCCGCGTGCGCTGGCGGGAAAGCGTGCTGATGTTCCGCCACATTGACATCGGCACCACAGTGGAGTGCGGCGGCGGCAAGGTGCTGACCGGCATGATCAAGCGCACCGACCGCGACCTCGAAACCGTCAGCCTCGATACGCCCGCCGATATCGAAGCCTTCGCGAAGACGCTGTGATGTTCGATCTGTCCGGCAAGACGGCTCTGATCACGGGTGCATCCGGGGGGATCGGCGGCGCGATCGCCAGGCGGCTGCACGCGCAAGGCGCCACGGTCGTGCTCTCCGGCACGCGCGCCGAGGCGCTCGAATCGCTGAAGAGCGAACTCGCCGACCGCGCGCACATCGCACCGTGCAATCTCGCGGACACCGCCTCGGTCGAGGCGCTGCCGAAAGCGGCGGAAGCGGCGGCCGGCGCGCCGATCGATATTCTCGTCAACAATGCCGGCATCACCCGTGACAACCTGTTCATGCGCATGAAGGACGACGAATGGGATCAGGTGATCGCGGTGAATCTGAGCGCTGTGTTCCGCCTGTCGCGTGCGGTGCTGCGCGGCATGATGAAGAAGCGCTGGGGCCGCATCGTCTCGATCACGTCCGTCGTTGGCGTGACCGGAAATCCCGGGCAAGGCAATTATGCCGCCGCCAAAGCCGGGATCGTCGGCATGAGCAAATCGCTGGCGGCGGAAGTCGCAAGCCGGAACATCACCGTGAACTGCATCGCGCCGGGCTTAATCGCCACCCCGATGACCGATGCGCTCACGGTCGAGCAGCGCAGCGCCATTCTCGGCCGGATTCCAGTCGGGCGCATGGGCGAGCCGAACGATGTTGCCGCGGCAGTCGTTTACCTTGCCAGCGACGAGGCCGGCTACATCACCGGCCAGACGCTCCACATCAACGGCGGAATGGCGATGATTTGATTGCCTAAACAAAGAGTTAGTCCGCTGTGGCGGTTTCGAGGCAATCTGTGTTACGAACGCACAGCCCTTGGCCGCCGGAGCGGGGAGGGCCCGCCGCGTGCCCTGAATCCCGCGGCGACGAACAAGGAGAGGTTTCAAACACCAATGAGCGATACTGCCGAGCGCGTGAAGAAGATCGTGGTCGAGCATCTGAACGTCGATGCCGACAAGGTCACCGAAAACGCCTCTTTCATTGAGGATCTGGGCGCCGACAGCCTCGACACCGTCGAACTCGTCATGGCGTTCGAAGAAGAGTTCGGAATCGAAATTCCCGATGATGCCGCCGAATCCATCGTCACCGTGGGCGACGCGGTCAAGTACATCGACAAGACACAAGCGGCTTGATGCTCGGGGCGAACGGCTCCTCCGTCCGACGTGTGGTGGTGACCGGCCTCGGTCTCGTGACGCCTCTGGCGTGCGGGGTCGAGGAAAGCTGGTCGCGGCTGCTCGCCGGTCGGTCGGGCGCGCGCGCCATCACGAGCTTCCGCACGGACGATCTGGCGACCAAGATCGCCTGCACCGTGCCAGTGGGCGACGGCACCGACGGCACCTTCAATGCCGATCGGTGGCTCGATGCGAAGGAACAGCGCCGGGTCGATCACTTCATCACCTTCGGACTGGCCGCTGCCCAGCAGGCGGTAGAGGATTCCGGCTGGAAACCGGAGACGGAGGAGGATCGCGACGTCACGGGTGTGCTCATCGGCTCCGGCATCGGCGGCCTTAATGGGATTGCCGAGGCGGCGGTGATTCTCCACGAGAAGGGGCCGCGGAAGATCTCGCCCTTCTTCATCACCGGCCGGCTGATCAACCTGGTCTCCGGCTATGCCTCCATCCGCTTCGGTTACAAGGGACCCAATCATGCCGTGGTGACCGCCTGCGCCACCGGCGCGCACGCCATCGGCGATGCGGCGCGGCTGATCGCGCTGGGCGACGCCGATGTGATGCTGGCCGGCGGCACCGAGGCCGCCGTTTGCCGCATCGGGATCGTCGGCTTCAACGCCTGCCGTGCGCTGTCGACCAATTTCAACGACACGCCGGAAAAGGCGTCGCGGCCGTACGACCGCGACCGCGACGGCTTCGTGATGGGCGAGGGCGCGGGCGCGGTCATTCTCGAAGAGTACGAGCACGCCAAGGCGCGCGGCGCGAAGATCTATGCCGAAGTGACCGGCTATGGCCTGTCGGGCGACGCGCACCACATCACCGCTCCGGCGGAAGACGGCGACGGCGGGTTTCGCGCCATGAAGATGGCGCTCAAGCGGGCCGATCTCTCGCCGTCGGACATCGATTATGTGAACGCGCATGGGACGTCGACGCCGCTCGGCGACGAGATCGAATTGCGCGCCGTGGAGCGGCTGTTCGGCAACGCCGCCGGCAAGATGTCGATGTCGTCGACCAAATCGTCGATCGGACATTTGTTGGGCGCCGCGGGTGCGGTCGAAGCGGTGTTCTCGGTGCTGGCGATCCGCGACCAGGTCGTCCCGCCCACGCTCAATCTGGACAACCCGTCGGTGGAAACCGAACTCGATCTGGTGCCCCATACGGCCAAGAAGCGCGAAGTGAAGGCGGCGCTGTCGAACTCCTTCGGATTCGGCGGCACCAACGCCTCGCTGATCTTCAGCGCGGTGCAATAGCCGTTGCCGGTTTAATGCACGGTGCGCCAAGGGCGAGCGGTTGAGGACAGATGCGCCGGCTCTTCATCGCACTTCTCATTCTGGCGCTGCTTGGAGCGGGCGCGTTTTTTGCCGAGCAGTGGTCGTTCTTCGCACCCGGCCCACTGGCGCCGCACGGCCGCGCCACCATCGTGTGGATCAAGCCGGGCGAAGGCTCTGCGGCGATCGGGCAGCAACTGCAAAGCGCGGGCGTTGTCCGCAATGGGGCGCTGTTCCGGCTGGGCGTGCGGCTGCGCGGCAAGAATGCCGCGCTGAAAGCGGGCGAGTACGCAATCCCGTCGGGCGCCAGCATGGCGGACGTGATGGGCATCCTGATCGAAGGCAAATCGATCGAGCACCGCATCACGGCGGCCGAAGGCCTCACCAGCCGGATGATCTATGAGATCGTGGATAAAGACGCAGCACTGATGGGCAGTGCCGGCGCGGTGCCGGCGGAAGGCACGCTGCTGCCGGAAACCTATCTGTTCATTCGCGGCACCACCCGGGCGCAAATGTTGGCGCGCATGGCCAGAGCGCAACAACGGCTGCTGGCGAAACTGTGGCCCGCGCGTGCCCCGAATCTGCCGTTCAAGGCGCCGGCGGACGCCATCGCCCTGGCTTCTATTGTCGAAAAGGAGACCGCAATTCCGGAAGAGCGGCGCCACGTTGCTGCTGTTTTCATCAACCGGCTGCGCCTGGGCATGAAGCTGCAATCGGATCCGACGATCATCTATGGCATCAGCGGGGGATATCCGCTCGGCCGGGGCATTCGGGAGAGCGAGCTTGCGGCGGCAACCCCCTACAACACCTATGTCACGGCCGGGCTGCCGCCGACGCCGATCTGCAACCCCGGCAGGAACGCCATTTCGGCGGTGCTGCAGCCGGAGAATTCGAACGATCTCTATTTCGTCGCGAATGGGAGCGGCGGGCACGTGTTCACGTCGTCGATTGCCGAGCACGAGAGGAATGTCGCCCGCTGGCGCAAGATCGAGCAGACGATGAAAGCCGTTCCGGCGCCACCATCCGCGCCGGCGCTGCCGGGCCTCAACAGCGCCTTGCGCGGCACAAGTGAGAGTGAGGGGGCACCGGCCCCGGCGGCCGTTCCCAGTCCGCCGAAGCCGCGCGCGCTCCGGCGCCACCGTATCCACCATCGGCGGGTGTGATCCGGCTTCTGGTTCGCCTTTCCGGGCGCTAAGGTCGGATGTTCCACGGAGTCGCCTGATGTCGCTCGTCAGCATGACCGGCTTTGCCGAAGCCCATGGCGCCCATGAAAGCACGCGCTGGAAATGGGAGGTCAAAAGCGTCAACGGCCGCGGCCTCGATCTGAGGATGCGCACGCCGCCCGGCTTCGACAGCATCGAACCGGCCGCGCGCATGCTGGCAAACGGGCGCTTCCGCCGCGGCAATCTTCAGGCGGCGCTGACGCTGGAGCCGCAGGAAGGGGCGCGCGGATTGAAGGTCGATCCGGAAGCGCTCTCCGCGGCGGTGCGGCTCGCCAAGCAGATCGCGGAGGAGACGGGGCTGCCGCCGGCGCGCGTGGACGGCCTGCTCGCGCTCAAGGGCGTCATCGTGCAGGACGAGATGGCCGCGGCGGACAGCGCGGAGCGCGCCGCGCGGGACGCGGCGCTACTCGAGACCCTGGCGACGGCTTTCGACGGCTTGCGCCGCGCAAGGAGGACCGAGGGCGCCAAGCTCGCGGTGCATCTGCGCGGCATGATCGATGAAATCGACCGCCTGACGAAAGAGGCCGCCGGCCTCGCCGCTGCGCAACCGGCGGCGCGGCGCGAGCGGCTCGCGGCACAGATGAAGGAGCTGCTGGAGAATGTGCAGCTCTCCGACGACCGTCTGGCCCAGGAGGTGGCGCTGCTCGCGACCCGCGCCGACGTTCGGGAGGAGATCGACCGCCTGAACGCGCACGTGCATGAGGCGCGCGTTCTGTTGCAGTCGGATGAGCCGGTCGGCCGAAAACTGGATTTCCTGGCGCAGGAGTTCAACCGGGAAGCCAACACGCTGTGCTCCAAATCCGCCGACATTGCGCTGACGCGGGTGGGGCTGGCGCTCAAGCACGCCATCGATCAGTTCCGCGAGCAGGCGCAGAACGTCGAATGAGCGAGATCCGCCGCCGCGGCCTCATGCTGGTGCTGTCCTCGCCCTCGGGCGCGGGCAAGACCACGCTGGCGCGGAAGCTGCTGGAGACCGATTCCGGCATCGCCATGAGCGTCTCCGCCACCACGCGGTCCAGGCGCCTCAACGAAACGGACGGCGTCGATTACCGTTTCGTCGCGGCGGAGACCTTCGAGGCGATGGCGCGGAGCGGCGAATTCCTCGAACACGCTACCGTGTTCGACAACCGCTACGGCACCCCGCGGCAGCCGGTGCAGGACGCACTGGCCGAGGGCCGCGACGTGCTGTTCGACATCGACTGGCAGGGTACGCAGCAATTGAAGGAGCGGGCGCGGGAAGATCTGGTGAGCGTCTTCGTGCTGCCGCCTTCGCATGACGAGTTGGAGCGGCGGCTGAAGGCGCGCGCCCAGGATAGCGACGAGGTGGTGGGGAAGCGCATGGCCAAGGCGGCGGACGAGATCAGCCACTGGCCGGAATACGATTATGTGATCGTCAATAGCGATCTCGATCTCGCGCTGTTCAAGGTGAGATCGATCCTGGAAGCGGAGCGGGCCCGCCGCACACGGCTGATCGGGGTGGGCGATTTCGTGGCGCAGCTAATGCGCTAGATCACCTCAACGCGATACACGCGTTTGGCGGTGCCGCTGAAAAGGGCGGTTTTCTCGTCCGGGGACAAGTTCGCGGCGAGGCGCTTGAAGGCGTTCCATAGCGACGCGTAATCGGCGCCAAAGCGGTCCACCGGGAAATTGCTCTCGAACATGCAGCGGTTTGGGCCGAACGCTTCGATGCAGGTGTCGATATAGGGCTTCCACTGCTGCGCCAGTTGTTCGGAAGACGGAAGCGGTTCCGACATGCGCGCCCGCCAACCGGCGAATGGCATCGGCAAGCCGCCGAGCTTTACATTTACGTTCTCGCATTTGGCGAGCGACCCAATGTTGTCGCGCCAGCCGCCGAAGCGCTCCTCGCGCTTGCCGCGATAGCGGCCGATGCCGAGCGGGGTGCCGACATGATCGAGCACGAACACGGTATCGGGAAAGGCTCTCGCGAGGTCGATGAGCTCCGGCAATTGCGGCTCCAGCAGCCACGCATCGAACGAAAGCCCGAGCTTGCGCAGCACCGCGAAGCCTTCGCGGAATTTGCCGTCGCGATAAAGCCCCGGCGGCACACGGCCGTGCAGCGGCCCCAGCACGTTCGGGTCTTCGTCATAAGAGGCGCTCTGCCGGATGCCGCGAAAGCGGCCGTGGCCCGCGGCGATGTGCGAGCGCAGCACGTCCTCCACGCCCGCGCCGAGCCGCAGATCGACGTGGCCGACAATGCCGGCGCAGGCCCGCGCTTCGCCGTAAAGGCCGCTCGCCGTCATCGCGGCCACACCGTTGACGAATTCCGTCTCGCCGACGCAGCGCAACGACTCCGGGCCGTCGGCGCGGTACATGGCGCCACATTCCATGTAGACGGTCGCGCGGATGTTGTGGCCGCTATTCAAATCGGCAAGCAGCTCGTCCAGCAGATAGCGCGGGATATCGTTGATGATGTCCATGAAGCCGTGGTCGGACGGCGGCAGGTTGCGCAGGATGCCGCGCGGGCGATCCCACAGATGATGGTGCGGATCGACGATCGGCAGTTCGGGTTCGAGGATTTGTTCGGCCATCACGACTCTCTTATTTCGATTTGGATGGTTCGTTGCAGCGTGTCGCAAAGCGCAGCCAGGCAGGCAGGGCAGAAGCAGTCACCGACCTCGGACATCGCCATGACATGAGGCAGTGCATCGCACCAGCAGGGCTCGCCCGGCGTTTGCGATCCGCAGCCGAATTCAATGCCGCAGCGGGAGCAATGTTTCTGGCGCACGACATCGGGGAAGACCGTCATGCCATCGCGTCCGCAGGTACGGCCAGCCGCCGGTAAGCCTCGCGCGCATTCCACGGCACCAGCTCCGGATGAATGAGATGCGCCAGCAGCTCGGTTCCTTCGACCACCCGCGGACCTGGCCGCGCGAAGTACGAATTGGCATCGACCACATAGACGCGGCCGGTGCGCACGGCGGGGAGCTTTGACCAGTGCGGGAGATTGAACAGGCGTTGCGCCTCTTCAAAGGCTTTGCCGAGATGGAAGCCGCACGGCATCAGCACGAGGATGTCGGGCTGCCACTCGAGCACCGCATCCCAGGGGATGCGCACGGAATCGGCCCCATCGCGCCCTAACTCATCGATGCCGCCGGCGATGCGCACCATCTCCGGCACCCAGTGGCCGCAGCAATAGAGCGGATCCATCCACTCCATGCAGAACACACGTGGACAGGTTTTCGCCGCGGCCGTTTTCGCCGCGATATCGCCTAGGCGTTCCCGACTGACCGCAATCAATTCGGCGGCCTCCCACTCCCGTCCGGTCGCAGCACCAAGGTCGCGGATGTTTTCGAAGATCTGGTCCAGCGTTTTGGGCGTGAGCCACAGAACGTCGGGTCTGGTACGCAGGCTGTCGAACAGCACCTTCACTTCGTTGCCAGAGGGCGCGCACACTTCGCAGAGGTTTTGGGTGAGCACGAGATCGGGCTCGATGGCCTTCACCGCCTCTTCGTCCACGGCATAAAGACTCGAGCCCTGCCGCAGGCGCTCCGCAACGGCCGTGTCGATGGCGCGCTGGCTCATCCGCTCCGTTGGCAGCACGCTGCGCACCACCACAGGCTTGCTCGCCGCTTCCGGCGGCCAGTCGCATTCGTGAGTGACGCCGGCAAGCCGATCGCCGAGCCCCAGCGCATAAACCATCTCCGTCGCCGACGGCAGAAACGATACGATGCGCTGCGCCGCAGGCATTTAGGCGGCTTGCGCGGCGGTGTGCTCCCTCAACCCGTCGAACCGCCGCTCCAGCAGCGCAAACCCGCCGAACAGGAGCGCAGTGTAGAACAGATCGCCGGCCACCGTGTTGGCAAAGAATGGAATGGCCGCGACGTAGGAGGCCATCATGCCTGCGAAGGTTTGCGGGTACATGCTGTGGATGTGAAAGCCGACGAAATTGGTCACCAGGAAGAACAGCACGGAGCTGGTGAGCGCCGCACCGCCAATGGCATAGACGTTGCGGTGCTTTTGCAGCCAGATACCGATGCAGACGATCAGCGCAAAGGCGAGATAGACGACCTGCATCTGCGCATAGAGGCCGAGCACCAGATCGCTGACGAACAGCGCGCTCAGCGGCACGAGAAAGGCGAGCCGCTTGTCGGCGAAATACGCGCCGCCGAAGAGCGCCACCGCGCTGACCGACGTGAAATTCGGCGGATGGGGCAGGAGACGGGTGGCCGCCGCCGCGAGAATGAGGGTCAGCAGGGTAAGGATGCGCGGGTTCAGCATGCCATGTCCTCCACGCGATCCGGGATCAGATCGCAAAAACAGAATGAATCGCGGCATACCTTCTCGCCCCATGCAAATCGCACCGGCGCTTTGAAGATCGGCCCGTCGAACACGAATGTATGAAATTCCCCGTTTTCTCCGCAAGGATCGACATCGGCCGGCAGGTCCGTCAGCAGAGCGTGGTCGATCAGCCGCCCGGCGAAAGCCGGCGAAAGTTTTGCCGGATCGATGCAAACCAGCGCCGCCTTGAAGCCCTGGTCGATGAAATCGCGAATCAGGGCGGCGGTATCGAGGCCCCACAGGGGATAGAGGCCGCGCATGCCGTGCTTCGCCAGCAGACGCTCGCGATACGCCCGGATGTCTTCCAGAAACAGATCGCCGAACACGACGGTCTCGACCCCGCGAGCCCGATAAGGCGCGAGCGCCTCGCCCATTTTCGCTTCGTATTGCTCGTTCGTGGCGCTCTTTGAGATCAGAACCTGGCGCAGCGGCAGCCGGAGCGCCTTCGCCTGCTCCTCCAGCAGTTCGCGCCGCACGCCATGCATGCTGATGCGGTCGAAATCCGCGGTCACTGTCGTCAGCAGGGCTTCGACCCGGAGGTCGGCACGCGCGAGCACCCGCTGGAGCGCAAGGCAGCTGTCTTTGCCGCCGCTCCAGCAGACAACGACGGGCGTGGGCTCCGGCATGTCGCGTGGGATCTACGGCTGCAGCACGACGCGGCCGACGATCTTGCCTTCGCGCAGATCGTCCAGTGTCTTGTTGGCTTCGCTAAGCGGCCGCTTGCTGTACGGGATCGGATCGACCTTGCCGGCGCGCACCAGTTCCATCATCTCGCGGGTATCATCCAGCGAGCCGACCATGGAGCCGCCGATCGAAATCGCGCGGAAAGGAAACATAGGCAGCGGCATCTGCATGGCGCCGCCAAACAGGCCGACGATGATCACCTTGCCGCCGCGCCGCACCGCCTGGCTCGCGAAGGCGAACGTCTTCTCCGAGCCGACGAAGTCCACGACCGCGTAGGCGCCGCCGCCGGTGTCGCTCACCAGCTTCGTGGCGGCATCCGCATCCTTGGTGTTGTAGGTCGCGCCGGCGCCGGCTTTCTTCGCCGCGGCGAGCTTCTCGTCATCGATATCGGCTGCCAGCGGGCCTTTGCCGAACAGCGCCTTGGCGAACTGCACGCCCATCATGCCGACGCCGCCCACGCCCAGCACCAGCACCTGGTCGTTCGGTCCAAGCTTGCCCACCTTCTTCATCGCCGCGTAGGCGGTGAGGCCGGAGCACATGTAGGCCGCACCCAGCGCCGGATCGATGCTGCCGTAGTCGATCAGGTACTTCGGATGCGGCACCAGCACATGCGTGGCGTAGCCGCCGGGGCAGCCGTTGGAGCAGCCTAGCTGGCGTGGGCCGCCGACGCAGATGTTCTCTTCGCCGCGCAGGCAGGCGGGGCACTTGCCGCAGCCGATCCATGGAAAGGCCGCATAGCGCTGGCCGACTTTCACCCCTTTGGCGTCCGGTCCGACGGCGACCACTTGGCCCTCGATTTCGTGGCCCAATGTGTGCGGCAGCTTGATGGCCGACATGGGCAATTTGTTGCCGCCGCCCAGATCGAAATAGCCATCGTGGATGTGCACGTCGGAATGGCAGACGCCGGCGTTGCGGATTTCGAGCAGGACTTCCGTGCCCTGCGGCTCGGGCGTCGGCGTTTCGAGCTCCTTGAGCGGACTGCCGAATTCCACGATGGCTTGGCTGCGCATAATTAGTCTCCGATGTCTGGTCGAGGCCAGCTTTGCACGGCGTTCCGCCCGGCTCAATGTGTTCCGCTGAATGCACGCGCCAACGCGGCAAATTGTGCGACCGAGAGCTCTTCGGCGCGGGCCGTGGGCGCTATGCCGGCTCGGTTCAGCAGGCCTTCCGGATTTGGCGTGAGTGTCTTGAGACTTTGCCGCAGCATCTTCCGGCGTTGGCCGAACGCGGCAGCGGTGACCGCTTCCAGATCGGGGAGATGGGCCGGTGCAACCGGCTTTTCCAGCGGCTCGATGCGAACGACGGAGGAGGTCACTTTTGGCGGCGGCGTGAACGCGCGGGGATTCACGTCGAACAGTATCTCGGTGCGCGTACGCCACTGCGCCAGCACCGAGAGACGTCCGTAGGAAGGGGTGCGCGGCTGCGCCACGAGACGCGCGGCTACCTCGCGCTGGAACATCAGCGTCAGGCTTTGCCACCATGGCGGTGAGGCTTCGCTTGTGAGCCATTTCACCAGCAGCGCCGTACCGATGTTGTAGGGAAGATTGGCGGCCACGCGCACCGGCCCGGTGACGCCGTGTTTTGCCAGCATCGCGCTTTCGTCCAGTGCGAGCGCGTCGGCGGACAGGAGTTCCAACCGGTTGGGAAATACAGCGGCGATCTCCTGCAAAGCCGGCAAACAGCGCGCGTCGCGTTCGACGGCAATCACGCGCGCAGCACCTTCCGCCAGCAGCGCACGAGTCAAGCCGCCGGGACCGGGGCCCACTTCGTAGGTCGTAGTGTTCGGGAGCGGCCCTGCCGCGCGCGCGATGCGGCGCGTCAGGTTGAGATCGAGCAGGAAGTTCTGTCCGAGGGATTTCTTCGCGGCGAGCCCATGCATGGCGATCACCTCGCGCAGCGGCGGCAGCGGATCAGTTTCGGGCATCGGCCATTTGCGCGGCGAGCCGAATGGCGGCGATCATGCTGCGCGGATCGGCCTTGCCTGTTCCCGCAATATCGAGCGCCGTACCGTGATCGGGCGAGGTGCGGATGATGGGCAGCCCGAGCGTGACGTTGACCCCTTTCCAGAAAGCGAGCGTCTTGAGCGGGATCAGTGCCTGGTCGTGATACATGCAGAGCGCGGCGTCATAGCGGGCACGCGCCTGCTCATGAAACATGGTGTCGGCAGACAGCGGGCCCAGCACTTGCCCGCCCCCGCCGCGCAGCGCTTCTATAGCGGGCGCAATCGTGTCGCCTTCTTCGCGTCCCAGAGCGCCCTCTTCCCCGGCGTGAGGATTGAGACCGGATATAGCGAGCCGGGGCCGCTCGATTCCAAAGTCATGGCACAGCGCGCGCAGCACGATCTCGCCGGTTTCGACAATCGCCTGTTTGGTGACGGCGCGCGGCACGTCGGCAATCGGAATATGAATCGTGAGCGGCACCACCCTCAATCCGCCGCCTACCAGCATCATCACCGCGCGATCGGCGCCGGTGATCTCCGCAAGATACTGCGTGTGGCCGGCGTGCTCGAAGCCGCCCTGCATCAGCGAGGCCTTGTGGATTGGCGCGGTTACCACCGCCGCGCCGGCCCCGTTGCGCACCAGCGCCACGGCCTCATCGATGGCATCCACAACCGTGCGCGTGTTGGCAGGGTCTGCCGTGCCGGGTTTGCGCGGCACGTTCACGAGATGGGAGGCGACGAGTGCGAACTCCGGCACGGCGCCACAGGCACGAAACACACCCGGATCGCCGACCAGCTTCAGCGGCCGTGCACCCAATTTTCCGTTCAGCGCGTGAAACGCCGCAACCGCGACTTCCGGCCCGATGCCGCCGGGCTCGCCCATCGTGACATAGATCGGCGCGTCCTTTGGAATGCGCTCAGCGGATGGCGGCGGAGGACTTGGCATTTTTCATCGCCCTGTCCTCGGCCGTTTCGATATTGGCAACGCGCCTGAGGTCGCGGAGGTAGCGCCGCGCATAGACCGTCATCTGTTCCTCGTAGAGCTGTTGCTCCACCTCGTCGCGGCTCGGCATGCGAAACACGTCGATCTTCGGCGCCGCCTTATCGCAGCGCACGAACAGCTCGATGCCGGCGGCCGATTGGAAGGGATGCGCCGTTTCGCCGGGATGCGTCTTGGAGAGTGCATCGCGGATTTCCGGGCTCAGGTTGGAGAGCTGCATCTTGCCCAGGTTGAAGTACATGGCGCCTTTCATTCGTGCCACCAGTTCCTGGAGCCGCTCGCAGCCGCCGATGTTCTGGCGCAGGAGTCCCGCCGCCCGCATCGCATTCTCCAGCAATTGCTTCGGCGGCTTGGGACCGATCGGCAGAAGAATGCGCACCAAAGGAAGCGTCCCCGGATCGGTTTCGGCCTGCTCGGTCGGATCGGGCACTTTCGTTCCGGCCGGCTCGATGCGCGCGCGCAGGAGCAGAAGATAATAGCCGCCGGAGGCTTTGACCGGCGGGCTCACTTCGCCCGGCCGCATTTTCTGAAGCGTGCTGTCCAGTTCGGGCACCAACTGGCCCTCCTGAACGATGCCGAGATCGCCGCCCGATGCGGCCGTCGGGTTTTGACTGAATTGACGAGCCACAGCTTCGAACGGCGCACCGGCGCGAATCTGGTCCAGCAAGCCCTGCATGTTCTTCAGCACTTGCGCGTCCTGCTCGGGACTGTCCACCGCTTCGAAGATCTCGGAGACCCGGAAGTGCGGCTTGTTGGCGCCACGGGCGATGCGCTTCATCGCGTCATCCACGTCGGTAGAGGAGACGGTAACGCGATCGCCGTATTGGTCCTGCACGGTCTTTGTCCATGCGATCTGAGCCGCGATCTGGCTGCGGAACGTGGACATGTCGACGTCCGCGCCCGCCAGCAGCTTCTTCACCTGATCCATCGTCAGATGATTGTCCTGCAGGATATTGTCGATGGCCTTGTCGACCTCTGCCGTACTGACAGAGACATTCTTCTTTTGCGCTTCCAGCACCTGAAGCCGTTCGGTCTCGAGCTGGGCCAGAACCTGCTGGCGAATGGCCTTCACGTTGTCGGCGGAGGGATGCATGCCGGAGGTGGCGAGGAATAGCGCCACGCGCTGCCGCAGATCGTAATCGGAGATGATGGAATCGTTGACCACCGCGGCAACGCCGTCGGTGGCATTGTCGTTGAGCAGAGGCTCGACGCCGCTCTGGGCGGCAGAGGGCGCCGTCGACGCGACGTCCGTCGCCCGGGCAGTCGCCGGTTTGGCCTTGGCCAACAGCGGAGTGGCGCTCGCGGAAACCGCAAGGCTCAGGAACGCAAGCAGGAAACGTCGTGCAATCAAGGGACTGATCTTCGGCTTTCTATGGATTTTTGGTCCATCCGCGTCTCGTCCCCATGGCGGGGGCCCGGACAGACCGCCGACCATAAGCAATTCCGCTTTCGATTCAAGGCGTAGTGAAGACGTGGCGGGGGAAAAGATTGTACGGACTGGCCGACTGATCCCCGGTTTTTAGATTGAAGCGCAGAAGAACCGAGGTGGAAGGCGGAACGTCGCGATCCGTCGTGTAATTGCGCCGGTAGGACAGCGATATGGCCAGGCACTCGTCCTCATAACCCACGCCGAATTCGTCGTCGATCATCCGGCTGTTTTCCAGATCCCGCCGGGCGCCGGCGAACACCGACCAGTGGTCCAACAGACCGATCGTGGCCTGGCCGTTTACTTCCTCCCGGGACGCCAGGCCTAGGACGGCTTCCTCCTGCGACAGCTTCAAATAGCTCACCTCCAGGACGGAACGGCCCCACGTCCCATCGAAGTACACTTCGTTGCGCCGGAACGTGCCGGTGGTCTGATCGATATCGACGCGATGGGTCAGGCTGAAATGCGGAGGAAATTTGATGGTGAAGCGGCCGACGAGATCGGATGTGTTGTCCTTGATGCCCAAAAGCGGACCGAACGTCGGATCCGGTTTCAGCCGGAACGCTTCGCCGACAAGGAGCTCCGCAGAACCGGAGGGGAAATACGCGGTGGTCTGAAGCCCGGCATTGGCGCGCGGTCCGGTTTCCACCAGGTCGTAGCCCGGCAGATGCTCGAAGCTGAAGATGTTGTTGTCGTCGAGCTCGAAGTCGCCGCTGTCTTCGTTGGGAATGCCTTTGGGATTCCCGCCATAGGGCGCCAAAATCGCCTGCGCGATCGGCTGCACCACGAAGGACGTGCTTCCGATCGAGTTGCTGGCGACGAAGGGCCACCGCCAGTCGACGGCAACATAAGGAAGTCCGCGGGCGATATAATGCGCTTTCTCCGGGATATCCGGAAAGTCGACGACATCGTTATTGGTGACGCGAAACACATCGCCACGCACGTCCGCCTGAACCGTGATCATCTGACCGTTATCGGTCAGCAACGGAAGCCGCCATCGCGCCTCCGCCGTCGCCCGCTGGCTCTGCGGTCCGAGGTCGCGGCTGACGGCAGCCGTGTTGGCGTCCAGGCGAAGTTCGCCGCCGAGCACATCGTGTTCGGGAATGTAGGTGTACTCTATGACGGGCAGAACGATCGGAAAGAATTTTTGCTCGTCGGTGAGCCTGAGGCCCTGAAAATAGTAGCCAATGATGGCAAACCGGCTGCGGCCGTCGATGCCTTCGATGAAGAGATCGTTGACCAGCCGATCCAAGATTGAGATGTCATAACGCTTGAGGAATGTGTCGTTCGAAGTGAGTTGCGCGTCGAATCCGAGGTGCCAGACATTTCCATCCAGTGGTATCCGCCCGGAGCCGAACAGCGAGCTGTACCATTGATGCTCGTTTCCGGTGAGACCCCCGTTCGGATTGTAGGCGACGCTGCCCTGAAGCCACATGCCACCGTTGTTCCAGCGCTGACGGTATTCGCCTTCGACAAGCACCCCGGCCTGGGTTGTGAACATCGGCGAGACGGTCATGTCCTGGGAGTCGTTCAGGGCGATATAGACCGGGAGCCGCACCAGCGAACCAAGCACGCTTGATGAACCCAGCTCCGGTGGAAGCAAACCGCTCTTCCGTTTCACGCTCGGATCGGGCTGGCTGAAATAGGGCGTGTACGCCACCGGGATGCCGAACAGCTCGAACGTCGCATCGTGGTATGTGATCTCGTGCTCCGGCTGGTTCCATACCACCTTGGCGGCGCGCACCTGCCAAAGCGGCGTGCGCTGCCCCGGCTTGTTGCACACCTTGCAGCTCGAAAACACGCCGCGAATACCGGTGAGGATCGTGCCGTTGGCCGTCCGCGTCGCCCGAATGGCCGCAAAGCGGCCAGTCTTGCCGATCAAGGCGCTAAAGCCTTCCGCCACGCCGTCGCGCATTCGGTCGGTTAGGACCGCATGATTGGCGAAACCGACGGTGCCGTTCGGTTCGAGCACCGAAACATGCCCATCCGCCGTGGCGACGTCCTTCACCTGGTCGTAAGTGACCCGATCCGCCAGCAGGATACGGTCATTGTAATCGATCTCGACATGTCCCGTCGCAGCGACAACTTTGGTCTCTGTGTCGTAGGTCACTTCGTCGGCGCGAAGCAGGCCTGTGCCGCCTGGCTTGCCAAGCAGCGTGTTCGAACTGACGCCGACATGAGATTTCGCGGACGTCCGCGATGCGCCGTGCACCTCCCCGGCGATCGCAATTGCCAGAGCCGTCGCGGCAACGATCCACGCGGCGCGCGTGCGTCCATGCCCCTCCACCCGCATCGTTCAGCCGTCCTCCTGGTGGAAGACGAGGGTCATGCCGAGAAGGATGGCGGCGGTTGCCGGCGCCGCCGCCGCGAGCGGCACCGGCAGGATTCCCGAAATGCCCAGCGCCTGGGCAACGTCGCCGAAGAAATAAATGCCGAAACCGGACAGTGCGCTGTACACGACGACTCGGCCCATGCCGCCAAGCCGCGCCAGCCGCAAGGAGAAGCTTGCGGCCATGAAAACCATGGCCGCGAACAACGCCGGCAATACCAGCAGCGAATCGAAATAGAGCTCGTAGCGGTTTGCGGAGAAGCCCGCCTGCCGCGCCGTCTGGATGAATCCGGGAAGGTCCCAGAACGACATGGTATCGGGAGACGCGAAGCTTTCCTGGATGCGCGATGGCGTGAGCGTTGTGGGAAGCCGATAGTCGGCGCGATGCACGGGCCGTCCTTCCGGGCCGCTCACCCATGCATCGTGCAGCGCCCAGGTCCCGGACTGAAGCGCGGCGGATCGTGCGTCGATGCGCCCGATGAACTCGTCTCCGGCGCCGTAGAGAAACACAATGACATCTTCGAGCCGGACGCCCTGCTCGGCGACCCGCAGCGCATGGATGACGGCCTGCCTTGCCGCATGTCCTTGTCGCAACCAGAGCCCATTGCGCGAAACGGCGAGTTGTGAGGGCTCGTCATGAAGATATCGCGCCTCCAGCCCTGCAAATCTCTGGAGAAGCAACGAGGAGAACGGCGTGAATGCCACCACCGTGAGCACGCCCAGCACGACCGACGCCGTGAGGGGCGGGGCGAGCAGGTTCCAGGCGGAGAGACCGGCCGCGCGGATCGCGACAAGCTCCTGGCTGCGCGACAACCGGACGAAAGCGAACACACCTCCCAAAAGAACGGCGAACGGGAGCAGCTTCAGACAGAGATCCGGCAGTTGCAGCAGTGCCATTCCGATGATGATCGAACTCGGCACGCGTTTTCCGGCCGTCTGGTTGAACAGGTCGACGAGGTCGATGGAAAAGCTGAGGAAGGCGAAGGCGGCGAACACCAGCCCAACGCCGATGAGAAATTGCCGGCCGATGTAGCGATAGAGCGTCCACGACCAGCTCATCGGGCCGGCTCCGGCATGTCGCGCCGGAAGAACTGCTCGAGCGGCAGCAGGTCAATCCCGGAAATCTCCAGCGCGGCGGCAGCGCCTCCAAGCAAAGGAATGAGGTACAGCACGACAAAAGCCGCCGGATGTCGGACCGCCAGTCCCTGTGCGGCATATCCGGAAAGCCGAAGCGCGCCGGCGGTAACACAGGCGACCGTGGCCCGCAGCGCATAGGCCCCCCGTGCGCGGCGGCCTCGCGTGACGGTGGCGAGCGCGATCAGCGCGAACGTCAGGCAATAGAGCGGCGCGGACAGGCGATTGTGCGCCTCGGCGAGCAGGAGCCGTCTCGTCCGGCCGCCCGCATCCTTCGTCAGGTGCGGCCAAAAAAGCTCGGGCAAATACCGTTCGCTGGTTTGCAGGGACTGTTGGTGCTGTTGTTCCGCGAACTGATCGAGATCGAAAACATAGCGTTGAAATTTCAGGACCGAAAGCCGCGCTCCGTTGGTGGAGCTTTGCTCGACCGTCCCGTTGAGCATGATAAGCCGGGGGCCGCCGGGCGTTTGCGCCAGCACACCGTTCTGCGCGATGTAGGTCGTCGGCCGACTGGCATTGCGGTTGTCGTGCACGAGGATGCCATGGATATGGCCGTCCTCGTCCAGCCGGCGGATAAAGACGGTCAAGCCTTTTGCCGGTGCGTTGAAGTTCCCCTCGCTCAGAATTGCCGCGCCGATATCGGCCCGGATGCTCATCACCTCCGCCTTCATCATCCGCTGTCCGAGCGGCATCAAATAAAGCGAGCAGGCATAGGTGAGCGCCATCACGATGCTGGCGGCAACCAGAACGGGTAGGGCGAGCTGCGCGCGGCTGTAGCCGGATGCGCTCATTACCACCAGCTCGCTTTCCACATTGAGTCGGTGCAGGCCGTAGAGCGCGCCGCCGAAAAAAGCGATCGGCAGGATGATCACCAGGAGCTGCGGCAGCATCATGAGGGTCAGATAGGCAAACGTGGGTGCCGATTGGCCGCGATTGATCACGAGATCGAGCAACCGGAGCGACTGCGACAACCAGATCACCACCGTCAGCAGGAACGTGAACAGCATGATCGGCTCGATCAGCTGACGCAGGACGTAGGCGGACATTCGCGGCATCATGGGTCGGTCGCACCAGCCAGGCCGCGAGAGGATGTCGCGCCCGTTTGTCTCGTCCAGGATATCCCCTAAACTACCATTTTCATGCCGCCCTTCGGCAATCCCGAATCCGCCGCATCCGACTGAACTGACGCGAGATTTCGGGCGCCCACAATGACCGGGAGATGACACATGCAAATAAGTTTCGCCGCCCCTTCGCTGGATCGGACCGGCGCGGTTGCAGTGGGAGCGGCCGAGGCCGGGCTGCTGCCGTCCGCAGCGACGCTCGACAAATCCCTTGGCGGCGCGCTCGGCCGTGCGATGGGGAGCAGCCGGTTCAAGGGCAAGGCCGGGCAAGTGCTGGAACTACTGGCCCCTTCCGGCGGCCGGTTTTCGCGGGTTGTCCTCGTCGGCATTGGCCGGGCGGACAAATTCGATGTGGCTGCGGTCGAGAAGCTGGCTGCGGCCGTTGTCGGCCGCCTGCTGACAAGTGGGGAAAAAGAGCTCGCCTTTGCCATCGATCTGCCGAAGGGCGGCAAGCTGAAGGCGGCGCAACTTGCCGCGCATCTGGCTATGGGCGCGCAACTGCGCAGCTACACCTTCATCAAATACCGTACCAAACAGCGCGACGAGCATGAGCCCACACTGGCGAGCATCATCATCGGCACGGAGGAGACGTCTGCGGCGCGCAAGGCATGGCAACGAATGCAGGCGGTGGCCGATGGGGTATTTCTCGCGCGCGATCTGGTGAACGAGCCGCCGAATGTGATGTCACCGCAGGAATTTGCGGCGCGCGCGCAAGGCCTGTCGAAGCTCGGCGTCAAGGTCGAGGTGCTTGGCGAAGACGAGATGCGCAAGCTGGGCATGAATGCGCTGCTCGGTGTGGGGCAGGGCAGCGCGCGCGAAAGCCAGCTGGTCGTGCTGCAATGGAACGGCGGGCGCAAAAAGGACCAACCGGTGGCGTTCGTCGGTAAGGGCGTGTGCTTCGATTCCGGCGGTCTGTCGCTCAAGCCCGGCGCCAGCATGATGGGCATGAAGGGAGACATGGGCGGTGCCGCCGCGGTGACCGGCACCATGCGTGCGCTTGCCGCACGGAAAGCGCGCGTGAATGCGGTGGGCGTGCTCGGGCTGGTCGAGAACATGCCGGACGGCAAGGCGCAGCGGCCGGACGATGTGGTAACCTCGATGTCGGGCCAGACGATCGAGATTCTCAACACGGACGCCGAAGGCCGGCTCGTGCTGGCCGATGCGCTTTGGTACGCGCAAACCAGGTTCAAGCCCCGCTTCGTCATCGATCTGGCGACGCTTACCGGCGCGATCATGGTGGCGCTGGGGCTGGAACATGCCGGGTTGTTCGCGAACGACGATAAGCTGGCGGGCCGCATCCAGGAGGCGGGTCGCGAGGTGGGCGAGCCGGTGTGGCGCCTGCCGCTGGCCGACGGCTACGACAAGATGATCAAGTCGAAGATCGCCGACATGAAAAATATCTCCGGCGTGACGCATGGCGGCTCGATCGTGGCGGCGCAGTTTCTGCAACGGTTCATCGACAAAACGCCGTGGGCGCACCTCGATATCGCGGGCGTCGCCTGGCAGGACGGCGAGCAGAAGCCGCTGTCGCCCGGCTGGGGCGTCGGTTGGGGCGTGCGCATCCTCGACCGCCTGATAGCGGACCATTACGAAGCATGACCGTGCGTGCGGCATTCCGTTTCACCTTGCGCTTGTGGGGAGGTCGATCAGGCGGAGCGCGGAAGCGCGGAGATGGATCGGGTGGGGGGCGGTCTAATCCCCCCGCATCGCCCCCCAGCCCGCTCGCTGCGCTCGCCGACCTCCCCACAAGGGGAAGCTGAATGGTAGAGGTTCTATTCTACCACCTCGAACGGCGCTCGCTGGACGATGTGCTGCCGGGGCTGGTGGAGCGATCGCTGGCGAAGCCGTGGCGCGTGCTGATCCGCTGTGAATCGGCAGCCCGCGCGGCGGCCATCGACAGTCTGTTGTGGACCTACGACGAGCAGAGTTTTCTGCCACATGCGCAATTGGGCGACGGCGATGCGGCGCGCCAGCCGGTGCTGATCACGGTGGAAGAGACGAACGCCAACAACGCCGACGTGCTGTTTCTGGTCGGTGGAGCCGCCGCGCCGTCCTGGGACGGCCATCTGGTACAATCGCTTTCGCGGGTCGTTGTGCTGTTCGACGGACGCGATCCTGAGGCGGTGAACACAGCGCAGCAAAACCGGACCAAAGCCCAGGCCGCCGACCACGCGGTCACCTACTGGAAGGAATCGGCGAGCGGGAAATTCGAGAAGCAGGGTTGACAGAAGCGGCCTCAATTTTGCCTTCTGGAGCGGGCTGATGGACTGAAGCATGTCGCTCTACGGCCCCGGCCTCATCATTCTGCTCATCCAGTTTGCGTTCGCCGCGCATGTGATCCGCAGCGGTCGCTCGTATGTCTGGATCCTGCCGATCATGTTCCTGCCGCTGATCGGTTGTATCGCGTATCTGATTTTCGCCATCCTCCCCGATGCAGCGAACAGTGCACAGGCGCGCCGCTTGGCCGACGACGTGGTGAACACGGTCGACCCTGGCCGCGGGTATCGCGAGAAGAAGCGCCAGGTGGAACTGGTAGGCTCTGCGCAGGCCAAGCGTGAGCTCGCCGATGAATGCATCAAGCGCGGCTATTTCCAGGATGCGATCGATCTGTACCAGAGTGCGCTTGGCGGCGGATTCGAGAACGATCCCGCCATGCTGCATGGGCTGGCGCGCGCGAAGCTGCTGGCCGGCGATGGCGTGGGGGCGCAGGCCGCGTACGAGCGGCTGAAAGCCGCCGATCCCGTCGCCTTCAATGCCGAGGCCGAGCTCGATTATGCCCGCGCGCTGGCGCTGCAGGGCAAGAACGACGAGGCGCTGCTGCAATACGAGCGCGTGCTGCCGAAATATCCCGGCGAGGAGGCGCGCTGCCGCTATGCGCTTCTGTTACAGCACCTGGGGCAGCACGAGCGGGCGCAGCGCGTGTTCCGCGAGATCGTGGAGTCGGTGCGCGGCTCGCCATCCTACTACCGCAGCCGCCAGCGCGAGTGGTACCGCATCGCCCGGCGGAAGTTGGGCAGCTGAGCGGCCTCACTCCGCCAGTTCGCCGGCAATTTCGCGTTCGTATTGTTCGTTGGCCGCGAGCCAGCGAGACTCGGCGGCTTCGAGCTTGCGTTTCGCTTCGGCGCGTTTCTTGGACACCGCGCTCCCCTTCGTCGGGTTGTGGACGAACAGCAGCGGATCGGCGAGCGCGGCATCGAGCTTCGCCAGTTCTGTCGTGAGGCTCGCGATGTGGCGCTCCTCGATATCGATTTTGTCCTTCAGCGGCTTCAGCTTCAGTCGCCGCTCGGCGGATTCCCGCCGCGCCTCCTCCTTCGAGCGCTTCAGTGCTGGCTCCTCGCGCGCCGGCGCTTCTTCGCCGGATAACAGGAACCGGCGGTAATCCTCCAGATCGCCCTCGAACGGCTGTACGCACCCGCCAGCGACCAGCCACAGCCGGTCTGCCGTCGTCTCGATCAGCCGCCGGTCGTGGCTGACCAGAATCACGGCACCTTCGAAATCGTTCAGCGCGGTCAGCAGCTCCTCGCGCGCGTCGATATCGAGATGGTTGGTGGGCTCGTCCAGGATGAGCAGGTTCGGCGAATCGAGCACCGCGACGGCCAGCATCAGCCGCGCGCGTTCGCCACCCGAGAGTTGGCCCACTTTCGTCAGGGCTTTGTCGGCGGTGAGGCCGATGGAGCCGAGCTTCGTGCGCAATTGCTGCTCGGTGAATTTGGGACGCAGGCGCGCCAGCGTCTGCACCGGGGTGAGCGTCGGATCGAGCTCTTCCAGCTGGTGCTGCGCGAAATAGCCGACCTGCAGCTTTTTGGCGCGAACGGTATTGCCGCCCATCAGCGACAGCTTCTCAGCCAGCAGCTTCGCGAACGTTGACTTGCCGTTGCCGTTTTTCCCAAGCAACGCAATGCGGTCATCCGGATCGATGCGCAGCGCGATGTTGGACAGCACTGGCATTCCGGGTTCATAACCCACCGACCCCTTTTCGAAGGTGATAAGGGGCGGGCTGGCGGGCTGTGCCTTGGGAAGTTTGATGGCCGCGATGTGCTCGTCCAGTGGCACATCCTTGAACTCGAGCTTCGCGATCATGCGAAGTCGCGTCTGCGCCTGCCGCGCCTTCTCCTTTTTGTAGCGGAAGCGATCCACATAGGCCTGCATGTGCGCGCGTGCCGCTTGCTGCTTCTTGTTGAAGGCGATGTCGTTGGCGCGCTGCATCCCGCGGACTTCCACGAAGGTGTCGTAGTTACCCGAATAAAGCTTCAACCGCCCGTGCTCAAGGTGCAGGATAAATTCCGCCAATGTGTTGAGCAGGTCGCGGTCGTGGCTGACGATCACCACGGTGCCGCGATAGCGCCGCAAGAAGTCCTCCAGCCACAGCACGCCTTCGAGATCGAGATAGTTGGTGGGCTCGTCGAGCAGCAGCAGATCGGGCGCGGCGAAGAGGATGGCGGCAAGCGCCACACGCATGCGCCAGCCGCCGGAGAATTCCCGGCAGGGCCGCAGCTGGTCTTCCGCAGAAAAGCCAAGCCCCGCGAGAATGGCCGCGGCGCGCGCGGGCGCAGCGTAAGCATCGATGGCATCCAGCCGGTGGTGAATGTCGCCGAGGGTGTGCGGATCAGTTTCGGACTCGGCTCGTGTCAGCAGGCGCAATCGTTCCGGATCGGCGGCAAGCACCGTGTCGATCAGGTTCGCATCGCCCGAGGGCGCTTCCTGCGCCACCGATCCAATACGCCAGGCCGCCGGCACTCGCGTTTCACCCACATCCGCGTGCAGCTGGCCCAAGATGAGCTTCAGCAATGTCGATTTGCCGGCGCCATTGCGGCCGACCAGCCCCGCGCGCCGTCCGGCGGGCACGCTCGCGCTCGCGCCCTTGAGGATCTCGCGCCCGGCAATCCGGACGGTGACGTTGTCGATCACCAGCATAGCGGGGGGTTCTTAGCACGGGTTGCCGCATCGCAAACCGGCTTCTATAAGGCGCGCGATTTCCCCTTCCCAATGGAGTTTCCCGCATGCCCGTCGAGCAAACGCTTTCCATCATCAAGCCGGACGCCACGCGACGGAACATCACCGGCGAAATCATCGCGCGATTCGAGAAGGCGGGCCTGCGCGTGGTGGCGCAGAAGCGGCTGACGCTGTCCACCGCACAAGCCGAAGCGTTCTACAATGTTCACAAGGCACGCCCCTTCTTCAAAAGTCTGGTCGAATTCATGACCAGCGGCCCGGTGGTGGTGCAGGTGCTGGAAGGCGAGAACGCCATTGCCAAGAACCGCGAGGTGATGGGTGCCACCGATCCCGCCAAGGCTGCGCCCGGAACCATCCGTAAGGATTTCGCCGAATCCATCGAGGCGAATTCGGTGCACGGCTCCGATGCGCCGGAGACCGCGAAAGCCGAAATCCGTTTCTTCTTCTGCGATCTCGAGATCGTGGGGTGAGCACCGACTATATGCCGGCGCCGATGAAGGACAAGGTTGTCGTCATCACCGGCGCGACCTCCGGCATCGGCGAGCTCGCGGCTGACCGCCTCGCGCAGAAGGGCGCACGCATCGTGTTCGTGGCGCGCGACCACGCCCGCGGAGAGCAGACACGCCGCCATCTGCAGGCGGTGGCGGCGCACGCCGATCACACGGTGCACTACGCCGATCTCTCGCGGCTTTCGGAAATGAAACGGGTGGCGCAGGAGATTGCCGACACCGAGCTGCACATCGACGTGCTCATCAACAATGCCGGCGCCATGTTCACGCGGCGCGAGGTGACGGAAGACGGGCTGGAGCGCACCTTCGCCCTCAATCACATGTCGTATTTCATCATTACCAATCTGCTGCTGGACCGGCTGAGGGCCACGGCGGGAGCGCGCATCGTGTCCACGGCCTCCGATGCCCACAGCGGCGCGCGACTGAACTTCGACGATCTGCAATCGGCGCGCGGCTATTCCGGTTTTGCGGTGTATGGCCGGACCAAGCTGATGAACATCCTGTTCACGCGCGAGCTGGCACGGCGGCTGGCCGGCACCGGCGTGACCGCCAATTGTCTGCATCCGGGCTTTGTGGCGACGCGGTTTGGCGATCAGAGCGGTGGATTCATGTCGCTCGGCATTCGGGTGGCGAAGAATTTCGGCCTCACGCCGGAACAGGGCGCCGAAACCATTATCTGGCTTGCGTCGTCACCGGAGGTGGATGGCAAGAGCGGCGGCTACTACTACAAGTGCAAACCTGCCCCGCCCTCCCGCGCCGCCCAGAACGATGCCGACGCCCGCCGGCTGTGGGATGCCTCCGCCAAGATATCAGGCGTGGGTTTCTGACTGCTCCTGGAATACCGCCCGGCCGTTTTCCAGCTTCACTCTTCCGTCGGCCACACGTTTCAGCGCGGCAGGATAAACCTTGAGTTCTTCCGTGAGCACACGCGCGGCCAGCGTTTCCGGCGTGTCGTCCGGCAGGACCGGCACGGCCGCCTGCGCAATGATCGGGCCCGAGTCCAGAGCGTGCGTGAGGAAATGCACGGTGCACCCGGAAATCTTCACCCCGGCCGCGAGCGCCTGTTCGTGCACGCGGATGCCGGGGAAGGCGGGCAGCAATGAGGGGTGAACGTTCAGAATCCGTCCCTCCCACCGTTCGACGAACCACTCCGAATGGATGCGCATGAAGCCGGCTTCACACACAAGCGATACATCCGCTTCCCGCAGCGCCGCATCGATCGCCGCGTCGAAATCTTCGCGCGAGCTGTAGGCTTTGTTCGAAATGACGTTGGTGGGGATGCAGGCGCGCTCCGCAATGGCAAGGCCGCCGGCATCCGCCTTGTTCGAAATCACCAGCACGATTTCCGCCGGATAATCCGGCGCGCGCGCGGCCTCGACCAACGCATTGAGATTCCTCCCGCGCCCGGAGATCAAAACCGCAGTTCTCAATCGCACGGCGGAGCGTCCACTACCGTAGTGCCGTTGTCGCGATCGATCGTCAGAATGCGATGAGAACAGACATCCACATCGATGTAGATGTTTGGTGGGTCGAGAAGCATGCGCCCATTGTTGCGTCTGGTCCCGCTGAACATAAGGATGGCTTTCGACCGGCAAACAGTAACAATTGGGCGGCTCGCATCATAAAAATGAGCACCTGATGAAGACAGTTCATGTCGCAAAATGGAAAGTACGCGTGTCTCGAGCTTTTCATCATAGCGAAACGCGCAGTGCGGCTTTTCCACAACGTCATAGTAGGGCTTGGAAGGCAGGTAGGCCTGCGGATGCGGCAGCCCATCAGCTTGTCCGATGATCGAAACAAGGGCCAGCTGCAATATAGCGGGAAGCATATTCATCAGAGCTTCAGCGCGCCGGTGTAGCGGACCTGCGGTTCGGCTCCCCCGATCACCAATGTACCGAGGCGCGTGGCGCGGTCGCCATTCTCTTGGAACGCGTCGATGACGTGACCGGCAGCTTTGTCGCTTGCCACCACGATCAAACCGATGCCGCAATTGAAGGTGCGGAGCATTTCGCGCTCGGCGATGCCGGCTGATTTCGCCAGCCATCCGAACACCGGCTGTGGCATCCACGCTGCGAGATCGATCTCCGCATCCAACCCGTCCGGCAGCACGCGCGGCAGGTTTTCGGTGATGCCGCCGCCGGTGATATGCGCAAGGCCTTTGACGCCGCCGGTGTGGATGGCCGCCAGCGCGCTCTTCACGTAGAGCCGCGTCGGCGTAAGCAGCGCCTCGCCAAGCTTGGTATTAGAGACGAACGGCGCCTCCGTCCCATAACCAAGTCCGCTTTCCTCGACCACGCGCCGTACCAAAGAAAAGCCGTTGGAATGGAGCCCAGAGGACGCGACCCCAATCAGCACGTCGCCGATGCCCATATCTTCGGTGTGGGGCAAGACGGCGCCGCGCTCCACCGCACCGACGGCAAACCCGGCCAAATCGAAATCGCGCTCGGAATACAGCCCCGGCATCTCAGCCGTTTCGCCGCCGATCAGCGCACAGCCGCTTTCGATGCAGGCGCGCGCGATGCCTTCGATCACCGCGGCAGCCGCATCCACGTCCAGCTTCCCGGTGGCGTAGTAGTCGAGAAAGAACAGCGGCTGCGCGCCCTGCACCACGATGTCGTTGACGCACATGGCGACCAGATCCTGCCCGAGGCCGCCGAACTGCCCCGTCTCGATGGCGATTTTGAGCTTGGTGCCGACTCCGTCTGTCGCGGCAACCAGCACCGGGTCCTTGAAACCTGCGGCCTTGAGATCGAACAGGCCTCCGAAGCCGCCGAGATCGGCCTCCGCACCGGCCCGCCGGGTCGATCTCGCCAGTGGCGCGATCCGGTTCACGAGGGCGTCGCCTGCCGCGATGTCGACGCCCGCTTCTTGGTAAGTAAGGCCGTTGCCGCGGCTTTTTCGCCAGGATGTCATGCGAATTCAGGGAACCGAGCCATCGTTGATCGTTTAAGGAGCGGGCAGAGGAGCCGCAAGGTTCCCGCCCGATGCTTTCGTGTAGCCGTCGCCCCCTCTATAGTTCCGGGCGCGAAGAGGGTTTTTGATGCGTTTTCTGCCGCTTGCCGCCTCATTTGCGATCGCCTTCTTGAGCCTGGCGGCGGCGCCGCCCGCCAAGAAGCCCGCTGGCGCGGCCAAGCCCGCCCCGGCTGCGGCCAGGCCTGGCTCGGTCAAAGGCGATCCATACAGTGTCACTGTGCCGGTGGATGCAACCGCTGCCTCGGTTTCCGTCGCGCAGAGCAATGCCATCAACGGCGGGCGGGCCCGGGCGTGGTCCGAATTATCTCACCGGCTGGTGCCGCAGAAGGACTGGGCCAAGCTCACCAGCCTGGACAATGCCGGACTCGAGCGGCTGATCCGCGGATACACAGTTGCGAACGAGAAGCGCTCGACTACCCGGTATGTCGCCCGTATCACCTACATCTTCAATCCCGGCGCCGTGCGCCACCTGTTCCGGGTCGCGAACATCGGTGTCTCCGAGCAGCCCGGCACTGCCATTCTTGTGGTTGCCATGTCGCCGACCTACAGCGCCCACTCGCCTTGGGCGCAAGCCTTGGCCGAGCGCAAATATGCCAGCGCGCAGTTCCCGCTCGTCGCCCCCGTGGGCGACGGCGTCGATGAATCCTCCCTCGGTTCATTGCATTTCGCGGAGGCGAGTTGGGGCCAGGTACAATCCGCCGCATCCCGAGTGCACGCGGGTGAGGCGGTGCTGGTGCAGGCGAGCAATCCCGCCGCCAGCCACATGACCATACGCATGCGGCGCGTCGGCCCCGGCAAGCCGGTGGTGCTCGCCGATATCGACGTTCCGGTGGCGGCGGGCACTCCGCCGCAAAAAGCGTACGCGACGGCCGCGGAACTGGCCGAAGCGGCTATCGAGGACGCTTGGAAGACGAGAGGCACTATCGACCTCAACAAGAAGTCGCGAATCGTCGCCGAGCTGCGCATTACGTCGCTCGAGCAGTGGAACAACATGCTTGCGCGGCTCGCCGCCGTTCCCGCCATCAGCGACGTCAGCGTCGTGGCCATGAACACTGGTGAGGGACGTGTGGCTATCTCCTATACGGGCACGCCCGAGCAGTTGCGCACCGTGGCCGCGCAATCGAGTCTGAGCTTCGCGGAGCGCGGCGGCACGTGGTGGATCAGTCCGGGCAAGCCGGCGGCCGAGGACACGGAATCCGAATGATGTTTCGGCAAATCCCAAACACGTTGACCGGGATGCGCCTGTTCTCGGCGCCGCTGCTGGCGGCCTGTCTGCTGTATGGTCATCATATCCTGGCCTTTGTGGTGTTCGCGTTTGCAGGTTTGAGCGATTTGGCGGACGGCTACCTCGCCAAGCGCTACGGCCTCGCGACGTCGGTCGGCCGCTATCTCGATCCGGCTGCGGACAAGGCGCTCATGCTGGCGTCTTTTCTGGCGCTGACGGCGATCGGCAGCACGCCATTGTGGCTGATGCTCCTCGTCATCGGTCGCGATGCAGCCATTGTATGCGCAATTTTTCTTGCACGGCTGCTGAGCTTACCATTGCGCGTTGAGCCGCTGGCGATCGGCAAAGTCTGCACCGCCGTTCAGGTTGCCTATGTGGCGCTCGTCCTCTTGTTCCTCGCCTTGGGAATGGAGGAGCCGCGAATGGTCGGGGCCGCGGCGCTCGTCGTGGCCGCGTTCACCGTCGCCTCATGGCTTGCTTACACAGGGCTTTGGCTGAAAGCCCTGGCAGCACGTTATCGCAGTGTGGCCTGATCTGCGGAATCCCGTGCCGTCACAGATTCCCCTTCCGCTGGAGACAAAGCCGTCCCTGACGCGCGACGATTTTATCGTCTCGGATGCGAACCGCGATGGCTTGGCCTTCATCGATTCCTGGCCCGCCTGGGCTGTGTCGGTTGCCGCGCTTTATGGTCCTGCCGCATCGGGAAAGTCCCACCTGATCGAAATCTGGATCGCGAAAAGCGGCGCGCAACGCGTGGCAGCTGCGGCGCTGAGCGGCAGCGCCTTCGTGCTGCTGGACCGCTCGCACCCGATCGCTATCGAGGACGTCGATTCCAGTCTGCCCAACCCGGCCCGCGATGCCGCAATTTTTGAGTTGATGGAAGCGGCCACCCTTGCGGCACCGGTGTTCCTGACCGGCCGTTCGGAGCCTCCGGCATGGCCTACCGCCTTACCGGACCTGGCGTCGCGCTTCGCGGCGCTGGTCTCCTTCTCTCTTTGGGCGCCCGACGACGATCTCCTGGCGAAACTCGCGCACAAGCTGCTCGCGGATCGCCAGCTCGCCGTTCCGGACGCGACGCTCGAGCAAATCCTGCGCTCGCTGGAGCGCTCGCCCGCCGCTGTCCGCGAATTTATTGCACGGGCCGACGCCAGGGCGTTGGCGCAGGGCCGTGGGGTAACGGCCGCGCTCGTCCGCGAGCTCCTGAACGAAGAAGAGCTCCGGTCGGGCAAACCATGACAGATTCAGGGAGTTGGTTTAGGTTTGGTCACGAAATTGCGCGAAACTCCGGTAATGGCAAAGCCTAAGCCCCACCTCGAAGTGATCGTCCCCACCGGCGATGGCCTGCCGTTCGAGGCGGGCGGGATGTCGGCTGCCGTGGCGGATGCGCCTTCCTCGGACCGCCTTCTCAACCGCGAGCTATCCTGGCTGGCGTTCAACCGCCGCGTTCTGGAAGAAGCCCAGAATCCGCGGCATCCGCTGCTGGAGCGCCTGCGGTTTCTTTCCATCT
This sequence comes from Alphaproteobacteria bacterium UBA6038, assembly GCA_002429315.1. Lineage (GTDB taxonomy): Bacteria > Pseudomonadota > Alphaproteobacteria > Micropepsales > Micropepsaceae > Rhizomicrobium. The sequence continues at coordinate 34,348 of DIZC01000056.1, forward strand.
CCGCCTCCAACCTGGACGAGTTCTATATGGTCCGCGTGGCCGGCCTGAAGGGCATGGTCAGCGCCGGGGTCGCGGCAGCGAGCGACGATGGGTTGACCCCGGCGCAACAGCTTGCGCGCATCGATCAGACGGCGGGCAAGCTCATCGTCGATCAGCAGAACCTGTGGTCGAACCTGCGCAGCGAATTGCGGACAGCCGGCATCGTGGTAATGAAGCGCGAAGAGCTCACCGAGGGCGATCGCGCTTGGCTGGACGCAGAGTTCAGCCAACAGATTTTTCCGGTCTTGACGCCGCTGGCGCTGGACCCGGCGCACCCGTTCCCGTTCATTCCGAACCTTGCCTTCACGCTCGCGCTGCAGCTCACGCGCAAGAAGGACGGCAAGAGCATCACGGCGCTGCTGCCGATCCCGCCGCAACTGCAGCGCTTCATCCGATTGCCTGGCGAAGACCCCGTGGCGCGGTTCCTCACGCTGGAGCGGGTGATCGGTCTGCATCTCCACCGGCTGTTCCCCGGCTACAATGTCGAAGGCTCAGGACTCTTCCGCATCATCCGCGACAGCGACGTGGAAATCGAAGAAGAAGCCGAGGATCTGGTACGGCTGTTCGAATCGCTGCTCAAGCGCCGCCGCCGCGGCTCCGTCATCCATGTGCAGTGCAGCGAAACCATGCCGCAGAATTTGCGGCGCTACATCGCCGACCATCTCGATCTCGCATTGTCCGACCTGATCATCGTCCAACATCTGTTGGGACTGGGCGATACCAAGCAGCTGATCCTCGATGAGCGCCGCGATCTTCTTTTCAAGCCGTTCGTTGCGCGCTTTCCCGAACGCATCCGGGACCATGGCGGCGATTGCTTCGCAGCGATCGGGGCCAAGGATATCATTGTGCACCACCCGTTCGAGAGCTTCGATGTCGTGGTGCAATTCCTTCGCCAGGCGGCGACCGATCCCAACGTGGTCGCCATCAAACAGACGCTCTACCGCACGTCGCAGGATTCGCCAATCGTCAGAGCGTTGATCGAGGCGGCGGACGCCGGCAAGTCGGTGACCGCCCTTATCGAGCTCAAGGCGCGTTTCGACGAGGCGGCCAATATCAAATGGGCGCGCGATCTCGAGCGTGCCGGCGTCCAGGTGGTGTACGGCTTCATCGAACTCAAGACGCACGCCAAAGTCAGCCTGGTGGTGCGCCGCGAAGGCGGGCACCTGCGCACTTACGTGCATTTCGGGACCGGAAACTACCATTCGATCACCGCGAAGGTTTACACCGATCTGTCCCTGTTCTCGGCCGAAGCGGCGCTTGGGCGCGATGCGGCACAGCTGTTTAATTTCATCACTGGTTATGCCGAGCCGGTGAGTCTCGAGAAAATCGCCATCTCGCCGCTGAACTTGCGCGCCAAGCTGGTCGACGCCATCCAGGAGGAGATCGCCCATGCCCGCGCCGGGCGCCCCGCCGCGATCTGGGCCAAGCTGAACTCACTGGTCGACGCGCGGATCATCGATGGACTCTACAAAGCGAGCCAGTCCGGCGTGCGCATCGATCTGGTGGTCCGCGGCATCTGCTGCCTGCGTCCCGGCGTGCCGGGGCTGTCCGACAACATCCGCGTGAAGAGCATCATCGGACGGTTTCTGGAGCACGGGCGCATCGTCTGTTTCGGCAACGGTCACGGTCTGCCGTCCCCCAAAGCGAAGGTATTCATTTCGTCCGCCGACTGGATGCCGCGCAATCTCGACCGCCGGGTGGAAGCGCTGGTGCCGATCGAGAATCCCACGGTGCACGAGCAGGTACTGGGCCAGATCATGGTGGCGCTGCTCAAGGACCAGGCGCAAAGCTGGACGATGCAGTCCGACGGAACCTACCTTCGCGATCCCCATTACCTGCGCGAGGACGCGTTTTCCGCGCATACCTACTTTATGACCAATCCTTCGCTCTCCGGACGCGGCCGGGCGCTGAAAATTGCGCAGAGGCGGCCGGTCGCTGTCGCCAGCCGAAACGATTGAACCGTGACGCTGTCCGACACCGCCGCGGTCCCGGCGCCGCAGGGGGCGCGCGAGAGCCGCGGCCGTAAAGGTCCACTTGCGATCGTCGATATCGGATCCAATTCAGTGCGCCTTGTCGTCTACGAGTCCTTCGCCCGCACGCCGGCGGTGGTTCACAACGAGAAGGCGATCTGCGCCATCGGCCGCAACATGGTGTCGAGCGGCCGCCTGAATGAGGACGGAATCCGCTCTGCACTGGAAGCGCTGGCGCGCTACCGCATGGTTGCCGACGCCCATCGGGTGGACATGCGCGAAGCGGTGGCCACGGCCGCGGCGCGCGATGCGCCCAACGGCAACGAATTCGTGCGCCGCGCCGAAGCCGCCTGGGGTGGACCGATCCGCATCCTGTCCGGCGAGGAAGAGGCGCGGATCGCCGCGGAAGGCGTGCTCGCCGGCATTCCGGAAGCCAACGGACTTGCCGCCGATCTCGGCGGCGGCAGCCTGGACATGGTGCCGGTGAAGAACGGCCGCACCGGGGCCGCGCTGACCTTCCCATTCGGGCCGTTGCGCCTCATCGATCTCGCCAAGGGCGATTGTGACAAGGCGCGCGAGATCGTCGACAAGGGCCTCGCGAGACTGGACGGGCTTTCGCAGATCGGCGGTCCCACGCTTTACGCAGTGGGCGGCGCGTGGCGCAGCTTTGCGCGCGTCGACATGGAAGAGACGCGCTATCCGCTGCATGTGCTGCATCACTATGAAATCCCCAAAGGCCGCGCACTGAAGCTCGCGCGCGTAATTTCCCAGATGTCGCGCAAATCGCTCGACAAGATGGGAATCGTCTCGCGGCGCAGGGCGGAAGCGTTGCCCTACGGCGCCATCGTGCTGGAACGCTTGCTGCTGAAGACCGATCTCGATCGCGTTATCATTTCGGCTTACGGCCTGCGCGAGGGCATTCTGCATGTGCAGCTTTCGCCGGAGGAGCGCCAGAAAGATCCGCTGATGGAATTCGCCGCCAGCGCCAACCGCCGGCTGTCGCGGGTGCCGACCCATGCCGACGAGTTGTTCCACTGGATGTCACCGCTGTTCGCCAACGAAGGCAGGGAGTCGCGCCGCATCCGGCAGGCGGTCTGCCTGTTCTCCGATATCGGCTGGCGGCGGCATCCCGACGATCGCGCCGTCGGCGCGTTCAACCAGGTGGTCACTGCGCCTTTCGCGGGCGCATCCCACCGGGCCCGCGCCCTGATCGCCACCGCGGTGTTCCACCGCTATTCCGGCGACGAGGATTTCCCGCGCGAGATCACCGCCCACAATCTCCTGAGCGAGGAGGACATCGCCTGCGCTGTGCGCCTCGGGCTGGTGGCCCGGCTAGGCTTTGCCCTGTCTGCCTCCGCGGTCGGCGAATTGCCGCATTACGCCCTGCGGATGACGCCCAATCGCGTCCTTCTCGAGGTTCCCCGCCGCCGCGAAGCCATCGCCGGCGAGCCGGTTCACAAGCGGCTTGCCGCCTTGGCCCAGGCGCTCGGCCGCAAAGGCGAGGTCCTGGTCGGCTAGCTTGCAACCGGGTTTCGCAGGGGCTTTAACCATCCGCGAAGCGGCGAGGGCGTAGAGTGGCCGCCATCGGACCAAAAGCGGGCGGGTGAAGGAGAGTTATCATGGGTGGCCTGAGCATCTGGCACATTCTCATCGTGGCGATGATCGCCGTCCTGCTGTTTGGCGGCCGCGGCAAGATTTCCGAGCTGATGGGCGACGTGGCGAAGGGAATCAAGAGCTTCCGCAAGGGTCTGAGTGAGCCGGACGAGGATGAGCGCCCGCGCTCGATTCCCGACCAGCACCGCGACGAAACCGTGGTCAACAAGGACCAGACCGTCGGCCGCTAGGCCTCGCCGATGATCGATCTTTCCTGGAGTCATATCCTCATTGTCCTGGTGGTGGCGCTGGTCGTGGTCGGGCCGAAAGACCTGCCGCGGCTGATGCGCACGCTCGGCCGTTGGCTCGCCAAGGCCCGCGCCATGGCCGACCAGTTCAAGAAGAGCTTCGACGAGATGTCGCGTCAGGCCGAATTGGACGAGCTGCGCACCGAAATTCAGGCGCTCCGCAACGAGCGGCCGTTCGCCGGGCTGGAGCAGACGCTGCACGAGCCGGTGTTGCCGCTGGACCCGGCGCCGCAGCTGGAGCCGCCCGCTTCCCCCGCGCCGGTCGAAGAAGCGCCGCACGATGAAGGGCCGCCCATCCCGATCGCACCGGGTTCGGAGCCGCCGCCGCCATGACGGTCCGGACGCCGGAAGACGAAGCCGCCATCGATGCCAGCAAGGCGCCGCTGCTCGATCATCTGGTGGAGCTTCGCAAGCGGATCATCTGGTCGCTTCTGGCGCTTGCCGTCTGCTTCGCCATCTGCTTCGCGTTCTCGAAACAGATCTACGCCTTCCTGACGGAGCCGCTGGCGCACGCGCTGGCCGGTCATCCCAATCATCATCTGATCTACACCAGCGTGTACGAGACGTTCTTCACCTACGTGAAGCTCGGCGTCTTCGCCGGGCTGTGCCTCGCATTTCCCATCATCGCATCGCAAATCTGGATGTTCGTGGCGCCCGGCCTCTATCGCCAGGAGCGCAAGGCGTTTCTGCCGTTCCTCATCGCCACGCCGATCCTGTTCCTCATCGGCGCTGCGTTCGTGTTCTACGTCATGCTGCCTTTCGCCATCCGCTTCTTCGTCGGCTACGAGACGCCGACGGGGCCGAACAATCTCGGCATCGAGTTGATGCCGAAGGTGAGCGAATACCTCGACTTCGTCACCACCCTCATCTTCGCTTTCGGACTGACCTTCCAGCTTCCGGTGCTGCTGTCGCTGTTGGGGCGGGTCGGGCTGGTGACCAGCGCCCAGCTGCGCAGCATGCGGCGCTACGCCATCCTCGCGATCACGGTCGTGGCGGCGATCCTTACCCCGCCGGACTTTATCAGTCCGTTCGCGCTGATGGCGCCGCTGATCCTGCTCTACGAAATCTCCATCTGGTGCGTGAAGCTGATCGAGCGCCAGCGGGCCCGCGATGCCGCCGCCCGCGCTGCCGCGACGACATAGTCTCTCAGACAGTCTGCGCCCGCCGCTCGAATCGCCGGTCGTGCCGTACCGCTTCGCTGAGCCGAACGAGTCTCATCCGCGAAATGTGGCGAAGGGGATGGTTTCGGACAGACTCCGAGCTGCCATCGAATCGGCCTCTTTCGATTTTCACGCCATCGCGATCCGCGCATGGATGGCGGCCGCACATTCGCTCGCCCGAAGCATGACTTCGGGTGGGGAGCGTTTTTTCCGCGGGCAGGTTCTTGAAACTTCCTTCTGCTGGTCGGCCTCTGCATGTTCCCCCCAATTTCCGAACCGCGGGCCACGAGAGATCGGGCTTGCGGGGAATTGGCGGCGGAACGCTGGGCCGGGCAAAAAGGGCGCGTGGGGTCACGAGGTGCGCGTCAGGGCCCCGCCCGGATGCGTGCGGACATGGCGGTCCTCCTTTGGGTGCGAAATTTATTTTTTTGGGGTGGGGCGGATCGCCGGTGAGGCATCCGCCGGGCTCGCGAAAAGCGCAGACTTCTGCGGTTCGGCGGCCGCTTCAGCCCGCCGGCTTCCGGCCGGGCGCAAATCGAGAGATGAGAGGAATGTACATAACCAGCGTGACGCTGTCAAGGCCTGTTCTCCCGATTTCTGAAAAAATATTCGACGAGTCCCGAAACAGAGGAATTTCCGTGACTTAGGGTGTCGCCCCCCTTCGCCTTCCGCGACGCGGGGAGGCGAAGCTCTCCGGTTCCCCTCTCCGGATGGGCGGGGCGAGGGGATGTCTGGTTTTGACGACAAGGAGTCGCCATGCCATTCACGGCGCCGATTCGGAGTTTCCCGTGCACGACATCGCCGCGATCCGGAAAGACAGCGACGCGTTCGCGAACGGCCTCGCGCGGCGCGGGCTGGATGGCGAGAGCATCGCCTTCGAGGTGCTGGAGCGCGACCGCGAATTGCGCGAGCTGCAGACGCGACTCCAGCAGGCGCAGGCGCGGCGGAACGAAGCCTCCAAGCTGATCGGCCAGGCCAAGGCCAAGAAAGATGAGGCGTCCGCCGCCGCGCTGATGGCCGAAGTCGCCGGACTGAAGGAGGAGATTCAGCGGGGCGAGGAGCGCGAGCGCGAGTTGAAGAAGGCGCTCGACGATCTGCTCGCCGGTTTGCCGAACCTGCCGGCGCCGGACGTGCCCGACGGCAATAATGAAAACGACAATGTGGAGGTGAAGGGGCGGGCGTTCGGCGCGCGGCCGCCGATGAATTCGGCGCGCGAGCATTTCGAATTGGGCGAAGCGCTCGGGATGATGGATTTCGAGCGGGCGGCAAAAGTCTCCGGCTCGCGGTTCGTCTATCTCACTGCCGGGCTCGCGCGCCTCGAACGCGCCATCGCCAATTTCATGCTCGACCTGCACACCGGCGAATTCGGCTACACCGAGTTCCAACCGCCGCTGATGGCGCGCGATCAAGCGATGTTTGGAACGGGTCAGCTGCCCAAGTTCGAAGACGACTTATTCAGAACGCCGATTCAAATCTTTCGGCATAAGTCTGACGAAAACACTTGGACAATGGATGGGAGCCCCCCGAAGTTCTCAGATGCCGCAGTGCAAGCAGCATTCGACCCCGCATTTAGTGAAGTGGGCAAGTTCAGCAACACCTTCAACGTAAATCGGCTGGATGTGAACGATTTTTGGTGGGAAGTCACAATTTCTCGCGATAGCTACCTTATCCCCACCGCAGAAGTGTCGCTGACGAATTATGTGCGGGAGGAGATTCTCGACGAAGAGAAGCTGCCGCTACGATTCACCGCCTGGACACCGTGCTTTCGCGCGGAGGCGGGCGCGGCGGGAAAGGACACCCGCGGCATGATCCGCATGCACCAGTTCTCCAAGGTGGAGCTGGTGTCCATCACCACGCCGGACCACTCGAATGCCGAGCACGAGCGCATGACCGATTGCGCGCAATCCGTGCTCAAGCGCCTCAACCTGCATCACCGGGTGATGACGCTCTGTACCGGCGACCTGGGATTTGCTGCGCGCAAGACCTACGACATCGAAGTGTGGCTGCCGGGGCAGGGGCGCTTCCGCGAGATTTCCTCCTGCTCCAACTGCGGCGATTTCCAGGCCCGGCGCATGAACGCGCGCTACCGCCCGAAGAACGAGAAGGGCACGCGGTTCGTCCACACGCTCAACGGCTCGGGACTCGCCGTCGGCCGCACGCTGATCGCCATCCTGGAGAACTATCAGAACCCGGACGGCTCCATCGCGATCCCCGATGCGTTGAAGCCGTACATGGGCGGGCTGGAGAAGATTGAGAAGGCGGCGAAGTGAGACGCATGTCCTTCTATCCTCCCCCGCTTGCGGGGGAGGTGGATCGCCGGAGCGCGGAGCGCGATGGCGAGACGGTAGGGGGAGTACGCCGCCCCCCCCCCCCCCCCCCCGCCCTTCAACCTCCCCCCCCCGCCCCCCCCCCCCCGCCGGCGCCCCCAGCGCCGCGCCCCACGCC